>DYPH01000227.1 GCA_020720045.1 Sorangium cellulosum | reverse complement strand
GACCACCGGGGATCCGGTCTTGGCGACCACCGGCCGGTATCTTTTTGAGGAAACCGATTTCCGCATAGCGGGGAGCGGTTTTGAGATTTTCCGTTTTTATATATCCGAAAACAAAGAACAGGGTATGTTTGGTGCAGGATGGCATAGTTCGCTTGAAAGCCGCCTGATTCGTGGAAGAACGGTCATGGACGCCGATTCCATTGCGGCGCTCCAATCCATAGCGGATGCGGTTCATCAAAACTGGGAAAATGTGGATGATCGTTATCCTGAGAGCGCGGCTGTTGCGGTTGAGATTGGGGCCTTATACGAGCAGGTGAAGCAGGAGCTTGACGGCTTAAAAGCGACCATTGGTAGGTCCAACGAGTTGCACGCTCTAAATAATTATGTTCTTGGTACGGGAACCCCAGGTTCTTATGAAAATATAGGGAACGATACTATATGCCTGATTGACGAAAGGGGTGTTCCCCACTATTTGCCCTATGCAGGCAATGGCGTCTGGCTTCCCCAGGATGCCGCCCGCGCCGCGACCGACCGGCTGGAAAGCATCGACGGCCACGATGCGGCGACGGCGGCCGGCTTTGTCCTGCATACCAAGGGCGGCGTCCGCAAGCACTTCAATCGGTACGGCCTATTAACCGACATTGTGGAATTGAACGGCAGGCGAACCGAATTGATCCGGGACGGCACGACCCAGAAGATAACTTCCGTCAAGGCGCCCTACGGGAACACGTATCAGGCGACCTATCAGAATGGACTCCTGAAACGCATCGATGCGCCCGAAGGGCAGAGCGTCGTGTATTCGTACACCGGCGGCATACTGAGCGGGGTTACCGACGTCGATGGGGATACGGTGCATTTTGCCTATGAAGACGGACGCCTGAAGCGGATCGTGAAACCCGACGCGAGCCATATCGAGTTGACCTATGGGTATGAGGGTGGCGACGGCGCGAAGCTGGTGACCGCGACCACCCATGAGGAAGGCAAGAGCGAAAGCTTTGAGTATTATCCCGCGGAGAAGCTGACGGTCTATACCAATCATTCCGGGGTCGGAACGTGGTATTGGTACGACGACCATCACCGCACCGTCAAGGAGGTTCATTCCGACGGTACGGAAAAGCTATTTACCTACGCTCCGGGGACCGGGTACCTCGTCAGGGAATCGGAGGACGGGGATACGACGAGCTTTGGGTACGACAACCGGGGCAACAAGACAATGGCCCGCTATTCCGATGGATCAAGCGAAACCTGGACCTGGAACGGCAACGACCAGAGGACGGACTACACGGATCGGGATGGCGTACGGACCCACTGGGACTACGACGGGCAGGGGAACAATACCCTAATCCGCCGCGACGGCGAAGCGCTCTTCGCGGGGACCTACGGCGGCCGTGGAGAACTCATAGCCGCGCGGTACGGCAACCGGGGGACCGAAACCTATACCTATGATGCCCTGGGGTATGTGGCGAGCCGGAGCGTAACGGTATCCGGTCAGGACGTGACCGAACGCTGGACCCACGACGCGATCGGCAGGGTGACGGGATACACCGATGGGGCGGGACGCGACTGGTTCTACCAGTACCTGGGCAAGAAGACGGTGGAGACCGGCCCGACGGGTTTGGAAAGAACCTACACCTACAACAGCCGCAAGGATCTCGTGTCCGTCTGGGAGAAGGATCTTCTTACCGGAAAGGAGCGGGAGACGAGCATCGTCTACGACAAGCGGCACCTTCCCATCCGGGTCAGCGGCGGCAATGGAATGGTCACGGAGTATTCCTACCGGGCGGACGGCCTCAGGGAAACCATGAGCCGGGGAGGCTGGACGCAGAGCTACGCCTACGACGCGGGGGGCCGCGTCGCGAGCGCAACCAAGACCCTGAGCGGCAGCGACGATTCCTATACGGAACGCTACGACTACGGGAAGAGCTCCGGCGGGCAACGCCTCTTTGTCTTCACCCCCGCCGCAACGGGAGGGGAACTCGCCACGACCTATACCTACGACCCGTGGAACCGGGTTGCCGGCGTCGCGAACGCCTTGGGGGATACCTCGGAGCGGGCTCTTACCCCCGCGGGGCGGGTGCGGGGCGAACAAGCCGCTTCGGGTGGTTGGTTCGTGTACGACTACGACGGAGCGGGCCGCCTGAGCGGCGCGGGACGGGAGACCGAAGGCTCGGTAGGGGTGACGTACAATTCCGACGGCGGCATCGCGTCCAAGACCGACCGGAACGGGAACGCGACCTACTACGACTATGACGAGCGAGGCCTGGTCAGCCGGGAGCGGAGCGCCCTCGGAACCAGGAATTACCGCTACGACGGGGCGGGAAGGATCACCCAGGCGGAAAGCCGGACCATCGCCGCCGCCGGCGGGACGGTGGCCGCCACCAGCTGGACCTACGATGACGCCGCGCGCACGGTGACCGTCAGCGAGGGCGACACGTACACGTCCGTGTGGCATACCAACGCCTGGGGCGAGACGGTCGGGAAGGAAGACGGCGTCGGGAACGTATTCCGCTGGGAATACGACGCGTCGGGGTACCTGAAGACCGCCATCGACGCCTACGGCAAAGAGACGGGGTATACCTGGAACGCGATCGGGAAGGTCGAAAAGATCAGCTTTCCCGATGGGACGGCGAAGGCGTATGAATACAATCATCTGGGGCAGGTCGCCAAGGTCAGCGACGCTGAGGGCGTGGAGTGGGAAGGGACCTACGACCGCGCCGGTCGCCTCTCGCACGAAGAGGGCCGGCCTGGCCTGGACAAGTCCTACGAGTACGACGCCCTCGGCCGCATCACGAAGGTATACACCGGCGGCATCCTGGTGGAATCCTACCGTTACGAAGACCGCGGAAGGGTCGTCACGTTCACCGATGGCGCCGGCAAGGAATTGATCTATCGGAAGGATGCGTATGGGACGCTGACCGGCGAGACGAATCGGTTGTCCGACCGGCAAGCGTACGCCTATGAACCTGAGGGGCGTCTTTCCGGGCAGACGGCGTATTCCGGCAAGCAGGTCAGCGTCGAGTACTCCGATGGGACGGGCACGACTACGACCCGCTACGCCGATGGAAGCGCCACGGTCTTCGTGAAGGACCTGGGCGGGAACATCACCCGTGCCGCCGGCCCCACCGGAACCATCACCTACGGCTACGATGCGGGGGGCAAGCTGATTCATCAAAGCGATGAACAGGCTGGTGAAGAGACCACCTATGCCTACGACGGCGCGGGACGACGGATCGGCATGGCAAGCGGGAACAGGAACGTGACCTATTCCTACGGGAACAACGGGGAACTTACGGCGGCGGAGGACGCGAGCCAGCGGCTCAGCGTCAAGTATACCTACGACGTGATGGGCCGCGAGACCCAGCGGCGCTACGGCAACGGCGTGCGCCAGGAGACGGCGTACGATCAGATCGGCCGGCCGGTCATGATCCGGGAGTACGCTCCCAACAACCGGCTCTCCCGTGCGGAGGGCTACCTCTACGACGAAAAGGGCCGCCGCGCCTTCAACGTCGACGAGCAGGGACAAGCAACGGTCTACCAGTACGACGCCCAGTCCCGGCTGAGCGCGGTACTCTACCCCTGGACCGAGGACAAGGCCAGCGCGGACCGGAAGGAAGCCGAACAGGCAGGGCTGAAGTTCCACCCCGGCCAGGGGAGCCCCGAGCGGTATAGCCTCACCGGAAGCGACCTTTCCAAGGTCAAGGACCTTCTCAACAAGATGTCCCCCGGCCGCGGTAATGGCGTCGTCGCGACCCAGCACGTCTGGCGCGAGTCCTATACCTATGACGCGAACGGCAACCGCGCCACCAAGACGACGGCCTGGGGTACGGTGGCCTACCGGTACGACGCGGAGAACCGGCTCATAAGCCGGGGCTCCATCGCCTACGCCTACGACAAGGACGGGAACCTGCTTTCCGAGACCGGACAGAGACGGCAGGCGAGCTACGGGTACACCGGCCGCAACCGCATGAGCAGCTCCGATGTCGTCGATCCGGTCAAGAAGGAAGGGACGCGCACCCATTACGAATACGACGCCCTCGGTCGCCGGACGATCAGCGGGGAAGAAGGAACCGATCCGCTCCGCACGCTCTACGACGGCTTCACCTTCGAGACGATCCGGGAAGCGGCGG
>DYPH01000103.1 GCA_020720045.1 Sorangium cellulosum | reverse complement strand
CGATGGTACTGCAGGGGAAGCCCTGTGGGAGAGTAGGACGCCGCCGGGACTTTTTAGAACGCCTGACTTTCTGCAAAGAGAGTCAGGCGTTCGTCTTTTGTGCGTTTGATTTTCGGCTTTCCTTCGCGGCGTAGATGCCGCGGTCGATGGCCCCAAGAAGTTTTGGAACGCCTGACTTTCTGCGAAAAGAGTCAGGCGTTTGTCGTTTGTGCGCCTGAATTCCGCGTCACAGGCGGCTTTGCCAATGCCCCCGAAGCAGCCGTCTGCGAAGCGGGCCCAGCATTTGTATGTTTGTGCGTTTCAACGGCGCGCGCGTCGGAAAACCGGCGTCCCGGGGGCTATCGATGGGCGAACACCTTCGCCGCGAACGGAAGCAGGGCCGTCTCCACTTCTTTGTCTCGTCCCGGCGAAGCGCCGGATCCGAGAACTTCTTTGGAGCCGTTGACGGAAAACCGCGGCCGCGGTGCGAACGTCACCTGGAGGTCGTCCCCGGATTCCGTCCTCGGTGGCGGCCCAGACGACAAGCGACGTCCCGGCGAGCGGCCGTCCCGGGTTTCGTAGGAGGATGAGGCCGGTCGTGCGCGGATACCAGGCGAACGCCCCCGCATAGAGTTCGGGCAGCAGCATTTGGTGCTGGATCGCCACCGCCGCCCCTTGCCCTTGGCCGGCGATCAGCCACCCGCGAGGGTCCGCCGTGATGCCTGGCGTATTGAGTTCGTGAAGCAATTTGCGAATATGCCGGTTGTCAATGAACGGGTTCTCCGTCCAGCGCGAGGCCCCGGCGCCGTCCATGATCGGGCCGGGGACGGCAACGACGACCACGTCGAGGGCGTCGGCCAGCGCCTGCGCGAAGGTCGGCACGCGGCCGTCGTCACCGGCATCGTGGAGCCAGAGGAGGGCCGGCTTAGGCGCCGTGCTGGTGGTCGATTTGGGGATCGCGGCGCGCGCGTTTTGCTCGGAAAAAGGGGATTCGTGGCGGCGGACCGCGATGATGTCGGCGGCGGCGACCGGCCACTCCGGCGCGTGGAGAAGGCGGTAAATCGTTTCGTCATCGAGCACGTCGAGGCGAAACGCGTGGCGGCGGACCGCATCGGTCACCTGGGGGAGCAGCTTTTCGAGGGGCATTCCGCGGAACGCGAGCCGGTGGCCGACGGGGGCGCTCATCGGACGTTCGCGGTCTTCCGGCGGCGGAAACGGCGGCGGCGGGAGCGGCGTTGTCAGCCAGCGACGCGCCGCAAACGCCGCTTCGTAGGTCTCCTCCAGGGCGAGCAGGTCGTCCTCGCCCGCTCGCCCGGATCGAGGAACAAGGGCCGAGTCTTTTTCCGTTTTCGTGGAGAGGGCGACCGTCCGCCCGTCGAGGGTTTCGATGAGCACGGCACGCCGTTCGGCCCGTCGTGAGCCGGCAACCTCGGGGCGAAGGATCTCCTGACGATTCTCGGCGATGCCGACGACCATGCGTGCAAGATCATCAAAATCAAAGGCAAAGGGCGCCTCTGCCGTCGCCGAGACCGCCGACGGCGCCCACCGGCTCGGGAGGATCGGGAGCGGTCGCTTGCCCTCGACCCACGCGCCCGGGGCCGGTTCTGGCGTCTTTTCCGTGGGCGGCGTCGTTCGGCGAATTTCGTCGCCCCATAGGCAGATGCGCTCCGCGGAGAACTGAATCTCGCCGCCGTCGACGACGACCCGGTGGACGTCGGAGCCGTGCTCGCCGCTACCGGCGGGAAATCGGCAGGCCGGCGCTGCCCGCACCCACGCCAACGGGGGCTTCGCCGCCGGGGCCGCGCTCGCCGCCAGCGATGGAACCGGCACCACCGACGCTTCCGACGCAGCCGGAGCCACCGAAGCGCCGCCAGGCACCGAACCGCCGCACGCAATCCCGCCGGACGAGCGAGGGGGCCTTCAGCGGAAGATCGTCTCCGCGTTGACCGCCACGAACAACGTCGGGACGCCGACGGCGGTCGCCTGCGCCAAAAGTGCGGCCACGCGGAGACTCCACGGACGCGCCCCGCGATCCAGGGCCCCGACACCGACCAAGAGACCCACCGCGACCGTCATTCGGCCAAGAAGGGGCACGCGCCGGTGTTCTGGAAGGTGACTGCGAAGCCCCCGAAAGTGTTGGCGACGATCTCGTCGGCGATGCGGACGCCGACCGGGGCATCGACGAGCCATTCCTCGGAGCGGGGCCACCTCGACGGGACGATCGTCTCGCCGCCGTCGGGCCGCCGCGCGACGACACCGCCGAGGACGAAGCGCAACGGCACGTAACCGGGTGGGAGGGGCAGGGGGGCGCTTTCGCCTTCCGCGAAGAGCTCGGGACCGGCGCCGGCGCCGCGGTCGGCGACGAACTCGCGGGAGTCCTCGGCGACCGCGATCGGCGTGCCGAGGTCGGTTTCGATTGGCGAAACGGTGACGCCGTCCCTGTCGCAGGTGGCGAGGCTCCAGCGCCCGTTGCCGCGTGGGGCGACCGTCTTCCCGAAATGGACCGCGTCACGGCCGACCGGCACGTCGCTGATCGGGATCGCCGGCTTGCCGTCGGCGGGGAAGCACCAGGTGTGGCCGCTGTCGTCGAGGAGGAGCCGCGCAAAGCCGCGCGTGCTGCCGGCGATCACGCGGAGCGGCCGGTCGCTGATGACGGCCGGAGTGGCGGTTCCCAGCGTACTTCCATCGGAAAAGATGACGTCCCATCCAAGATCGACAGGGACGCGCCCCCCGAAGGGCACCTCGTCGGTTTGGTACTCGCAGAGCATCCCGTCGCGCTCGTCGTCGCGGTCGGTGCGATAGTCCCGCAGGTGAAGGACCGGCTCCGTTCCTTCGTGGCAGGGCGGACCGATCCAGGAGGAATAACTCACGAAAAGGATCGGATCCCGCACGCCGTTCCGGTTCTCGGTGAACCGGCGCCGCCGGAGGGCAGGCCCGTCACAGGCATCAAGGCGCCCATCGGTCGTGGGCGGGTAGGTCGGTAGCGGCGCTTCCGCGTCGACCGCAGGTTCCGGTTCGACGGAAGAAGGCGCCTCGCGGGCGCAGGAAAGCACCAGGCAAAGGCCAAACGCGAGCAGACCCCGTTTTCCGACAACCAGCGGCAATCCCATCGGAAATGGCGTAGCCGAAAGCCGTTGTGAGCGCCCGTAAGGAGTGCCTAGAAGGCAGCGACTTGTCCGCCAACCACGAGGCCCAAGAAGGACGCTCCATCGTCGTCGGCGACGTATTGGTAACGAAGGCCAACGTCGAGCGCCTTCCACCGAAGGCCTACCGACGGCGTAACCCCCGCAAAGAACGTGGTGTCGGAGAGTTTTTCCGCGGAAGTGCGCACATTGTACGAGACGCGGCGACCGATGGCGTCCACGGAAACCCCAAAGTAGACGCCCTTGGCGAGGTCTACGGGGGCGTAGCGCAACGCGCCGCTCAGGCGTGGGAGGAACAAAACGCTGTACCCCTCGACGCCCGGACCGAGGGCGCTGTCGTCGAAGTAATCGTCGACGATAAACTTCGTAAATTCAAGGGATCCGCCCAAGGCGACGTTCTTCGAAAGCCATCCTTCTGCTGCAACGCCGACGCCGAGACCCGCGTAGAGATGCGGCTGGTCCGAGAGCGGGAGGAGGGCGTGCCCGGTCACAACAAGTGCCCCTCGCTGCGTTGTGGCGGGCGTAACCGGTTGCGTCGCGGAAGCGGCGGCGGGAGTAGGAGCAACAGTTGGTTGCGGCTGCTCTTGAGCGAGGGCGGTCGCGGGAACAAACACCAACAAACCGAACAAATAGGATTTCATGGCGGCCGCCTACGCGATCCAAACAACGTCGTCAACCGGGGCAGACCGGTCGTTCCTGGACCTCGACGGCGCCGTGTGCTTTCACCGGTCGCCATGCGCTCTCCGCTCTTCTCGGCCGTTTTTGCTTCTGCGTTTGCCATCCTCGCCGGCTGCGGGGGCGGTTTCCATGCGGAAGACATCACCACGCGAAACCATGACGCCGACCGCTGCGAGGCGCGCCCGGAGAACGACCGCACCGCCTGCTACGAGGCGATGCCCCACGTCGGCGGCGGCGAACCGAGCGACGACACTTGCCGGATCCACGACGAAGAGCACGGGTGGCTCTCGAATCGGGAGCCGGATGCGTGCATGGTCTCGGCGATTTTCTGCACGCCGGAAGGGCTCGACGCCAAGCTCGGGAACGGCTCCAAGGTGCCAACTCGGGAACAAGTCCGAGCGTTTGCGAAAGCTTGCGACGAAGAGCTCGCCCGCCTCGACGAGGGCTCTCGCTGCCTGCGGACGTTCACATCGAACAAGCAAGGGGTCGGCGGGATCTCCCGCGGCTGCTTTGTGCGCCTCTCCCACGAAAAGGACAAAGTCCGTGAGGCCCATGCCCGCATCGAGCCGCTCGCGGCGAAAGACAAAGAGGCGGAAAAGCGCGAACAGGCCGACGCCCAAGCGCACCGCGTGGAAGTAGATCGCGCGGGCCTCGAAGACGAAACGCTCAAGGTTGTTGAAAATTCCTGCAACGGCGCCTGGCTCACCCAGACGAAGACCTGCGATGGCGATCCAGTCTCGGCGGCCCGTCGCGACGAGTGCCGGGCCCGCTGCGCAAAGGCCGGTTTTGCCGGTTACATGAGCGCCCGCAAGAAGGCGGAAGAGGCCTGCGTCGCCGCCTGGGAGCCGGGGAAGGCGAACGCGGCGCTCGCCGCCTGCACGGTAACCGCCCCGAAAGACGCGCAAATCCCCGCCGATCGCGTCAAGGCCGACGAAAAGTCCTGCGCCAAGACCTGCGCCGCCCAAGGGCCCGCCGCCGCCAAGCAGCGCGCCGCTGCCGCGAAGCTCGCCGCCGACCAGGCGAAGTTCTGCAAGACCCATCCGACCGGCCCCAACTGCGGGACGCCAGCCACCGGCGACAAGAAGTAGTCTGCGCGCTCCGGGCCCAAGCAGGCGGATCGTGCTCGCACCGTTGGTGTCGCCGATCATCGCGTATGCGGAGGGGACTGTTCGCGACGGCGCGCGGCGAACTCGTTTCCGTCGCCGAAGTAGGCGGAACATTTTCCGTTTCCGAAGGGGCCTTCCGTCCGGAGGCGGGCCTTGTACCTGTCGCGGGGCGCGAGGTCCAATCAACGGTGCATGGACGCGAGCCACTTTTGCCTCGGTCCAATCAAAATTGCATCGACCCGAGCGTCCTTCGGCCTCGGGTCAATCAAAATTGCATAGATCCAAGCGTCGCTCGGCCTCGGTCCAATCACCGGCGCATGGACGCGAGCCACTTTTGCCTCGGTCCAATCAAAATTGCATAGATCCAAGCGTCGCTCGGCCTCGGCTCAATCACCGGCGCGTGGACGCGAGCCACGTTTGCCTCGGTCCAATCACCGGCGCGTGGACGCGAGCCACTTTTGCCTCGGTCCAATCACCGGCGCATGGGGCGTCGGTCGCCTTGTGCTTCAACAGGCTGCGCGCCGAGTGACGCACGCGCGGTTTTGCGGTATGGCGCGCCCGTGGCAAAGCCGAAGAAGAAGTCGAATGCGGAAGTGCGTGCCGAGCTTGAGGCGCTCTCGCGAGGCCCGGAGAAGCCGGTAGCGCCTCCATTTGACTTGAAAAAGACCTACACGCGCGTCGCGATGATCGTCGGCGGGCTCTGGCTGCTTGCCGGGCTCGTGCGCGCGGTAACCGGCCACAACTGGCCGCTGATCGCCGCCGGCGTGCTCTCGGTCGCCGCGGCCGGTGGCGTCTGGTGGATCGACAAAACCATGAAGAAGAACCTTGCCTTGCAAGGGATCCTTCAAAACGCCGATACCCCGGAAGGGCGCAAGGCGGCCCTCGAAAAGCTCGAGACCGACTTCAAGAAGGACGACGCCGCGGCCGCCCTCGCGAAGGCCCAGCTCGAAATGCAGGAGAACCCGCAGGCGGCGCTCACGACCCTCGAAGCGGTCGATCTTGCAAAGCAAATGGCGCCGGTCGCCAACCAGGTCCGCGCCATGCGCGCGATGATCCACCTCCAGCTGGGCGACCCGAAGTCCTCGCGGAAGCTTGTCGACGACCTCGACCTCGGCAAACAGGACGACGACAAGATCCGGGCGATGTTCGCGACGGTCGCCGCCGAGGCTTGGGCCCGCACCGGCGACGCGCAAAAGGCGAAAGATACCCTCGATCTCTTCGACCCGGAAAAAGACACCTACGCGGAGCTCCGCATCCAGATGTGGCGGGCCCGCGCCTTCACGGCCGCCTCGCTCTCGGACATCAAAGGGATCGGTCGCGCCCTCCGGAAGCTCGCAGACACGAACCCGCACCTCCTCGCGATGTTCGTGAATCAAAAGAAGATTCACCCGCTCCTTGAGAAGGAAGCGAAGACCCTCCTGATGAAGAGCGGGCTCGTACAGCGCCCCCAAATGCGCGTTCAGCGCTGACGACCGTGCTGGCCGCCTCCGTCGCAAACTACGCTCCCCGATTTCGGCAAGGCCTGCCTTCGGTTCAAGCGGCTTGAGGAGCTCCCGCTCGGGATGCTTGCAGACGCCTTCGCGCGGATCACCGTCGACGGCTGGATCGCGACCTACGAAGCCTCGCGCGCCTGACGCGGAAGCGTCATTCGAGGCTGATGCGCTCCAGCACGCGGATCGTCGTCTCCGGGAGGAGTTCGGCGGCGCAGGTCACCGGAATCATTGGGTACTCCTTCTCGAGCCAGGCGCGCACCACCGCCCGGTGGGTGCCGGTCGCGAAGATGACGATCGGGCGCCCGTGGCCTTGGCTGCGCGCCGCGTCGATGGCGCGTCGGGCGGAGCGCTGGAAATCGCGGGCAACGGCAGGGGCGAGGAGTGGCGCGCCGGACGGACCGCGCGGGGCGTCGGCGAGCATCGCCTCCAGCGTCCCGTCGACGGTCACGACGGCGACTTCGCCGGTCCCTGCCGTGAGTCGGTGGCTGAGCGGGCGGGTGAGGGCACGGCGCGCGACTTCGACGAGGTCGGCGCCTCGGCTCGTGCCGCCGTCGGCGACGATCGCCTGGAGGACCGGCCGCAGGTCGCGCAACGGCGTCCGCTCGCGGACGAGCGCGCGGAGAAGATCGGCGAACCGGGGGAGCGGGAGGATCCGTGGGACGGCCGCCTCAACGAGCGCCCGATTGCCGTCTCGTGCCACGCGATCAAGGAGGGTTCGCGCGGCAGAGACGTCCATGAATTCATCGGCATACCGGGCGAGGACCGCCACCGCCTCCTCGGCGATCTCCGGTACCGTGTGCGCGCCGACGAGCGGCTGAATCGGCACTTCGCCGATCCGGAGGAGGGGGCCTTCGGCGTTCGCCACGACCTCGATGGCGCCGACCGGGAGCGGAAGGCCGCTCCGTTCCGTCCAGCTCGCGAGCGCCTGGCGGAGGGCCGCCTCGAGGCGCGGCCCATCTCCGGCGCGTTTCGGTGGGAGCCCGATCGACCATGCGCGAAGCGGCGCCCGCGGCGGGACCGCGCGACGCGCCGCAAGGACCCCGAGAGCGGCAAGCGCCGTCGCGACGCCGGCAAATGGAACGAGCGGCAGGCCGGGCGCAAAGCCGACCAGCAAAAGGAGTGGCGCCGCGAGGAAAAACGCCCGCGGTGCCCGTGCAAGGTCGACGCCGATGCGACCGCCCAGGGGGCCCTCGCCAGGATCGTCGTCGGAATCGGCGTCTGATGCGTCGCTGTCACTTGCGGCCCGCGTGACCAGAAGCGCGCCGGCCAGCGACGACAAAAGCGCCGGCAACTGCATGGCCAGCCCCTCGCCGATGGCAAGCGTTCCGTAGCGGCCAACGGCGTCGCCAAAAGCGAGATCGCGGTCGAGGAGGCCAATGGCGGTGCCCGCCGCGAAATTGAGGAACGTAATCGCGAGCGAGGCGAGCACCTCCCCGCGGACGAACTTCATCGCGCCGTCCATCGCCCCAAAGAAGCGGCTCTCCCGTTCGAGGTGCTGCCGGCGGGCGGCCGCCCCATCGCCGTCGAGGACGCCGGCCCGCAGGTCGCCGTCGATGGCGAGTTGCTTGCCCGGGAGCGCATCGAGGGCGAACCGCGCGCCGACTTCGGCCACGCGCTCGGCCCCCTTCGTCACGACGACAAACTGCACGAGGACAAGGAGCGCAAACAGGACGACCCCCGTCAGAAGGCTCCCCCGTGTCACCGCGTGCCCGAAGCCATCGATCACGCGCCCCGTCGAAGCGCTCGTGCCCCCCGCGAGGATCGCCCGCGCCGAAGCTACCGAAAGCGCGATGCGGTAGAGGGCCCCCAGCAGCAAAAGCACCGGAAATGAACCAAGCGCACTGGCGCGGCGTACCTCGAGAACGACGGCGAGGAGCAGCACCCCAAGACCGACGTTCGCCGCGAGGAACCCGTCGAGGACGACCCCCGGGAGCGGCACAACAAGGAGCGCCAGGGTGACGGCAACGACCGCCGCGAGCGGCAGTGATCGAAAAATCGCGCCGGTGGAGGCGCGACCAGGAGGCGGGAATGCAGGGAAAGACGCGAGCTTCGACATCGGATGTTACGAAGATCGACGATACCCTTTGCAGAACCCCCAACGGTCATGAAAAAATGAGATGCTAATTCGACATTGTTTGCGACTAGACCGGGATCAGCGATGAACGAAGCAGGCTCCACTCCGATCCGACACAAGGGGTACGCGTTGACCGACGTCGGTCGAAAGCGTAAGGCGAACCAGGACGCGTTCTATATGGACGATATTCTTGGCCTTTACGTCGTCGGGGACGGCATGGGCGGTCATGCCGCCGGCGAGATCGCGAGCCAGGAGGCGGTCGAGCAGGTCTACTGCATGGTCAAGCGCGGCATCGATCAGGTGAAGCCGCTCTTCACCCCCGTCCTCGAAGAGGACATCCGTTCCGCCTGTCGGCTCATGGAAAGCGCCATCCAAGCGGCGACTTACATGGTCTTCAGCCTCGCCGCCCTCGATCGCGGCAAGAGCGGCATGGGGACGACGCTCACGTCGATTCTCGTCCACGGCGATCACGTCGTCCTCGGTCAGGTCGGCGACAGCCGCATCTACCGGATGCGAAAAGACGGCGTCGTCGAGCAACTCACGGAAGATCATACGCTTGTCGCCTGGCAGTTGAAGCAGGGGCTCATCACGGAAGACGAAGCGAAGCGCTCCCCCCAGCGGAACGTCATCACCCGCGCCGTCGGCAACCGCGACTACGTCCAGGTTGACACCTGTGTTCTCCCCATCGAGCGCGGTGACCGTTACCTCCTCTGCAGCGACGGCCTCCATGGCTACCTGCAAGATACGGATATTCCTTCGATCATGACCCTCGGCGGCGACAAAGCCGTCGCCCGCTTCGTCGAACTCGCCAACGACCGTGGCGGCAAGGACAACATCACCGCCGTCGTCGTCGAATTCGACTGAAGCCGACCGGGCAAAAAGCGCCCCAACCACCCGACGGACCGCCCGGTTCGTCGGGTGTTGTTTTTTAGGGATTTCCACGATATAGAGGCCAAATTCTTCGAATCGTCGGCAAAAATTTGGCCCTTCTTTCCCGCTTTCGATACCCACCGTCGCCACAACCGCAGCACGTGGTCTCGATGACACGTCCGGAAGGTTCCCTAGGCGTTCTCCGATCCGGCTAGCTGGGCGGAGACAAACGAGTCGGTCGAAGATTCTCTTAGCGATTCAGTCACTTGCAGTGGATGTGAGGAGCGGCAAGCCCCCGGCACACTCCCTGGTTAGCTCCCTCTGCAGTTACACACCTGCTCGCCTTTTCCTCACCGCCTGTGGCGGTCCCGGGCGGACGAGCAGTCAAATACCTGCCCGCCGTTCCTCACCGCCTGCGGCGGTCCCGGGCGGACGAGCAGTCAAATACCTGCCCGCCGTTCCTCACCGCCTGCGGCGGTTCCGGGCGGACGAGCAGAAGGGCCGCGAGCCCGCCTCTCTTCCGGAGTCGCCCTGAAGCGACCCAGTCCTCCAAAAGGAATCGCATGAAGAACAAGCGCGTCGGTGTTTTGATGGGTGGTCTCAGCGCGGAGCGCGACGTCTCGATGAAGACGGGCGCCGGCGTCGCTTCTGCCCTTGAAGCCCGCGGTTACGACGTCGAACGCATCGTCTTCGGGCCGAACGCCCCCCTCGACGTCGCGCTCCGAAAGTCCCGAATCGACGTCGCTTTTGTCGCCCTCCACGGCCGCGGTGGCGAAGACGGCTGCGTCCAGGGGCTCCTCGAGCTGATGGGAATCCCGTACACCGGGTCGTCGGTGCTCGCGTCCGCCCTCGCGATGGACAAGCTCAAGGCGAAGGAGCTCTTCCGCCTCCACAACGTCCAGACGCCGCCGTACTACGCGGTAACCGCAAACGATCTCCACGACTTGACCGACCTCCACGGCAGCTTCGGCTTCCCGGCGATCGTCAAGCCGCGGAGCGAAGGATCGAGCGTCGGCCTCGCGAAGGTGACCAACGAGGCCGAGCTCCGCGCCGCCGTCGAAGTGGCATTGAGCCTCGATAGCTGCGCCATCGTCGAGCGCTTCATCAACGGCACCGAAATTCACGTCGGGATCCTCGACGGCCGCGTCCTTGGCGCGATTGAAGTCGCGCCGAAGAGCGGCCTCTACGACTACGCCGCAAAGTACACGGCTGGCGCCACCGACTACATCCTCCCGCCCCGCATCGCGGCGACCCGCGTTCGCGGCGTGTTGAACCTCGCCGAGCGCGCCGCGCGTGCCCTCGGCTGCCACGGCGCCTGCCGCGTCGATCTCCTCGTCACCGAAGGGCAGAACGAATACGTCCTCGAAGTGAACACGCTCCCCGGAATGACGCCGACGTCGCTCCTCCCGAAGATCGCCGACGCTGCCGGCATTGACTACGGGAACCTTTGCGAAATGATCCTCTCCTCGGCGACGCTCCACGCCGGGCTCCACCGCTCCGCGGAAGCGCGCGCTGCCGTCGCCGCACCGACCTCGGAAGTGGTTCGAACGACCGCCACCACGCTCCGCGTCGTGAACGGCTGATTGTGCAAGATCCAGTATTTAAACGGTTTCTTGACTATCGAGATCTCCACGAGTACTTCGGCGGCCGGAAGCCACCGCTCCCGCGGCTCGAGTTTGAAGCCTTCGACGCCGAGCTGCTGGCGCTGATGGAGAAGCCGATGCGGAGCCGGGACGAAGACGATCGTCTCTCCGAGCTCGCCGTCCTTCTCCACCGAGCCTAACGGTTCTTAAGCGGTCCTCAAACGCGGTTACTTCCGCGGGAGACGGACCGCTTCTGCATTTTCCCCATCGCCAACGAGCCCAAAGAGGGCGCTGCAATCGTCGGCGATCGAAACATCGTGAATCGTCGCCGGGAGCGGTACACGCGTCCTTAGACCGTCGACACCAATCGCAAGAAATCGCGCCTGATCCGGGTCGTCGGCGCCCGGATCGACGGCAGCGACCGTGCCATCGTCGGTCCAGTCAGTGATGCGAGCCGCGCCAAACGCCGCCGGATCTTCGTTCGGATCTCGGGGGGCGTAACCACCGCCCGGAGCCGTCGCAAACACGAGAAGAGACCGCCCAAACCGGCTCCCTTCGGTGACGGAGAAGCGCGTTCTGCGATCCGGCGCCTCCCCGGGCGGAGAAAAAAGCGTCGTCGCGAGCGTCATCGCCGGGCTCTCAATCGAGCGTTCTGCCGGGATCCCGCGCTGGTAGGCGTTGAACTCGGTAAACGCCGCCTCCGACGGCGCCCCGAGCACGCCCGTCGCGATCGGTCGGTCGCGAAGAGCGAGCCCGCGGCCGTCTGCGGTGACTTCCACGGCGTAGGTCCCCGTCGAATTCCAAGCGATTCCGCCAGTTATCGGTCCGTTCGCGAGCGGTGTGCCGGCGGGAAACGGCGCGGCTCCCGTCCCGCGCGTGGCGACGAGGAGGCCGGCCGCCGTCCGATAGGCGACGACGAGACCATCGCCAGAGACGCGCAAGTCGCTGGATCCTTTTGGGATCCCTCCGAGCGTGATCGCGGCGTCGAAGGCGACGTCGTCCGGGCACGCGGCCCTACGCACCACCGCGCTATCGCCACCACCATCCTGGGGCGCCCCACCGTCCGGGGGCGGGCCACTGTCAGGCACCGCGCTGTTGGCATCGGCGGCTGCGGCGTCTCCGGTCGCGTATACGATGGTGGTCGTCGGCCCACAGGCAGCCGCAGCGAGCAAGAAACAGGCATTGACAACGGCACCTACGCCGGCACGAAGCCTCATTCGGCGTCCCCGCAGGTATAGAGCTGGCGCCACGCATTGAGCGTCGGCGTGCTTTTCTGGTCGGCCGACGGCGAGAATGTCATTCGAATCCGCAAGACATTTCGGTTTCGGCTCTGGTTGGCGGCGACGAGTTTGTCTCCGGTGTTCACAACGCCGCCGGCCGCTTCGACGGTGCTCCACGCGCCAATCGATGCACCCGACGCATTCGCGAGCGGGACGTCCGTCGCGGCTCCGAGTTCCGCTTCTGTGGCAGCAGTTCGCGCAACAAACGCGATTTTTGAGTCAGAAGGGGTAACCGTCTGCCATTGGAACACAGTCCATTTCGGGACCTGTTGGGCGGGGCACGTAGCGACGAACGTGCGATCAAAAGTCGCCGCCGAATACAGAGTTACCGGCGGAGGAACTGCGCAGGCGCCATCGAGGCACTTGTTCGTGGGATAGCCGCAACAATCGGCGTCGTTGGAACAGGCGCCAGCGAGGGCCGTGCACACCCCAACCGTCTTCGCGCGGCAGTGGCGGACCGCCGGCGAGGTCAGAGGCTTGTCGAGCTCGCAGGTCGCGCCGCTGCCGTTTTGGCAGCAGTCGTCGGCAGAATCGCATAGAGATCCGGCGGGAAACGTCCCCGCGGCGGCGGCCGGGTGGCACGCTTCGAGGGTCCAGTAGGCGCGCTCGTTGAGGATACGGGTACCGCAAGCGCCGGCCGAGTTTTGGGCGGCGACCTGCTGGTTCGGCAGCCAGAATGCCGGGTAGCTCCGATCGGTCCCATCGGCGGGGCGGTCATCGAGGGGGGCGACCCAGAGTTGGGAACCGACGCAAGCGCCCGATGTTGCAACGTTTCCGTAGGGGCGAGTCGACGTAAAAACGACCCAGCGCTTTCCGGCAGCCGTCGTCGGGAGCACCGTCGGCTGGAAGACGCGGTTGGCGTCAACTGCGAGTTCACCATTGGACGCACGCGCTTGGAGGGCACCGGCCGCGTTCGCGACGCTCGCGTCGATGGCGAGGAGCTGGGCCGACTGATTGCCGTAGCTCGTCGGGGAAACTCCACCGTAATAGGGGTCCTTAAACCCGCCATTCTTAACGGTTTGTTCAGTCGCTTCCCCGGACGCAAATGCGTAGGGGAACGGGCAGTTCGCGGTGCAGTTCTGAAAAAGAACCGACCGGCTATCGCTTTCGAAGACGGGCCAGAGGACCTCAAGGCCGTTGGCATTCAAGGCGAGGCGTCGGTTCGAAAAAGACAGCGTCGCCTGATTGAAGTCGATGGTGTAGAGGCCGCGGCGCCAGGCGCTCCCATCTTCCGTTCCCCCTGCAACTGCGAGAAGTTTCGTCCCATCGGGGGAGAACGAAGGGGTCATCAACGCAACGGGTACGCCTGCCTTCTTCAGTCCTTTATCAACCACGCCGTCGGTGATCGCCCGCTGGATGTACGCTTTTCCACCGAAGGCCTTTGTGTCGGCAGTCTCGTACATCCGGAATTCTTTTCCGGTGCCACGATTCCGATTGAAGGTCGCGATGTTTACCGTTGTCCCTTCGCCGTTTCGCCCCCGCGTGTTCCCCCACATAAAGTCGGTCCGGAGCACGTACTTGCCGTCGGGCGTAAGCGCCGCCCAGGCGGTTCCGCGGTTTCCACTGTCGCTGGAATCGGTGCCCGATCCGTCGACCCAGTTCGTAGCGCCGCCGAGCTGCTGCCCCATCTTGTCGACGACCGTCATCGTCCCGTCGGCATTTACCTTCGAAATACCGTTGTAAATCGAAACGTTGCCGACTGTATCCTGGTTCACGAGCCGGTTCCCTTGGGCCGACATCGAGTGGCACACCGGGCAGCCGTTGCTCGCGCCGAAGGGGCTGACCGGAGCCGCGTTCGCCGACGGATCGAGCATCTTGAGCTCGGACGTTCCACCATACTGCGTGTAATAAATCCGCCCCTTCAGCCCTTGGCTCAAAAAGGAGATCGTGCGACTCACCGGCTTACGCGTCACGGCCCCAACGCGTCGCTGAATCAAGATTTCTCCGGAATCGCCCTTCGCCGTCTGCTCGAACGCTCGCCACAGAAGCGGCGAGATCGCATTGGTCGTCAGATTATTTACATTGAGCAGCGCGCGAGGTGGATTCGTCTCCGGAAGGAAGACAGATGCCTCAAAAGACGCCGTCGCGCTCGCTGCCGTTGTTGGGTAACGAAGCGTGATCTTTACTGAACTTGCTGCTGCCTGCCCCGACAGGTTCCATTGAGCGAGCGGAGGCGCGATCCCTAGAGGAAAGAGAGTATTTGCGTACGGATAACGCCATTGAATCGGATCGTCGACCGTCGGAACCCCCGTAAACAGGTTCGCCGTTGTCCCAGCAAGTCCTCCAAGGATCGTGCTCGTATTCAGGACGACATTGATCGGAAACTTGCCTTCGAAACTCCCGACCGACGCGCGCACCGTGAGCGCGCCGGCGAACGGCGAGACGACCGTGAGCTTCCCGGCGGTGTCGATTACGGTGACGGCGCGCCGGTCGTTGTCGGCCGGATTTGCAGGGTCGTCGTAGATGTCCCAGGCGGCGTTCGTCACGACCTGATCGGCATTGACCCCTTGGCCCAAGCACCCCGCGGGGGCGAGCCGAGCCTGAAGTTGGACGAGAAGCGGTGAAAGCGTGAGAGGGGCCGCGCTCGTAATCGTCACCGTCTTTCCGTCGGCGCCGAGGACAACGCCCGCCTTCGGCTCGACGACGAGGCTCGTGCAGGTATTTGCACCACTTGCCGTCGAAGTTCCCTCCAGAACGAGCCCGCCATCGCGCACCGCGACGCCACCACCCGCGTCGACGTTGGAGGGCGTGTCGTCGAAGCGCGTGCAGGCCGGATCGCACGGGTTATCCGCACAGGCGTTCGGCGCGCCGAGGCCGGCGAGTGAGAGGCTCCCTTCGGTCGGGACGAGGGCCCGCGTGCTGGTCTCATCGACGGCACACGCGCCCCACGTTCGGTCGGGGCTGCAGGTGCGCGTCCCATACCGGCAAAGGGCGTAACTCCCGACTTTATCATCATGAACGCCGCACGCGACCGCCGCGCCGGGGTCGCTGCACGTGCACCCGGTGTTCGGCGTCGTGCAGGTCGTTCCCGGAGGAACTGTGCCGGAACTGCCTCCGTTTGTAAGATAATTGGAAGAGTTATCCGAGCAGCCCGCGACGGCGCCGAGGCTAACGGCTACGCCGAGAGCGAGCGCGCCGGCCGCGCCACGAAGTTTGCTCCGAAGGGAGGAGGCGGCCACATACGTGTGTAGATTCCGACTGTTGGGCATACTTCGTCCGTCCTCATTTCGGAGCAAGTGACCTGGAATATTGACCGACCAGTATGTACGGACACCCTGGCGCCTCAATGGGGATTCGAGCGCTTCGGCAAAAAAATGGGCCGTACCCAGGAAAATTGCTGCTGGCGACGTCCGATCCGACTCCGCATCGATTGCAGGTTTCGCGACGCCACTACGCAGAGATTTCAGAGATCTTCGGGCGCCCACAACCCCTTCGCCGCAAATCCATGGAAAGAGGATGCCAAGATTTGGCGGGTACACGGCATGGACGTTGCAGGCCAAGCGACGAACGGTCATTGCGTTGTGCGATGCGCCCGATTTCTTGTGCAGTCGGCTCGTTCAGCGACTGCGCGCTTTGGAGGTACTTGTGGCGTCACTTCGCGGTTTCCGCATGGCCGGCCTTGTCAGCATCGTCCCCGTCGCCGGTCTCGTCGCGCTTCAAGCGTGTTCGACGTCCGTCGATCTCATGGGAAACGGTGGAGATACTCGCGACGCGACAACCGTTCTTGATGGCGCGGTGAGCTGCGCAACGCCAAACGACGACTGCCCGTGCGGCACCCCCGGTGAGTCGGTCGAGTGCGGAAAAGTCTTTCGTCAGTCGGCGGACTACATCGCGTGCTCGATCGGCAGGCGAACATGCGGCACCGACGGGAAGTGGGGGACGTGTGTTGGCGATACAATCGCGACACGGAACGTCCCAGGTGACATCCTTGGAACGAAAGCAAACAATGGAGTCATCGAGACAAAAGGGCTCGGTAGCTCCGAAAGTTGCGCCGTTGCGAACCCCTGCGATCCTGCCTGCTCGAACTTTATCGACACCCCCACCGGCCCCACCGGCCTCGACGGCGGCGCGGAAGCGGGCTTCAAGGTCGTCGATGGCGCGGTTGTCCCGAACAGCACGACAACGACGTGCCCCGCGGGGACGCTCTTTTGCTTCCTGCCTTCCTGCGCGGCGGGAGCGACGACATCGATCAAAGGCGTTGTCTACGACCCGGCCGGTCGCAATCCGCTTTCCAATGTCACCGTGTTTGTGCCGACGACGACCGACCCGCTCCCGGCGATCCCCGTCGGCCCGGTGGCGGACGCGTGCGGCGGTGTTCCGAATGTGACGGCGATGGCAACCGCCGTCACGGACGTAAATGGAAAGTTTGAGATTAAGGACCTGCCGGTCGGTGTCGACGTTCCGCTTGTGATCCAAATCGGAAAGTGGCGTCGTCAATTCACGATTGCAAAGGCGTCAGTAACCCAATGTGTTGCGAATGACTTTACCGCCGCCACGGCCAATGTCGACTCGACGGTCGGCGGTGTGACGAAGGCGGTGAAGTTGCCCTTTTTCCGCCTCCCGTCGACGCAGGCCGAGGGAAATATTCCCCAGATGGCAATCTCCCAGGGGGGCTCGGACCCTATGCCGTGCCTCTTCCCGAAGATCGGACTCGCCTATTCCGAGTTTACAACGAATGCGGCAGCGGGCCGGATGCACGTATTTGAGGGCCAAGACTACGAGGGGAACAAGTGGGGGAAGGTCCGCGGGGCTACCGCACCCGCGGCATCCGCATCGCTGTGGAACTCGCTGACAAACTTGAAGAAATACGACATCGTGCTCACCTCTTGCGAAGGGGCGCCGAACGACGGGACGAAGCCAGCGACGGCGAAAAACGCCGTTCGTGACTACGTAAACGCCGGCGGCCGGTTTTACGCCACGCACTGGCACGAGACCTGGTTTCACAACAACCCCCAGGCCGATTGGAAGGGCGTCGCGAACTGGACGGGGAAGGACCGCGGGGACAACGATACGGGACAGTTTTCGGTCGTCACATCGTTCGCTCGCGGAGTGGCATTTCGCGATTGGCTTGCCGCGCGCGGCGCGCTCGACCTCGCGCCGGCTGTTGACAAAATCACGCTCGGCGAGTGGCGCGAGGACATGTACGAACCGCTCGGCAACACGAAGTCGTTCATTGAGTCGCCCGCTGGCACCTTGAACTGGGCGGGGAATGTCCGTCAAACGACGAAGTTCATCACCTTTGACGCGCCTATCGCGAACTCGCCCGCGACCCAGTACGGCCGCGCGGTCCTCAGCGACATTCACGTCTCCCCGGGCGACAACGCCTCGAACGTCCCGGATTCCTGCACCAAAAAAGCTCCGATTCCTTGCTCGGCGAATTCGGAATGCGTTGGGGTCGGCGGAAAGACCTGTACGGCGGGGGTCTGCTACAACGCCCTCGGGGGCAAAATGTCGGCTACCGCTGTGCTTCCTTGCACGACCGATGCACAATGTGGCGGCTCGCTCCAGTGCATCAATGGGCGTTGTTTGAACGGGATGACCGCCCAGGAAAAGGCGCTTGAGTACCTATTCTTTGACCTCGGCGCGTGCGTGACGAGCGCGCCCGCGCCGACGCCAAAGACGACCTATTCGGATGCCGTTTTCGTTCGCGATTACGTCGCTACCTGCCCCGCGCAGAAGCAGCCGCGCTGGGCCTTTTTTGACTACCAGGGGAACTTCCCTGGTGCCATTGCGAACGACCCGACCGGTACGTCGATGGAACTTCGCTTTGTAACAGCGATTGACCAGGCCGCTCTGAACGCCGCCTCGAAGCCGGCCACCGCGATGTGGACGGTGAAGGGGAAGCAGACCGTGAGCGCGTGGACCGGCGTTGACGTCGCTCCGCTCCTGCCCGGTGGGGCGTCCCAAAGCTATCTGCGTGTGTTCATTGATTTGAAGGCAAGCACCGACCGCCAGGCCGCACCGGCACTCACCGGCTGGCGGCAGGGCTACACCTGCGTCGACGCCGAGTAAGCGTTGGGACCTCACTTTCGGGAGTTAGCGGCTTTGAGTTCGACTCTCGAGCCGCCGCTTTTTTTCTTGCGACGCCGTGTGAGCGATAGCGCGTCAATTTGGGAAGGCGAGGCAGGCAACCACCGCCGTCACGCCTCTTTTTCGAGTTCTTCGGCGAGCGTCTGAAGCACTCGTTGTGCTGCCTCGACGTCCTTCGGATTTGCGCGTTTGAGAGCCTTCTTCACGGTGGTCTCAACGGTCGAAGCCTTCGAATCATTGACGGCGATCCCGCTCTTCGAGAGGGCAAAGACCGCGCGCCGCTTGTCGATCGGATCTTCCTTGCGGGTGAGCAAGCCCTTCGCCTCGAGACGCTTCAGGATGCCCGTCAACGTGCTTGGATGAACGTGCAGCATCTCGGCGATTTTCCCGGCGGAACTCTTCGGGAACTTTCCGAGAAGTCGAAGGACCAAGCGCTGCCGCCCCGTCACGCCCGACTCGGCTTCCATGCGCTTGGAGCGGCTTTGGAGCCCGTGGTCGACCGCCCAAAGTAACCGAAGGAAATCAAGCGCGGGTCCGAGCGTCGGGTTCTCTTCGGTCATTGTACTTCTCCAGGGCGCCACGGAGCCTACTGGCGCATCGAGGGGGAAAGGGCCCGTCCGTTCACGAACGCCTGCGAATTTACTGGCTGCGGCGCTGCGAATGGCGGCCCTAGTTCGAGAGAAGGCCCCAAAAGACCCTCACCGCGAATCACGGAGAGGAATCGGTAACGCGACGCGTGGAGTGTCGAACGAATCGTCGTTTGAGCGTAAACTTTTTTTCGCGCCGATCCTAGAATTCTGCATTGTGCACCCTTGTCCGTTCGCGAACGGTCCCTCGCGGTCGAAATCTTCGTAAGTGCCCTCGGTCGGCGGTCGATGCTTCAAACCGCGCGGGGAATCGGCTAGCCTCCCGCAGCCTTGCAGCCTTCGAATGACCCCCTTCCGCGCATGCTCGGCGATCGCTATCGCCTTGAGCGTCTTTTGGGGCGTGGTGGAATGGGGGCGGTCTACGAGGCGCGCGACGTCATCCTCGGCCGTCGCGTCGCGATCAAGGTCGTCGTCGTTGCCGACGATGGCGACGATGACGTGATGAAGCGCTTCGAGCACGAAGCTCGCCATACGGCTCGACTGCAACATCCAAATATTATTGATGTTTATGACCTCGGTGCGACCGACGTCGGCGAACTCTACTTTGTCATGGAAATCCTCGATGGAGAGTCGCTCGCCGATCGCCTCCGTCGGGAGGGGCGCCTGTCCCCGCCGGTTGCCGTTGAAATTGCTCGCCAACTCCTCGAGGGGGTCGGTTTCGCGCATGCTCACGGAATTGTCCATCGCGATCTCAAACCGGCAAACGTAATGCTTGTGCCCGCCGATGGCGGTGCAGAACGGGTGAAGGTTCTCGACTTCGGTGTCGCGAAATCACAGACCGCTCAAACGAAGCTTACGCGGGCCGGTTTTCTCGTCGGGACTCTAGAATATATGTCGCCCGAGCAGCTTTCGATGAAGCCGGTCGATGGGCGGTCAGACCTGTACGCCATCGGTCTTGTGCTCTACCGGATGCTCTCGGGGACAAATACGTTTCCTGATGCGAAGCCGGTGCAAGCCATTGAATATCATCTGAAAGTTGTTCCGGATTCGTTGCTGACCCGAGCGCCGGGGGTCGGGATTACGCCGGCTCTTGACCGCGTAGTCCTCCGTGCGCTTTCGAAGCGCCCCGAGGATCGCTGGCAGACCGCCGCCGAGTTTTCCGAGGGATTGATTGACGGACTTCGGGGCATTGTTCGAGACGGGAAGCCGCCGCCGATGTTGCTTCAAGAGGAGGCGACGAACGTAGTCGGGCGCCGCCCCTCGCTCGCTGATTCGGCGGAGATGGGATACCCCTCGACGCAACGGGATCGCCCCGAAGATCCGGCCCGACGCGAGCGAGACACCGCGCGCCCCCCCCCGCGGCCGGCCCCTACCGATAGGCTTGTGCCGACCGGTCGGGCGCCCGACTTCCGCGACACGGCGCCCCACTCGGCGCCAAACTCAGACCCGACAGTTCCGCGCTTTCCGCCGCAAGCTGCTGGAATTGTAAGTGCATTGCCGCCCGCCGGTCCCGTCGTCAACGACTTCGACGACGAGCTGGCCACCGAGGTCCTCGACCCGGCGCGTCATCGCGCCCACCTCCGTGGCATCGCGGACGTTGCAGCGACCGATTTGCGCGCGACGACGCCGGCTATTCTTTCCGGCGCCGACCCGCTCGTCGGTCTGTCGCCCACGCCCGCATCCCCAGCGCCGACGGTCGCTCATCCCGGTGGACCTGGCCCATCTTCAAAGACGTTGGCGCTCATCATTGTCGCGGTGGTAGCTCTTGCCCTCGGCGCCTGGGGGGTGCTTTTTGGTAATGGAATCGCGGCTATCTTCGGCGGAGTCGTCGCTCTCGGCGCTACGGCAGCCCATTTGCTTCCGCGGAAAGCTCCGTGACAAAGGCCATTGTCGCGCGGGGAATGACGAAGATTTGCGACGATGGACATCCCGCTATCGCCGGCGTCGATGCATCCTTTGAGCCTGGTGAACTTTCCGTCGTTTGTGGCGAAAATGGGGCCGGAAAGAGCACGCTTCTTCGCGCGATCACCGGATTGATCGCCCGCGACGCAGGGGCAGTCGCGCTCGCCGACCGCCCGCGAACGCCTGCGACGTCCTCGGCGACCGAGGCGCCGGTCGCGCCGGGGGCGGAAGCTGCGCTCGCGGCTGGGCTCTGCATGGTTCAACAACACCTTGCGCTTGTTCCGATTTTCTCGGCCGTGGAAAACGCCGTCTTGTTCGCGCGCGGGGGCCTTGTCGATCACGCGGCGATTGAAGCGCTGTTGAAGGCGACCCTCGATCGCCTCGGCTTCGTTGTCCCGCTCGACGTCCCTGTCGGAAAGCTCTCCGTCGCCGAGCGCCAACGTATCGAGATCGCCCGCGCCGTGGCCGCCCCCGCGCTCGCCGGGACGAAGGTTCCGCTGCGCCTCCTCGCCCTCGACGAGCCGACGGCGGTGCTCACTCCCGCCGAGGCCGATGGCCTCTACGCGGTGCTTCGCGGGATCGCCGAGGGCGGCACTGCGGTCGTGGTGGTGACGCATAAACTGGATGAAGTTCGAAAGTTTGCCGACCACGTCCTCGTGCTGCGTCGCGGGAAAAAAGTGCACGATGCACCGTTTGTTCGCGCCGACCAGGACGCCGCCATCGACCAGGTCGCGCGGGCGATGCTCGGGGATGCCCACGCCCACCTCGCCCACACCCACCGGTCCTCGGAACAGGGGCGTGGAGGCGCGCCGGCGGTGGTCGCCGAGGGGCTCGCGCTGGGCGCACTTCGGCGGGGGACGTTCGCGATTCAGCGCGGAGAAGTCCTTGGAATTGCAGGGGTTGAGGGGAACGGGCAGGGGGAGCTCGTCTCCATCCTCGCCGGCGTCGCACGTGGCTGGACCGGCCGTGTCACGCCGGGCCCGGAGGCGGTCACCGCGATCTTCCCGGACCGCCACGCCGAGGGGCTCGTTCTCGACGCGACCGTCGAGGACAACCTCCTCCTCGGCAGCCACCGCGATTTTTCCGGGCCTCTTGGCCTCCTTGACGGTGACGCGCTTGCGGCAGAGGCGCTACGCCGCGCCAGAAAAGCGGGCGCACCGACGACCCTCGAAGCGCTCGCTTCGTCGTTTTCTGGGGGGAACCAGCAGAAGATCGTCGTCGCGCGCGCCTTGGGGAAGTCGGCACCGACCGTCCTGGTTGCCGCCCACCCTACGCGCGGAGTTGACGTCGCCGCCGCGGCCGCCATCCACCAGGAATTGCTCCGTTGGGTCGCCGCCACGCCAGACCGCTGCGCCCTCGTGATTAGCGCCGATCTTGATGAACTAAGGACGCTCTCCAATCGCATTGTTGTCCTCGCGCACGGCGAGATTACGGGTGAATTTACACCAGATGCAACCGACGCGGAGCTCGGAGCTGCGATGCTATCTGTGGAGAAACACGGATGAATCGACGGGTGCTTGGCGTGGTAATGGCGCTCCTGGCGGCGATGATTCTCTTTGAGTGCGTCGTGCTGGGCTACGGCGAGAGCCCGCGCGCAGTTCTTCGTATGTTGTTTGAAGGGACGTGGGGTTCCGGTTATGGAATCGGACAGACCCTGTTCAAAGCGACGCCGCTCCTCTTCACCGGCTTGGCGGTACAAGTTGGGCTTCGCGCGGGGCTCTTCAACATCGGCGCGGAGGGGCAGCTCGTCGTTGCAAGCTTCGCCGTCGGGTGGCTCGGGACGAAACTCGGCGGGCTTCCGGCACCGGTTGCGATCCCACTCCTCCTTGCAACCGCCTTCGTCGCCGGCGCCGCGTGGGCGCTCCCAACGGCGATCCTCCGCCTTCGGCAGAACGTCCACGAAGTGCTCGGCGCCATTCTCTCCAACCGCATCGCCGATGCGCTCGTCGCGGCGTTGCTCGCCGGCGGGGCCGCCATCAAGGGGACGGTCCATACCGCCGATATGGGTGCAGGATGCATGCTCCCACGGCTCGGCGCCTTCGTCCCCGCGCTTGGCGCGAGCGCGGCGAGCCTCGCGCTCCCCTTGGCGCTGGTCGTCGTCGCCGCGGTGCTCCCCCTGTTTCGGAAGACGGCAATCGGGCGAGAAATTGTTCTTTCTGGTTCAAATCCAACAGCTTCCACGGCGGCCGGTGTCCCCGTCGGCCTCCGCCGGGGGCTCGCCTATGTGGCGAGTGGTGGCCTCGCTGGGCTTGGCGCAGCGGCGACGGTGCTTGGCTACAAGGGCTACTACGAGCAGGGCCTGGGCTCCGGGGCTGGGTTCCTGGGGCTCGCCGTCGCCCTTCTTGGTCGCGGAAGTTTCTTCGGCCTCGCGCTCGCCGCGCTGCTCTTTGGGACGCTCCAGCAGGGCGGCCTCGCCGTCAACGCGATCGTTCCGAAGGAGGTCATGGATGTCTTCGCCGGCGTCGTGATCGTCGCTGTCGCCATCGCCGACCGGTGGGTCGCCGCCGTTCCGCCGGTCAAGACTCCGGCCGCTGCTCAGGGGGCAGCATGAACGGGAAAACGTTGCTTTTGCAGACGCTTGCGTCGGCGGTCCCTTACGCGTTCGCGGCAGTCGGTGGGACCATCTGCGAGCGCTCCGGCGTCGCCAACATCGCGCTCGAAGGGGCGATGCTCGTTGGGGCCTTCGCAGCGGCCGCAGGCGGCCTGGCGAGCGGAAGTCTGTTTGTTGCGCTCGTTTCGGCGTTTGTTGCCGGCGGTGCCTTCCTCGCGATTCACGGACTTGCCGTTGTTCGTCTCGGCGTCTCTTCCATTGTTTCCGGCGTCGCGATGAACCTAATCGCCGCCGGCGGAACGCGGTTTTTGCTTCGCGCCATCTACGGTTCGAGCGCAAATTCCCCCACCGTCGAGGCCTTCAGCGCGAGCGGCGCCGGGCGCTTGATTCTGCCGGCGCTGGCCATCGTTGCCCTCGCGGCGACGCTCTTTTTCTTTCGCAAGACGGCGCTCGGTCATTGGTTGGTTGCCGCCGGCGAGGCACCGGAAGCGCTCGTCGCGACCGGCCATTCGGTCGCGCCGATCCGCTTCTGGGCGGTCGTCGCTTCTGGGGCGCTCGCCGCCCTCGGCGGGGCGGCCCTCGCCGTCGATCTTCGGCAATTTCAAGGGGGTATGACGGCGGGGCGCGGCTTCATCGCCCTCGCAGCGGTGATCCTCTCCGGATGGCGCCCCGGCCGCGCGGCGCTCGCTTGCCTCGGTTTTGCGCTCCTCGACGCCGTTCAGGTCGGCCTCCAGGCGGAGCAGAGCGGCCACGCGGAACTCCTCTCGGCATTCCCCTACCTGGCGACGCTCCTCCTGCTCATCGCCCTCGGAAAGCGCGCCGGCGAGCGGACGCCGCGGGCGCTCTCCTAGGTAGCTGCTCGGAATTGCAATTTACACGGGATGTGATCAAAGCAAT
>DYPH01000102.1 GCA_020720045.1 Sorangium cellulosum | reverse complement strand
GGCGTCGCGAGAGACGGCGGGCCCACGTCAACAGGGGCCCGTCCGTTCGCGACCGGCGCGCGGAGGCGCCCGTGATTGCCCGCGTTTTGGCGCGCATTGCCCGCGGGATTGCCCTCGTTGCGGCCGTTGTCACCCTCACCTTCTTCGTGAATGCAGTCCTCCCGTCAGACCCGGCGCGGATGGTAGCCGGCCCCCAGGCGCGCCCGGCAGACGTCGCCAAGATCCGGGTTTCGCTCGGCCTCGACCGCCCGCCGCTTGTGCGCTTTGGCCGGTTCGCGCGGCGAATTCTCCATATTTCATGGGAGGTTGCCGGAGCCAGCGATGGCGCGCCGAACGGGCACGAGAACTGCGGATCCCTCGGTCCGATGCACGTCGATCTTGGCCGGAGCTTCCAGCAGCGCCGCCCCGTCGTCGTCGCCCTCGGCGAGCGTATCCCGCGGACCCTCGCCCTCGCCGGCGCTGCCGTCGTTCTTCAGGGGCTGCTCGGTCTCCTCGTCGCCGTGATCGCCGTCCGCAGGCCGGGGACGCTCACCGATCGGGGCGCCGTCGGCGGAGCGCTCGTCATCGGGAGCCTACCGAGCTTTGTCGTTGGAATCTTTCTTCAATTCGTCTTCGCGCGGACGCTCCACTGGCTCCCCCTCGACGGCTTCGGGAAGACCTTCGGCGCCCAAGCGCTCTCGCTCCTCCTCCCGGCGACGACGCTCGGACTCGTCGGTGCCGCCTCCTACGCGCGCATTCTCCGCGACGAACTCTCCCGCGAGCTCGCCCGTGACCACCTCCGCACCGCGCAAGCAAAAGGGGCCGGCCCCTGGCGAAGGCTGATCGTGCACGCGCTGCGGAACGCCCTCCCGGCGATGGTCACCCTCCTGGCCCTCGACTTCGGCCAGCTCGCCGGCGGCGCCGTCGTCACCGAGACGCTTTTCCGCTGGCCCGGCCTCGGAAATCTTGGCGGGCGCGCGCTCCTCGATCGCGACGGACCGATGCTCGTCGGCGTCGTGCTCGTGACCGCCATCGGTGTCGTGGTGGCGAACGGCCTCGCCGACCTCCTCCAGACGCTCCTCGATCCCCGCCTCCGCCGCCGCGCCGGCTGACCAGCCGAAAGCAAGCATAAACGCTTGTTTTTCCTTGGCTAGGTCGACCCGTCGGCGCCGTCCTCGAACGTTTCCTCCGCAGAAGAGCCGCGCGTTCTTCCGTCCGGCATCTCGCCCGGCGAAGACCAACGCGTTCTCCGATCCGGCACGCCATCCGGAGACAACCGCGCTTCCTCCTCGGTCACTGCGTTGAGGTCGTCCATCAAAGGGTCTTCGCCGGAGGTTGCCGCGCGAATTGCCTCCTCACCAAGCAAGTTGGCAAGGGGAACCTGGCTGTGGACGTGGGGGCGCGCTTCCGTCGGGTCGGGCAAAAATGCCTCACCGGAGTCGGGGCGCCCGTGGCGAACCGCCGGCCCGCTTCCCACAGGAATGGCGGCTTTTCGTCGTGTTTTCTTCGATTTTGTGGTGCTCATGCGCCCGGTTCCGCAAGGACCTGACCGTCAACGCAGCATGCGCGCGCACTCGTTGGCGAAGGTCCCTTTGGCCTGCTCGGTACAGCTCTTGTAGGCGGCGCGGGCGGCAGCCTTGTCGCGCTTTCCGTCGTAGGCGGCACCGAGCAGGAGCCAGGCTTCGGCGTCGGAGGGGGTCGCCTCGACGAGCGCCTGGGCGGCGGCGATGGCGTCGTCGTACTTCCCGCCGTCGATCGCGCGACCGATCCCGTCCTTCGAGAGCTTCGGCTTTGGCGCAGCGGCATCGGCGACGATCCCGCTGGGCGCTGCAGAAACACTCGGCGCTGCAGAAACACTGGGCGCTGCCGAAACACTGGGCGCCGCGGAGGCGCTTACACCTACCGTCGGCGGCACTGTCAAAACGGGGGCGCCGCCATCCTTCTTGGTCGGTGCGTCCCAACTGGCGGAAACCGCGCCGACGACCCCGAGCCCTTCCGGGCTGTCGTTGTTGCCACGAACGACTTTTCGTGCAGCAATTCCAAAGGTTGCAAAGACAGCGAGCGCCGCAAAGAGCCCGAGGACGACCTTCTTGCCAGCGATCCGATCCCCGCCCGCACCCCGGCGTTCGTTGCGTTCGTTGCCTTCGTCGTCGGGCTCTTCCAGTTCTTCCTCAGGGTCGAAACGGGGGCCGACCGGGGGCGCACTCGAACGGCGGGCGGGGGCGGCGTCCGAGGCGGCCTCCGGCGTGGCGCCATGATCGCCGTCGGTCGCTTCGTCTTCCGGGGATCGGTCGGCGGCGTCTCCGTCGTCCTCGGCGCGGAGCGCTTCCATGCCCGAAACCGAGGCGCGCCCAACCGGCGGCTCGGAGGGGACCGCTTCCAGCGCTTCGACGGGAATTCCGGGAGTCGGCAGCATCGCCGGAAACGGATCGGTCTTGCTTGTTCGTCGATCCGAGGTAGCGGGCGAGGACGAACTTGTCGGACGCGGCGGCGCGCTCGCCGACGGGGACGCCTGCCGAATTTCTGCAAGCGCTGCCTGCACTTCTGGCGGCGGCGGAAACGGCATCGTCTCGCTGGTCAGGCCGGTCGCGCCGGGCGCACGCCCACTCGGCCGCGGCGGCGATGCTTTCTCGTCGGCGGGCGAACGCGCGAAATCGGCGGCGGCCTGGGGCGCCCGCGAGGAGAGCGGCATCGCGACCAACACGCCTTCAAAATACAGCTGCGACAGCGTCGAGAGCGTCGACAGATCCTCGAAAGGGGATGCGTCGACGACGCCAAGGAGCGTCCGAGTGCCGTCGACGAGCTTCAGCACGCCGGCGAGTTCCGGAGGAATTTCAGGAATTTTCGAAGCGAGCGACTCCTCGTCGACGCGGAAGCGCCGGTCAAGCGGGGGGAGCGTCTCCGAAAGGCGCGACCACTCGTCGAGGCGGCGTAGGCCTTCATGAACGAGGTGGTTCGTCGCCTGGCCGAGGATGTCTTCCCCCTCGACGTTGCCGAACGTGATTTCGTAACCGACCTCACGCCAGACCATCGTCCGGTAGAGCGCCTCCTCGCCGCGGAGGGCTCGGTAGCGGGCGTCGATGACGCGGCCGCTGCGGAGGAGCACCGTCGCTTCGTCGTCGTCGAGGCGCTTCGGCTCGGCAACGCCGCGGCCGGTGTCGGCGGGGCCTGCGACAAGGCGGAGGGTCAGCGTGCCGCTCCGTTTCGCGGTTTCGAGGCCCTGCAAAAGATCAATGACTCCAAGCGGTCCCGCGCTTCCACGGAGGGTCGCACCGTCGGGCATGCTTTGGACGCTAAGTCCCACGCGCGCGCCGCGTGCGAGGGCGACTTCGACCTTCGCGAGCAAGTCGGTGAGGAACACCGGTTTCGCGACAAATTCGTCAACGCCCAGCTCGAGGCCACGCAACTTGTCTTCGGTGGCACGCGCCTCGGTCAGGAGGAGAACCGGCGTCGCCGCGAGCCCCGGCGTCGCCCGGAGGATCTTTACCAGCGCGAGCCCATCGAGCTTCGGGAGCCGCGCATCGACGACCATCGCGTCGACGCCCCGCGGCGTTCCGCCATCGGCGGCACCGTCGTGGAGGACCCCGAGCGCCGCCTCACCATCGCGGACGACCGTGACCGTATACCCAGCATTTTTCAGGGCAACGTCGACGACGCGCGAACTCTTCGGGTCACCGTCTGCAACGAGAACATGCTTCTTGGCCACGGCGGCTGGCCTACCACGAATTGGCGGTCGCTGGTCACGATCCGGCGGTGGGGACTGCACGCGTTCCGCACAAAAAACGCGCGAAAGTTGCGCGCCGGAGAGAACGTGGCTGCATAGAACTCCGCGCCGTCTCCCGCTTCGCCGACGGACGCGTTCAGTCGCGACCGCCGTCGCTCACCGTTCCACCGTCGGTCGGTGGGCCGCCGTCGCCCACGCAAACACCGGCGAGGCATTCGAGCCCGTCCTGGCAGTCGCGGGGGCGCGTGCACGGTCCGCCTTCGTCGTGACGCGCGCCGTCCCCGTCGCAACCGTCCCCGCGGAGGAGGAAGAGCGCGACAAAGAGCGGAGCGCGAGCGAAGAAGGCGTTCATTCTTCAGCCGCCGGTCTGCGGAGGCGCCGCTGCCGAAGTACCGCAATTTGCGCAGAATTTCGCACCGGGCGCGAGCTCACCGCCGCAACCGACGCAGAATTTCTTCGGTTGGGCGAGCGGCGTCCCGCACTCCGCACAAAACTTCCCAGCCCCCTGCTTGGCGCCACACGCCCCGCATGCGACGAGGAGCCCGCCGGGGCTCACGGCGGCCGGCGGAGGGGCGACCGGCGCTTGCGCAGCCCCTTGCGGGAAACCGGGCGCGCCGAACTGGGGAGGCGGGGCGTTGTAGGCATTTTGCATCATCTGCCCCATGCCCATGCCGACCGCCATTTGGGCGCCGGCACCGGCCATTCCGCCGTCACCAACGCCGTGTGCGGCCATCCCCTGCCCGGCGCCGATCATCGCCTGACCAGCGGCATAATTCTGGAAGTTTCCAGCAAGATCTTTCACATAGCGAGAGTCCTGCTGAAACTTCTGGTCCATTTCGAACTGGCGCGCCGCGGCGGCCGCCTGGGCGACCTTCACGCCGCGATTCGCCTTCGCGATTTCCGCGTTGGCCGCCACGAGGCGCCCGCGATCGTCGTCGCTGAAGTTGAGATCGAAGCGCCCCATCTGGAGCACCCGCACGCCGCAATCGTTCAAGTCGGGGCAGCGCTGGACGAAGGCCTGCGCAAGCTTCGTCGTGAGCGCGACGCACTGAAGGACCGATTTCTGTTCAATTTCGCAGAGTTCGCCGAGGACCGTCTTCACCCCTTGGAGGAAGAGCCCCTTGATCCAATCGAGGACGACATCGTTGTCGCCGGTCGCGCCTTGCCCCGCGTAACCGATGACGAAGCGGACCGGATCGGTCACCGCAAGCGAGAATTCGCCGAAAATCCGCGGGCACACCTGCTCGCCGGTGAGCGGGTCGATCATGTCGCCGATGGGGCCGCCAAACGGGATGCTCCGGATCGGCGCCGTCTTGACGAAGAAGATCTCGGCGATGAGGACGTTCCCCCCGGTTGCGCTCGTGATGAGCGAATTGAGGAAGGGGATGTTCTGGGTCTGCAGCGTGTGGCGCCCCGGCGGAAGGACACCGACGACCTTGCCATCTTTGAAGAAGACGGCCGCCTCGTCACTGTCGACGGTAAGCTGCGAAAACATCGGAACATTCTGGTTCGGATGCTTGTAGACGACGAGGTGCTTCAGCGCGTCCGGCCGAGCGATCATCATCTCCTGAACGCCGCTCTTCACGAAGTCGAACAAACCCATGATCTCTCCTCCGATGCATTCCAGAAACGCCGCATTCACTGACGGGAACGCCCCCGCGATGGCGGCCGCTGGCTCGGTGCTCTCCGAGCGCCGCCCGCGGAAGATAGACGCATCCCGCCCCCGACGGGAAGCCGGACCGCCTGCGCCCGCGCCGATTGCCGGCGAACCATGGTAGAACCGCCGACCGCGATGAATTTTGATGTCTCGACGCTCCCCGTCCCCGCCCAGCGCGTTCTCGATCCGGCGGGCCCCGCCCCGCTCCGCGCGATGGCGGCAAAAGGGGTCCTCCCCGGCGTAAAGCCTGGCGATTTGCTTACGGTCATCGCGCTGCTCTCCCTCCAAGAGGGCGAAGCGCCGACGACCGCGAAAGCGACCCTGGCGAACCTCCCCGGCCCCGTCCTCAACGGCGCTCTTGCCGGCGCGATGCCGCCGGAAATCCTCGACCTCGTCGCGCCGTATTACGCGCAAAACGCCGATATCGCGGGGCTTTTCCTTCGCCATCCAAACTTGCTCCCGGCGACGGTCGTCACGATGGCCGCCGCCGCGAACGAGGCGGTCGCCGAGCTCATCGCGGTGAACGAAGAGCGGCTCCTCGCAACGCCGGAAATCATCGAGAAGCTGTACAAAAACCGCGCGACGCGGATGAGTACCGCCGACCGGATCATCGAGTTCGCCGCGCGAAACAACGTGGAAGTCAGCGGGATTCCGGCCTTCAAAGAGATCGCGACGGTCCTGAAGGACGAGCTGATCCCGGAGGCGACCGAAGAGCCGACCTACGACGACGTCCTGTTTCAGGAGGCGGAGCACCTTGCGGCAATCACCGACGGAACCGAGGACACCCACGCCATCGATCAGGTGACGGGGAAAGAGGTTCTCAAAGCCGAATTCGTCGAGCAGGCCAAGAAATTTCAGGACCTCTCCCCCTCCCAGCGCATCCGCCGGGCGCTCATGGGAAAGTCCTCAGACCGGCGCCTTGCGCTCCGCGATTCAAATCCCCTGGTCCGCGCCGCTGCAGCAAAAAGCGAGTTCCTCACTGAGCAGGAAGTCCTTCAAATGACTGCAAATCGTAACACGGCAGACGACGTGCTTATGGTGATTGCTCGCGATGTGGAGTGGACACGGAATCACAAAGTGAAATACAACATGGTCTGCAACCCGCGTACGCCACTCGCGTTTGCGTCGCGTTGGGTGCCGTACCTCCGGGATCATGAATTGAAGCTCATTCAGGGGAGCAAGGACGTGCCAGGCGCCATCGCCAACCTGGCCCGCCAGCAACTCGAGAAGAAAAAGAAAAAGTGACGGGGAGGCTGTTCGAGTGCACGCCATCGCAACGGAACCCGTGATAGGGGCTGGCAAATCATGAGCGACGTCAAGAAGCCGGAACGCCTCCGGGCCCTGCCCGATGCAAGCATTCCTGACCTTTGGCTGAGCTACCGGCGCGGACCGGCGCCGAAGTGCCCGAACGAAGGGGCGCCCATCGCGCTCCAGGTGAACTCGTCGGCAAAATGCTACCGCCTGGTCTGCGTCGACTGCGGCATCGCCAGCTTCTGGTTCGCCCCCGGCGAAGGCGGCGCCCTCGAAGCGATCGCCGACGACGAGCTCGGCGACTACTAAATCGTCGGCGCGCGCCGATTCTGATTGCCCAAATCGCCCCAGCGGCGCAAATAGAGTACGAAAGACTCTATTTGCTGAACGGGGGCGACGATGACGCGACCGAGCTATTTCGCGGCGAGCGACGCGACGGAAATCTACCTGGAGCGGACGACGGAGGTCGCCGCAGCGGCGGAGCAAGCGCGGTGGCGAGCGAGCGCGGACGATGTCATTCGCCGGGTGCTGCTGGTGATCGACCCCCAGCTCTGTTTCGCCCACCCGCGCGGAAGTCTGTTTGTTCCCGGAGCCGACGCCGACACGGCGCGCATCGCCGGCTTCATCTACGACGCAGGCAGCGCGCTCACCACCCTCGTGTTTACCGCCGACCGCCACGGCGCCTGGCACGTGTTCTCGCCGCACTTTTGGCGCGATTCCGACGGGCGCCCGGCAGCCCCGTTTTCGGTGATTGAGGATTTCTCCGTCTATCGGCCTATCCGCGACGAAGCGGCGGTCGCGAGTTACCTGGAGGAACTCCGGAAGAACGGAAAAATCCTCACGATTTGGCCCTACCATGCGACGCTCGGGGGCCCTTCGGGCGCGATCGTGCCGGCGCTTGCGGAGGCGGGGCTCTTTCACGCGCTCGCACGCAAAAACGAGGTTCTTTTCCTGGGGAAAGGGGAAGATGCGTTGACGGAACACTATTCGGCTTTTTCGCCGGAAGTGCCCTCGCTCGCAAACAGCTCTCAAACCGAGGTTTCCCGCTTCCTCGAGGCGATTCTTTCCCACGACGAAGTCTTCGTCGCCGGTCAAGCGAAGAGCCATTGCGTACGCGCGACCCTCGACGATCTCCTCCTGCGCCTCGCCCCCGCGGAACGTCGGAAAATCGTTCTCCTTGACGACGGGACGAGCCCGGTCCCGGCGATCCCCGGTGGCGGACCGCTCCTCGACTTTCCGGCCCGCGCCGAAGAAGCCTACGTCGCCTTTGCCGCCGCAGGAATGCGGCGCGAGACGATCGCCACCGCCACCCAACGCCTCACCGGCACCCGCGGAATCGCCCCATGACCGACGACCAGACCTTCCTCGCCAACTACAAGCCGGACGCCTACCCGCGCCCCGCCGTCGCCGTCGACCTCGTCGTGCTCACCCTCTGGGAGCGGGCCCTCCGCCTCCTCGCCATCGCGCGTAACGAGCCCCCCTTCGCCGGCCGTTGGGCACTCCCCGGCGGTTTTTTGCGCGTCGGCCCAGGAAATTCCCAGGGGGAAGACCTCGAAGACGCCGCCCTCCGCGAGCTCGCCGAAGAAACCGGCCTCGAGGGCAAAGAGGTGGTCCTGCGCCAGCTCGGTGCCTTCGGCGCCGCAAACCGTGATCCGCGAATGCGCGTAATTACGGTCGCTTACTACGCGCTCGTCTCGCCGACGCTCGTCCCCAAGGTTTCACCGGGCGGCGACGCGGGGGACGCGTTTTGGATCACGCCGGAGGCGGCGCTCGCGAAAGGTCTCGCCTTTGATCACGACACCATCGTGCGCAGTGCCCTCGATCGCATTCGTGCCGATCTTGATCGAGATCCGATCGCCTTCGCGCTCGTTCCGAGGGAGTTCACCGTCCAAGAGCTCCGCGAAGTCCACGAGCAAGTCACCGGAACCCCTCAAGATCCTGGCAATTTCCGGAAGCGTGTGCTCCGGATGGTCGACGACGGGCTCGTCGAAGCGCTCCCGAAGAAGCGAAAGACGGCCACGAAACCGGCCGCCCTCTATCGCTTTAAACGCCAGCGTTGATTCAAGGAACTGAGGCATTTATGGCAACCACGATTCTCTCCTACGCCGGCTGCAGCACCTGCAAGAAGGCGCTTGCCCACCTCAAGGCGCGCGGCGTCTCTGCGACCGTTCGCGCCATCGTCGACGAGCCGCCGACGGTCGCCGAGCTCGCCCGCTGGATCCCCGCCTCCGGCGTTCCGATTCGAAAATGGCTCAACACGAGCGGCCAGAGCTACCGGACCCTCGGCGGAAAGGCGCATTTCGACGCCCTTCCGGAAGCCCAAATCGCCGCCGCCCTCGCCGCCGACGGCAAATTGATCAAACGCCCGGTCCTCGTCGTCGAAAAAGGTGCAAACTGCACTGTTCTCGTCGGGTTCGAGGCCGAGCGCTGGAACGAATTGCGTTAGAGATCAGCGCGCTAAGGCGATTCCTACGGAAGCAACCATCGAAAGGCCGACGAGAACGACCACGAGAGCTGTCGTCTTGGCCGTGGAGTACTGACGAACCTCCACCTTTTCGACGGAGGCCAGTTCGAAGCGGGTGTCCTCGCGGTTTCGCCCTGCGACGGTCAGCGTGTCGTCATCAACCCGCGCCTCGACCGGGTGTTCGAAAGAGACCTCTTTGCCGTCCGCTGTCACGAGCACGTCGTGCTCACCCGTGATCTGCACGACATGGCCGTCGGCGCCGCGAACGGTGCGGGCGGTAACGACCGTGAGGTGCGTCGACCCAGCGGAGAAGGATTCTGTGGAAAAGTTATTGAGTTTCGGTAGCTCCGACGGGCGCACCGCGACCCAATCGACGCATCCTACGTGGGTGAGCGCCAGCGACCCAGTCATCGCCAACAGCATCATTCTCTTCACGCTTGCATTCATCGGTCCGTAATACCGGCACGGAACACGGACTTCCAGCGTTTTCCGCCGGAAAATCGGGGCAGTTTGCGGCGGGGAGCTAACGGTGGCGGCAAAGCGGTGGGTAGGTCCACGAATTCTCTTGCGGTCACCGAGGAGCTTCGATAGGACGCGCCCATCGACACGGTGCATGCCGTAACGAGGACGGGGCGTAGCGCAGCCTGGTTAGCGCACTTGACTGGGGGTCAAGGGGTCGGAGGTTCGAATCCTCTCGCCCCGACGAGGGTTCCGCGGAAAACCGCGGGACCCTTTTCGGCATTTTGGCGGCGCGATTGACGCGGCGGAAGTGCGCCCAAGCGTCACTTTTTTGCAACGTATTTCGTAACGTATCGCTCGACGGCGCCCCCTATTCGGCTAGCGTGATCGCCAAGTCATGCGCGCCAGCAGCAGCAGTTCCTTTCGCATCGCGCCGGTCACCCTCACCGGCCTGCCGGACGTCGAGCGCCCGGCGCGCGTCGCACCGCCCCACCGGTCGCCGAATCGAAAGCTGCGAAATTGCATGGTTCTTGAGTACGACGACGCCGGAAAAGTCTGGCACGACGTCCTCAAGCGCGCCGATCGCGGCGGCGTGGCGCTCCCGCTCAACCCGCGATCACGGCCCGTCGGTCAGGAACGCGTGCGGTTTGACGCGGTCGGTCCGAGCAAGACCCCGAGCAACCGCTGGGATGATCCGGTTCTTGTAGGGCTTTTGCTCTGTTTGGCGCCGCCGATCGGGATCCTTGCCCTCTGGTCGAGCACCGCGATCCCCCACAGCGGCAAGGTCGCCGTGACCGCGTTCGCAGGGCTGTGCGTCGCGGCGGTGACTACGGTCGCTGTCGCGCTCTGCCTGGCCAACTGATCACCAGTCGCCTGCAATTTCCGTCGTCCCGCCAGCGGTGACGACGAGCGGCTTTGCATGGGCAGCGTCGCGGCCGAAGCGGAAGGTGCCGACGGGCAGCTCCGCCGACGGGCGACCGAGCCGATCTGCATGAAGGCGGCCGGTGAGAAACGGCGTCCCATCGCTCGCAAAGAGCTGAAACTCTTCGTCTATCTTTCCGGTGGCGACGTGTTTGTCTCCGCCCGGCGAGGCGCCGGATCGGAGAACGCGTACCGTGCCGACTTCGTGCCCGGCAGCCCGTTCCAGCTCGACGACCGCGGCCGCTTCATCCGTGTAGGATGCAACAACCACGACGCGCGCCCCACCGACGGTGCTCACCGCCGTCCCCGCCTCGCTTCGCGGCGCGCAGGGGAGTTCGACGACGCCGTCGGCCCCGGTGATCGCCCAGGCGGCGCCCTCATTGCCTGATTTTGCTGCGGAAACGACGAAAGTCCCTTCGTAGGTCGCCGCGGCGCGGGCCTCCGTGGAGCAGGTGCGGAGCGCCGGTGAGCGGCCGATCGTCGCCGTGCGCCCGGTCATCGGCGGGACGGTATCGATGATCGCAGCGCCGTTGCCTCCGTCGACGATGGTCTCGACGAGGACGCCGCGATCGCCGGCGAGGAGGCGGACCGTCGTCGTCGCGGTGCCACCGTCGGCGATGTTCGCGGCAAAAACCGCTTCAAAACCGGACCCTTCTGCGGTCTTCGCCGGGCGCGCGCGGAGGACGCGGCAGCGATCCACCGGCGCCGGTCCGAGGGCGAGACGGCCGCTCGCGCCAGGGCCCCCCAGGGCGGCATCGAATGGTTCGACGGAGCCGCAGCGCACGCGAAAACCGGCCGTTCCGCTCTGCAAAAGCACAAACGCCCCTTCGGCATCGGCCCCTTCGTCGCCGCGAACGTCGGTTTCGAGGGGCGGCCCGTCCCCTTCGCGCGGGCGTTTGCCTTCAAACGGGGGACCGCCCCCAAAGCGGGCAAGCCGCTCGGAGGCCCCCGGACTGATGGCGATCCTTGGAATGTTTGGCGTATTCGAGACGCATCCACTCGAAAGCAGAATCGTGGCGACGAAGAAAGCAACGCGGGGGCATGTGGCCATCAAATCTCCTCAAATCCGGGGGTGCCGCAACATGACGATCTTCAGGGATTTCCCTCACGGCAGGGCCCGTCCGTTCGCGACCGCCAGCAAATTCCCTGGCGGAGGCGTCGCGAGAGACGGCGGGCCCACTTCAACAGGCCCCGGCAACTTTTCCTCGCAACGAAAGAATTCCAGTTGCGCAATGCATACAACTCGACGGAAAGTGCCGTCATGAAACACGTCTGGGCGATTCCGGCTTTGATGGGAATGTTCGTCGTTGGCGCCGCAGCCTGCACGGCAGACACCGGCGAAGACACGACCGGTGGGGCCGCCACCGAGGGGAACGGCGAAAAGGAAGTCTCCGGCGACGAACTCCGCTCGGCGCTCTACAACGGCGGGACGTTGCCGTCGAAGACCCTCGCGTGGACCGTCGATGACGGGCCGAACGCAAGCACCCTCGAAATCGCCAAATACCTCGCCGACGAAGGGGTCCCGGCCGCCTTCTTCGTGCTCGGCCGCCAGCTCACCGGAACGGCGAGCTACGACTCGTGGCTTGCGAAGGGGAAGCCGGGCGTCACGCCGGCCATGAAGGCGCTCCTCGACCAGATCGTTGCGATGCCGATCAAAGGGTCGAATCTTCATCACGTGATGGCGAGCCACACGTTCACCCACGGCGATCCGATGGTGTCGCTGTCGACGGCGACCCGTCAGGGGGAAATGCGTGAATCGATGCGCCTCCTCGAGCCGTGGATCGAGGGGAAGATGTACATGCTGCGTACGCCGTACGGCAGCTGGAGTGCCAATGTTTACAAAGACTTGGCTTCGGTCAACGGCTCAACGAACATCGTCGGCAACATCTTCTGGAACGCCGGCGGCGCCTTCGACTGCACGCTCAGCGGCGGCACCTGGAGCTGCCCGGCCGGCGCCGCCGACTGGGCCTGCTGGAAGCCGGGCAAGGGCCGCCCGGCGGTCCCCGTCGAAACCTGCGCGCAGGGGTACGTCAATGAAGTCAACGGGCGCGCCGGCAAGCGCGGCGTCGTGCTCACCCACGACGTGAGCTCGAGCTCCCTCGAGATGACGAAGAAGATCATCCCGGCGCTGAAGGCCCAGGGCTACTCGTTCGTCCGTCTCGACCAAGTTCCCGAAATCAATGCCGATCTCAAGGCCGCAGGCGCGACCCCGGCTCCGGCCGTCGTCGGTTCGGCAGCCCCCGCGGCGGGAACCCCTTCCTGCCGGGAAGGCGGCGTCTACTGCGGCGGGATCTACTCGAAGATCGGCGGCGAGAAGAACACCCTCTACCGCTGCGTCAGCGGCAAGCTCTCGGTGATGTACGCCTGCGCCGACACCTGCAAGTCGGCCCCCTCGGGCACCCCGGACAGCTGCAAGCGCGAAGAAGAATCGGGCCCGTGAGTCGCAATTGCTCGTCCGCCCGGAACCGCCGCAGGCGGTGAGGAAACGGCGAGTACGAATCCAGGATCCGCAGAAAAACGGCCCTCCGCAACGAGGGCCGTTTTCTTCTTTTGTGCGGCCGGTGGTGCTTCGAAGCCCCATGGATCCTTGTTTGACCAGCTCAGTCTTACGCGGGAGTTATTCTCACCTACATCGACGGACATCGCTTGATTTGCGCCTAGCGATCCGTCAAATGGGGGGCATGAAGACGCTCTGGACCGTTCCGCTCGTTTTGGGAATGTTTTGCATGGCGAACGTCGCCTGCACCGCCGATATCGGCGAGGACACCACCGGCGGCGCGAGCGACGGCGACGAGAACAAGGAAGTCTCCGAAGACGAGCTCCGGTCGAGCCTCTACACCGGGAGCGCCCTCCCGGCGAAGACGCTCGCCTGGACCGTCGACGACGGGCCGAACGGAAGCACCGTCGAAATCGCGAAGTATTTGGCCGAGCAAGGGGTCCCGGCGACCTTCTTCGTCCTCGGGCGCCAAGTGACCGGCACCTCGACGCGCGACTCCTGGGTTGCGAAAGGCAAGCCGGGCGTCACCAGCGCGATGAAGACGGTCCTCGACACCGTCGTCGGCCTCCCCGTGAAGGGGTCGAACCTCCACCATCTCATCGCCAGCCATACGTTCACGCATGGCGACCCGATGGTCTCGCTCACGACGGCAGCCCGCCAAGGGGAAATGCGCGACGCAATGACGCTGATCGAGCCCTGGATCGAAGGGCGTATGCGTCTCGTCCGTACGCCCTACGGCTCCTGGTCTTCGAACGTTTTCAAGGACTTGTCGGCGGTCTCCGGGTCTTCGACCTACGTCGGCAATATCTTTTGGAACGCCGGCGGCGACTTCGACTGCGTCCTCAACGGGTCGACCTGGAGCTGTCCGAACGGCGCTGCCGACTGGGCCTGTTGGAAGCCGGGCAAGGGGCGCCCCGCCGTCTCGCCGGAGGTCTGCGCGCAAGGATACCTGAATGAAATCGAGGGGCGCGGCGGCAAGCGCGGCGTCGTCCTCACCCACGACGTGAGCGCGAACTCGCTCGCCATGACGAAGATCGTGATCCCGGCCCTCAAAGCGAAGGGGTACACCTTCGTCCGCCTCGATCAGGTCCCGCAAATCAATGCCGATTTGAAGGCAGTCGGCGCGACTCCGGCACCGGCCCTCTCGACGACGACGGCACCGCCGGCCACGACGCCTGCCTGCCGCGAAGGCGGCGTCTACTGCGGCGGTATGTATTCGAAGATCGGCGGCGAAAAGGGCACCCTCTACCGCTGCGTCAACGGGAAGCTCTCGATCATGTATCACTGCGCAGATACGTGCAAATCCCAGCCCTCCGGCACGCCGGACACCTGCCGGAGCGACGGGATCTCCGGTCCGTGAGCGGGTGACGGAACCGACCGGTTCCCCGTTTGAGAGAGGCGCCCCCGGCAACGGGAGCGCCTTTTCTTTAGCGGCTCGTTTCGGCGAGAAGAAACCGGGCAAGCGCTTCCGCTTTTGGCAGTAGCGATGCGACTTCGATCTGCTCCTCTTCCGTATGAAAGCCGCGACCGCGCGGACCGAGGCCATCGATGCTTGCGATGCCGAGCGCCGCCGTCGTGCAGGCGTCGGATCCGCCCCCGACGAGCCCCGACTCCCCGGTGCCGAGGCCAGCGGCCCCCGCGGCAACGACGTAGCGGTCGAAGAGGGCGGCACTCGCTTCCGTTTTTTCCATAGGAAACCGCAAGATACCCCCCTCAAGGGTGATCGTCGCCCCCGGCAGTTCGTCCTCGACGGTGCGGGCGAGCGTCGTGAGCGCGGCGACGAGGGCGACGCCGTCGGTGGCGGTGCAGAAGCGGATGTCGACGAGGGCGAGCGCGTCGCCGGGGACGGTGTTCTTCCCGATGCCCCCTTCGATGCGGCCGACGTTGACCGTCACGCCGCGCGCATAGTCGGTCTGCTTTTGGGCGCCGTCGACGAATTTCGCGAGGGCCCACAACGCGTTGACGCCGCTTTTGTGATCGACGCCGGCGTGGGTGGCGCGACCGGTGACGCGAATCGTGAGGCCGCCGGTCCCTTTTCGGCGCGTGACGATCGCGTCGGCGCTGCGCCCCGCCTCAAACACAAGCGCGCTGGCGGCGCCGGTGACCGCGTTTCGCAAGACCCCCTGCCCCTCCGGCGAGCCGACCTCCTCGTCGCCGACCGAGGCGACGCAGATCGGGGCGACGTTGTGGAGGCCGACGACCGCCTCCAAGGCGCGGAGCGCGTAGGCGACCACGACGAGTCCCCCCTTCATGTCGAGGACGCCCGGCCCCCGACGAAGCGCACCATCTACCCGATACCCTTCGAATTTTCCCGGTGGAAACACCGTATCGTGGTGGCCGATGAGCGCGATCGGAGCGCCCCGCTTTCCGGGCGGCGCCGTCCGATAGACGCAGTGGTCGGCGTAACGGGTACTCTGCACATGTTGGCGCGCGATCCCGGGGAGGTCGAAGAGGGCGTCGAGGCGGGCCCCGACGGCGTCCCCACCGGCCTTATGTTCGGTAAATGAATTGATTTCGACGAGTTCAGCGAGGTCCCTCTCCGCTTCGCCGCCCCGTTCCTGGAGCCAGCGGGCGACGTCGGCGAGCGGTCGTTCGAGGGGCTCCATGCTCTCCGTCTATCGCGGGCTGCGAAGATGCGCCACCGCCGGCACGACGGCGTCGCTGAGCCCTTTGTAGGCGGCGATCTCCGGCGGCATCGCGGCGAGCGCGGTGGCGAGAAGTTCCCGTTGATCATCGCTGAGGCGCGAAAACGGATAGACGAACGTTCGGATCAAAAAAAGCGACGCATTGTCGTTTGAAAACGGGATGGTCGTCTGCCGTTCTACCCGAAAATACAGCTCTTTGGCCTGCGCGCAGTCCGGCGTCCACCGTGCTCTCAAACCGCTATCGGGGTGATGATCAAAATGGGCATCGACGCTCACCGTCCAGACGTAACGGACGTAGGGGCCGCGATCGATCATCGAAGCGACCATGCTCTTCGCGGCGACGTCGCGGCGCTCGTCCGAGTCCCCAGCTCTTCCAGGGAAGCCGGGGACCGGCACGTGGATCGCTGCGAAATCGGCGCCGACGAGGTGCTCGGGGCGCCAGCCGGAGGGGCCGCTTACGTGCAGCACGATCGCGCGCCCGCGCCCCTCGTGGCCGCGGTGGAGGATCGCAAAATCTTCTTGAAGGGCGCGACCATAGGCGTCCCAGCGGGGGCGACCGGTGGCGACGTCGGCGTCCACATCGGCGAGGACCTCGGGCGCCTCCCGCGCGGCCGTCTCGTCCATCCACGCGAGGACCGCCGCCTCCGCACGCCCCTCCTCGGCGGTCTCCACGGCGTTTCCGCAGCGACGCGCGCGAACCTCGGGCCGCTCGTCACGTTTCACGGCCAGGAGCGCGCTCCGCTGGTCGTCGACGAGGAAGAACGGCTCGGTTTCGCTTGGAAATTTAAGGAGTCCCGCCGTCATCGCAAGCGGCGTCGGCGAAACGGGAAAGTACAGCGGCGGGGCGGCCATCACCGCCGTCGGTACGCGCCACGGCGGCGAATTGCCAGCCCCGATCGCACCCGCTCTCGTGCTAGCGGGCGAGGGCGTCATGCAGGATTCCGCCCTCCCGCCGATCGTCGTCGTCAAGCTTGGTGGGGAGGTCGTCACCTCGCCGCAACTTCCCGTCATCGCCCAAGATTTGGTCACCATCGCCCGGCAGATGCCGGTCGTCGTCGTCCACGGTGGCGGCGCCCAGGCGACCGCCCTCCAGCGGGCCCTCGGCCAAGAGCCGGTGATCGTCCACGGCCGCCGGGTGACCGATGCCGCCGCCCTCGACGTCATGAAGATGGTCGTCGCCGGCCGCCTGAACGTCGATCTCTGCAGCGCCCTCGTCGCCGCCGGCGGGCAACCGGTCGGCCTGCACGGCGCCTCAAGCTGCGTCCTCAAGGCGGCAAAAACCAAAGGTTTCAAGAACCTCGCGACCGGCACCCTCGACACGGAGACCGAGTACGGCTTCGTCGGCGATGTGGTCGGCGTCCACCGCGCGCTCCTCGAGACGCTCCTTCGCAGCGGCTTCCTTCCGGTCCTCGCCTGCCTCGGCGCCGATGAGGCGGGACAAACCTACAACATCAACGCCGACGCCGCCGCGAACGGTATCGCCGCCACCTTGGCCGCCCGCGCCGTCGTGTTGATCAGCGATGTCCCCGGCGTCCTTCGGGACGTTGCCGATCCGAGCACGCGGTTTTCCCGTTTGAACCGGAGCGAAGCGTCCCAATTGATGGCCGAGGGGGTCATCCGCGCCGGCATGATCCCGAAGCTCGAAGAGAGCTTCGCCGCCCTCGACGCCGGCGCCGGCTCGGTGGTGATCGTCGGTCGCCTCGGCCCCGGCGACCTCGCCAAAGCGATCCTCGAGCCGGGGAGCCTCGGGACGATACTCACCGCCTAAGGCGCCTCAGAACCTTTCGTTTTTGCAGAACGTTTCCCCTTCGCCGCGGGAGGTTCCTGCAGGCGCTCCGGCGCTTCCTGCGGGGTCACGAAGGCGCGAAGGAAGTGGCCCGTCGACGACGCCGGGTTGCCAGCGACCTCCTCCGGCGTCCCGAGGGCGAGGATCGTCCCGCCGGCATCACCCCCCTCGGGGCCGAGGTCGATGAGGTGGTCGGCGCACTTGATCACATCGAGATTGTGCTCGATCACAATCACGGTATTTCCGGCATCGACCAGCCGCTGGAGCACGGTCAACAAACGTTCGATATCGGCGACGTGGAGGCCGGTCGTCGGCTCGTCGAGGACGTACACGGTCCGCCCGGTGCCGACCTTTGCGAGCTCACGGGCGAGCTTGATGCGCTGGGCCTCGCCGCCGGAGAGCGTCGTCGAGGGTTGCCCGAGCGGCAAATAGGAGAGTCCGACGTCGTCGAGGGTCTTCAATCCCCGAAGAATGTCGCGATGGTTGGCAAAGATCTCGAGCGCTTCGCCGACGCTCATCGCGAGCACGTCGGCGATCGTCTTCCCTTTAAAGGTGACTCGGAGCGTCGCCTCGTTGAAGCGCTTCCCCTTGCAGGTGTCGCAGGGGACGAAGACGTCGGGCAGAAAGTGCATCTCCACGCGCCGCAAGCCATCGCCGCCGCAGGCGTCGCAGGAGCCCCCTTTGACGTTGAAGCTGAAGCGGCTCGCCGTCCATCCGCGGGCCCGGGACTCGGGAAGCTGCGCAAATAGCTCGCGAATTCCGTCAAAGATTTTGGTGTAGGTTGCAGGATTCGAACGCGGCGTCCGCCCGATCGGCTGCTGGTCGATCGCGACGACTTTGTCGATCAGCGCGGTCACCGGGCCGATCCGCTTGTCTCCGCCCGGCGAGACGCCGGATCGGAGAACTCCCTCGCCATCGCGGACGCTCTCGACGCGCTCACAGCGGCCGATGGTCACGCGGCTGTCGTGGAGGGTGCGTTGGAGCGTCGGCAACAAGATGCGATTGACGAGCGTCGACTTCCCCGCCCCAGAAACGCCGGTGACCCCAATGAACGTGTGGAGCGGAAAATCGACGGTTACCCCTTTGAGGTTGTGCTCGGCAGCCCCGACAATGCGCAGACTCTCGCCATTTCCGCGGCGTCGCACCGCAGGGACGGCGATCGTTCGTCGCCCGGAATGGAAGGCGGCGGTGAGCGACGTCGGGTGGGCGAAGACCTCGGCGGGCGTCCCCGCGGCGACGAGTTCGCCGCCCCGCGCACCGGCTCCAGGCCCAAAATCACACAGGTAATCGGCGGCGCGAATGGTGTCATCGTCATGCTCGACGACGACGACCGTGTTTCCGAGGTCGCGCAAACGGAGGAGCGTCCGCAGGAGGCGCTCGTTGTCCCGCTGGTGGAGGCCGATCGACGGCTCATCGAGGACGTACACGACGCCGGTGAGCTCGCTGCCGATCTGAGAAGCCAAGCGAATCCGCTGACTTTCGCCGCCAGAGAGGCTCCCCGAGGCGCGCGCGAGCGTCAGGTAGCCGAGGCCGACGTCGACGAGGAACCCGAGGCGGTTCGAGATCTCCTTGCGGAGCTCCTCGACCACGACACGATCCTGCTCGGGGAGCGGCAATTCTTCCGCCCAACGGAAGGCCTCGGCGACGGGGAGCTTGCAGAGTACAGGCAACGTCGCGACGCCGATCCGCGCGACACGGCTCTCCGGCTTCAGGCGGGTGCCGGCGCATTCCGGACAGGTAGCCCGCCCATGAACTACGTTCGTTCCTTTTTCGCCACTACGGTCGCGGCGCTTGCTTTGGCAAGTGCGGCGCCGGCCTTCGCCGAAACGCCTCAGAAAGAGGCAGCTACGCACTTTGAGCGTGGCGTTACGCTGTACGGCGAATCCGACTATGCAGGCGCACTCGTCGAGTTTAAGCGCGCCTATGAGATCGCCCCGAACCCGCTAGCCCTCTACAACATCGGGCAGGCGAACTTTCAGCTTCGCAACTACGCAACCGCGCTTGAGTTCCTGGAGCGTTACCGCGACGAAGCGGGCGCCAGCGCGCCGCACGCCGCAGAAGTTGAACAGAGCATCGCCGCGCTCAAGTCGCGCGTCGGGCGGCTGACGGTGACCGCGAATTTGGCCGCGGAAGTCACGATGGACGACGAGCCGCGGGGGAAAGCGCCGTTGACCGGGATCCTCGTATCCGTCGGGCGCCACAAGCTCGTTGTGAAGCACGCCGGCAGCCCGACTCAGGAGCGGACCGTCGAGATCGCTGCAGGTGACACCCGGGACGAGAAGTTTGAGTTCGTCGAGGCGAAGGTCGTCGAAACTCCGAAAATTCTTCCAAAAACAGAGGAACCGAAGGGGCTCTCCCCCGTCGCCACCGGCGCTTGGATCGGCGCAGGCGCGCTCCTCGCGGGCGCCGTGACGACCGGCATTGTCGCCTCCGGCGCCGGTTCCTCCCTCGACGACGAGCGGAACAGTGGAAACGCTTCGCGGAGTCGCCTCGACACTCTTCATAGCCGGATGCGCACCTTCGCGGTGACGACCGACGTGCTCGGTGCGGCGGCCATCCTGGCGGGCGGTGTCGCCGTCTACTTCACCTTTATCAAACCGTCTTCCTCTTCCCCGGCCGCTTCCGTTGGCGTCGCCCCCGAACGGCCTTCAGCTGAAGGTCGTGTACTGAATATGCGCCCCTCCAAAACGCTACGAATTGCAGCGCCTTTCGGCATTCTCGTCTTTTCGGCCCTCCTCGCTGCCTGTTCGGTGCTCCTCGACAAGAGCAAAGAGCAGTGCACGACCAACGGCGAATGTGCGCGGTTCGGCGCCTCGTTCCAGTGTGTGCAGAACGTCTGCGTCAATGGCGGAAGCGGCGACGACGGTGGGCAGACCGGACCGGATGGAGCGACGGGCGGCGACGCCGGCTCCGACGCGTGCGTGCCTTCCCCGAAGACGAAGAACGCCGATTTCTACAATGAGAAGTGCACGAACTCGTCGTGCATCCCCTACGACAACTGCTCCAAGATTGGCATTTGTGATGGGGGTCTTCCGACGCGAGTGACGCCGCCGGATGGAGGTGTGCGATGAAGATCCAGCAAGCACGTTTTATTGCCGCCTCGGCGACCTTCGCAGCGCTCCTTTTCGGCGCGAGCGTCGCATCTGCCCAAACGACGACCCCGACGGTCACCTGCTCGTCGTTACCGAGCCCCGTCTATTTGACCGGGTCGTCGGCGCTCCGAAACTTCGTCGGTGTCGTCGGGAAGCTTCTTGCCAGTGATGCGGCCCCAGTGACGGTCGTCTACCAGTCGCAAGGGTCTTGCGTCGGTGTCCGAACGATCTACGAAGCCGACCCGGCCAAACGCGTGATCAAAGACGTGCCGTCGGTTGGCGGCAAAGCGGCGAACTATGCCATCTATTTTAAGGCCGACGGGAGCGCGCAAGAGTGCTTCCTGGATGCCGATGGCACGCCGGTAACCATCGGAATCTCCGACGTTTACGCGAACACGTGCGGGTACACGGCGACGACGGACGGCTCCACGGTGACTGACTACTTTGGTCCCGTCCAGCCGATGGCATTTGTGGTCCCGGCAAGTTCGAAGCAGCAGTCCATCAGTGCCGAGGCGGCCTACCTCGCCTTCGGCACCGGCGGCGGCGGCGCTTGGTCGGATCCGCGCTTCTTCTTCATCCGGAACGCGAGTTCGGGTACGCAACAAATGGTCGCGAACTCGATCGGCGTGCCGGGAAATGCGTGGTGGGGTATCGACCGGGGCGGAAGTAGCGGTGTGCGTGATCAATTGAAGATCATTGTCGATCAGGCACAGGCCGACAAAGCGATCGGGATCCTCTCGTCGGACGTCGCCGACGTGGAGCGCGCGAACCTACGCGTGCTCGCCTACCAGGCGAAAGAGCAGCTCTGCGGCTACCTCCCCGACTCCTCGGCGACGTCGCGGGACAAGGCGAACGTCCGCGATGGTCACTACGACATCTGGGGCCCGAGCCACCTCTTCGCGCGAACGGTCAATGGCGCCCCGAGCGCCGCCGCACTCGCGTTTCTTTCCCGCTTCGTGACGCCGCGCGTCCCCGTCGAGCTGCTTGACGCGGAGATCGCGGGCGCATTGGTGCCCCAGTGCGCCATGAACGTCACGCGCACGGAAGAGGTCGGCCCGATGCAGTCCTACCAGCCCCCCTACTCGTGCGGCTGCTACTTCGACGCGAAGACGAAGGGCTCAAACAGCTGCAAGAGCTGCGAGTCGTCGTCCGATTGCCCCTCCTCGGCGCCGACCTGCAACTTCGGCTACTGCGAAGTGCAATGACACGAGGATAAACGCGAAAAACGAAAAGCCCCCCGCCATCCACGGCGAGGGGCTTTTTCATGGCCGAAGCGGGTCAGTGCTTGGTTGCGTTCGCCGGTTTGGCCATCGGCTTCGCCATCGGTTTGGACGCGGGGTTGGAGGTCGGCCCATCAGAATCAAGGACCTTCTTGGTCACGTCTTTGACCTCTTTGGCCGCCCCTTTCGCCGCCTGAACGACCTCTTCGGCGGCATGTTTCGTCGCGTCGGCGACCTCGTGGGCGGCGTGAGAGGCGACGTCGGCGAGGGCATGAGCCCCCTTCTTTGCCTTTTGAACGGCCGTTCCAGCGACGTCTTGGACGGCAGTTGCCGCCTTTGAGGCGACCTCGCCAGCGTCTTCTACCGCCTCTTCTACCCCTTCCATGCCGTGTTGAACGGCCACGCCGAGCTTCTTGCCGGCGTCGGCGATTCCGGTCTTTGCGGTGTCGAGGGACTTGTCGATTTGGCTTTTGAGGGTCGTCATGGGGAACTCCGGAAGGTGGAGGCGAAGGCCGCAAAGGGCGGCGAGCTGCGCTCCTGGAGCCACACGCAGCAGGCACCATGCCGCCTGTTCCAAATGTTCTTTTTTACTCGTATTCTTCCGAGCCAGACCGCCTTCGGTCGCCCAAGAGTGGGGCGCCCTGCCCCACCAAAGAGCGGCGAAGCGACCGGCCTGCCCCACTCCCGACAAAGGGCGGCGCTAGCGTGGGTCGCCGGTTTGTTCCGGCGTTTCCGCCGCCTTTTTCCCACGCCCGCCGCGCCCCTTCCACAAAGAGGGGACCAGGCGTTCCCCGTCGCCGTGGGGGGCGCGCAGGAAGTGCATGCCGCGCCGGTACTCATTGTAGGCGTCGACGACGAGCGTGAACGTCTGGAGGCGCCTCTCCCCGATCGCCTGGCGCGGTCGGTCGGCGTTCATCTTCTCGGCGACGGCGATCGAAAGTTGGCTGGAGAGGCGGTTCGCTTCGTGGATCTCCTCTTTCGTCGTGCCGCTGCGCCCCTGGATACGCTCCCAGTCGTTTGCGAAGATCGCGCCCAGCACCGCGAGATCGCCGCCGACGCGGACCCCGCCGGTCCTGCCGGTCAGGTTGTCGAGGCAGTCGGGGTGGAGCAGCTTGCGTGCGATGAGCGTCCGCGCATCGACGATCAGGATCTCGCGGAGTTGCATGGCCCGCGCGAGGAGCTCTGGGAGCGCCCCGACCGCGGCGTAGGCGGTGCGGTACGCGCTGTCGACGTAGAGGAGCGCGCCGACGAGGTTCCGCAGCTCGGCGACGACGTCGTAGCGGTAGTCGGGGAGCTTCGCGAGCGTCTCCGCGAAGGTCGGGAAGTGGCGAACGGCTCCGTAAATGCGACTTGCGATGGTCGACACATCGACATTGAGCGGTCGCAGGCGGTGCTTCGGAACCGCGAGGATGCGTGGGAGCAGCCGTTCGTAGGCCGCTGCCTGGGGGTCGGGCGCGAGGAGCATCCACGCAGCTTAATGGCTCGTTGAACCGGCGCCAAGAGGCGGCCATGCTGGGCGTGGAAGCTCGTTAAGGGCGCTCGAAGGCAGCGAAGCTGCGTGTAGCTCCCTCCTACCCTTCATGAAAGGCAGCCGAGCTGCTTCTGGCTAGCGTTTAAGAGCATGTTCTGCCAGCACCACTGGATTTCTCCCCCGTCGATGGCCGGCAGGTAGCAGCTCGGCTGCTTTTGGATGCTGCGGAAGCGTCGCCGCCCCCAGCTCGGCTGCGAGATGCGGGGGTGGCGGCACCCGCCCGGTCAGCGCGCGTGGCCGATCGCTTCGGCGAGGGCGCGTAGGAAGCGCTCTTGCGTCTCCGTGCTCACGAACTTGGACTCTTTCGCCCGAATTTTCTGCAGCGCCGCCTCGACGGAGTGGCCTTTCCACAGGAGGTAGGCGGCCAAGACGGTCCCCGTGCGGCCGAGCCCGGCGCGGCAATGGACGCAGACCGATTTTCCGGCGGCGAACAGCCCGTCGAGAGCGATGCAGAGATCGATCATATCGTGGGCTGCCGGCGCGTGCATGTCGGCGAAGGGGGCGGTTCGATGCTCGATGGAGGCCGCCTCCACGTCCGGCGTCGAGAGCTCGTGCTCGGCCTCCAGAGAAATGAGCACGTCGACGCCCGCCTCCCGGAGGTCCCACAGGTCTTCGGCGAGCGGCGCAAGCAAGCCGGGGCGACGGCAGCCGCCAAAGCGCGCCGCCGGGGCGGTCGGCGTCGGGCGTTCCTCGTGGACCCAAATCGGATGGAGCCGCGGAACGAGCGCGGTTCCTCGGGAGATCTGTGGCCTGGTCGTGGTCGCCGTCGGGGCCGGCGCGGCGTTCTCGGCAAACGCCTGTTCGAGCTCGGCGGTCGTCAATGGCGCCGCCGGCGTAAGAAAAGCGGCCGTCCGAAGGTCTTGGGTCACCCGGTCGGAAGCGAGCACGGAAGCAGGTGCTCCTCCGCCCGGAACCGCCGTAGGCGGTGAGGAAACGGCGAGCACGGAAGAAGCAGGT
>DYPH01000101.1:17613-24241 GCA_020720045.1 Sorangium cellulosum | reverse complement strand
TTCGCGAGGACGTGTCGCACTCCGAAAAGGAGATTCCGAGCAGCTACCTAGGGCTCCGTTCACCAGGCCATTTCCTGGCGAACGTCGCGATCTGTCCGTTGTCGTTTGTCCGGCGCCGGCTCCGACGAATGCATGATGCATGCGTGGGGCGGCCGCTTTGTTGCGTGTGGAGGTTTCTATGAAAGTGTCCCGTCGTTCGTTTGCGCTTGGGTTGATGAGCGCCCCCATCGTTGCCGCCTGCGGCGTTGAAGTTTCCAACGGCCCCTATGAGGGCCCGGCGCTGACGCCGCCGCCCCCCCCCGACCCACCGGTCGTCGTCTTGCCGGAAGCGGGGACCAATCAGCCGGCCCCACCCCTCGAAGGGCTTCCGCCGATCCCCTGGGCGAATGAAACTCACGCCGTTCATCGCGTGTTCTATTCCTGGACGACCGCCGAACAAATCGACGAACTCCGCGATGGGGTACCCTTCCTTACCCGCACCGTGAATGCGCAGGGGTCCCCGGGGACGTACTACTCATTCATGGCAGGTTGGGCAGCTGGAGGAGATGAGACGGCAAAGTTCTTTCTTCGTGAAGAATTTCAAAAGAGCCGTTACGGGTGGGTTAATCCACTTTCTTATGCGCTCGTAGGCACGAAGTCGTATCCCTTTGGCGACCGTCTGCTCCGGCTTTCGTTGAAATCGGAAGCACTTATCGCGGTCGTCTCGTGGACGTCCAAAGCGCGCGTATTCGCGATTGACGGCGCAGAAGTGTCTTTTGAATTTCTCCGAAGCAATCCGGGGAGGCTAGGGGCTATCTTCTTTGACGACCGTGGCCTCTATGACCATCCAGAAGCAAGTTGCTATCCCGGGGGAGCGCTCCGTGAATTCATCTTCCCCAATGAATCAATGATTGAGGCCTGGGAGTACGCGACCGTTTCCGTCCTGGCCGATGTCGCCTGGTACCGACGCGCCGTCGACGACCTCCTTGCAATCATGCGGGCGAATCCGACGTCCTTTCCGGTGAGCTACTGCTACGAGCCGCCGCCGCCCGCCGCGCCGGTTCCGAAGTCGCTGATCGATGCCTTCGCGCTTGTTACCGAAATCGGCACGCCGACGCTGACCACCCTCGCGGCGACGCTCGCCGCGCTCCCCGACCAGGGGGCGCCCCTCGTGGGGCCGCTCAAGTGACGGTGGGACGTGCTTCTTCTCGATAAAGATTCGGCACTTGCCGCCGTAGCGCTGGAGAAAACGCGGCTCCCGCCAGCGGCCGAAGGTTGCGTCCCATGCGCGTTCTCCCGGCATGGCTATGGCGCCGAGTTCGTGATCGGGGGCGACGCCGACTTTGTCGTCGTCCTCGACCGCTTCGGCTACCGGGAAGGGCACCTGCTCGTCGCGCCCCGTCGCCACATCGAGCGCTCAAGCGCGCTCGCGGAAGACGAATACCTCGCGCTCCAGCGCTGGGTTCATCGCGCGATGCGGGCCGTTGATGCCCAGTTTGAGCCGCCGCGCATCTTCGTGGCCGAGCTCGGAAGCGCCGAGACGCTCGCGACGGGGACGAGCTTCCCCCACGTGCATATCCACGTCGTACCGATCCACCAGCGCGGGGAAGAGGCACGCCCCGCCCAGGTCTTTTCCTGGACCTCAGGGATCGTCGCCTATCGTCCCGACGAGGCGGTCGCCCTCGTTGCCGCCCTTCGCGCCCGGCTCGCGTCGGCGGGGTGCTAGGTCGAAAGCGATGGAACGCTTCGCCACCGTGGAAGAGGAATTGGGGCAGCTCCTTCGCCCGGCGGGCGGTGGACTTTACGTCGTTTCGACGGGGCTCGCCGAACAGCAGTTGCTGCAGCAACAATTGTATGGTGCAGCTAATCCTGGCGAAATCGACGCCGCTTGGCGGGGGGCGCTCGCGCGTCTTCGCGCGGCAAAGGTGGTGATCCTTGGCATTCCGAGCGACGTCGGTGCCGGCTTTCGGCGCGGCGCAAATGGCGGTCCAGGGGCCCTTCGGCGGGCGTGGCTTGCCTCGCGCCCCGACCTTTTCGCCAGCGGGGAGGTCGTCGACGTCGGCGATGTGTTTTGCGTCCCCCAACTCCTCGCCGATGAGATGCTCTCTGCGAGCCAGCGGGAGGCGACCGCCGCCGCCCTTTATCCGACGATTGCCGAGCCACTTCGGAGCCGACTGCCGGTCGCTCCGCTCACCATCGCGGAGCGCGTCCTCGACCTGATTTTTTCCGTCGCCCCCGACGTCCGCCCCTTGATTCTTGGTGGCGATCACTCGGTCGCGTGGCCGGTCACCACCGCCCTCCACCGTCATCGCCACGGCGCTCCGTTTGGGATCGTCCAGCCGGACGCCCACACCGATCTCCTCGCCGAGCGCCTCGGCATCAAAATCTGCTTCGCGACATGGTCTTTCCACGCAAGTGCGCTGCTCGGCGGCGAAGGTCGCTTGACGCAAGTCGGCATCCGGGCGACGCGCTTTCCGAAGGATCATTGGGAGAAGACGACCGGCGTCAAACAGTTTTGGGCCCAGGAAGTTCGGGAGAATCCCGAACGAGCCATGCGCGAACTTCTTGAACACGTTCGGAAAGTTGCACCTGGTGGGGTCTACCTGTCCAACGACATCGACGGAACAGATGCCGCCTTTGCGGACGCATGCGGTACCCCCGAAGGGGAGGGGGTAGCTCCGGATTTTTTTGTAGAAATGATCGAAGAGCTTTCAAAGAATCCCGGTTTGATCGCCGGCGATCTCGTCGAAGTCGCGCCCGCCCTCTCCGCGCATCCTGCGCGCACGCTCGCTACGGCAGTTCGTTACTTGGATGCAACGTTGGACGGTCTCCTTCGGGAGTTCCCCAAGCGCCCTTGAACGGGGTATTCCCTCGGGAATGCGTTTGCACACAACTCCGCGCCGTCTCCCGCTTCGCGGACCGACGCGTACCTCTCCGACTCGGCTCGCCCTTGCCGCTCTGCTCATGCCGCTCTTCGCTGCCTGCGGAACGCCGCCGGAAGCGAGCACGACGCCGCCCAGTGTCGCCTCCGCGTTGCCGACCCCAGGCCCGAGCGCCGGAGAGCTCCAGGCCCGCGCCGACGCGGCGAAGGCCAAGGTGATCGCCGACGAGCAGAAGCTCCTCGAAGAGATCGCTGCAGAGTACAAGGGGCTCCTCGTCGCCCACTTTCCGGAAACGGCGACGGCGCTTGGGATTCACGAGGGGGACAGCCGCCTCTCCGTCCTCGATCCCGCCGGGTGGGCGGCGTCTACGAAAGCGCTGGAGTCCTTCGCGGCGCGCATCGACGAACGTCTTAAAACTCCAGAACTTTCGGTCGCAGCGACCGTCGATCTAGACGCGCTCCGCGGCGGCATCGGGGCGGCGATCGTCCGGCGGAGTCTGAACGAGCATCGGAACCAACCGAGCATCTACGCGGGGCCGATGAACGCCGTCTTCCTCCTTGGCGCCCGCGAGTTCGCTCCGGCCAAGGTGCGCGCGGAGCACGCCTTGGCCCGCATCGATGGGACGCCGGCGTTCCTCGCGACCGGCAAGGTGGCGATCGGATCGGGAGACCCGCCCAAAGTCTGGGTGGAAATCGGCATGGATCGCTCCAAGAGCGCGAAGAGCTTTTACGCGTCCCAGCGCCCCTGGCTCGTCGCGGCGCTCCCGGGCGAGGAGAAGCGCATCGATGCGTCCCTCGCGAAGGCGGTCGCCGCCTACGACGATTTCGGCACCTTCCTGAAGAAGACGGTTCTCCCGAAGGAACACGGGAGTTTTCGCGCCGGAACCGAGGTCTTTTCTGCGCTCGTCAAACAGGACTATGCGGTGACGCTGTCCCCGGATGAGATCGAAGCCGTCGGCCGGAAAGTCTTCGCGCAGACGGAGGCAGAGATCGCGAAGTTGGCCCTCGAGATCGATCCCAAACTCGGGAAAGATCCGTCGAAAGTGATCGCGAAGTTGAAGGGGAACCATCCGAAAGAGAACGAACTCTTGGATGCCTATCGCACCGAAGTTTCCCGAGCACGGGCCTTCTTGGTGGCGAAGAAGGTCGTTCCGTTTCCGCCGAACGATGATCTTCAAGTTGTTGAAACTCCTGTCTTTCAGCGAGCGACCATCCAGGCGGCCTACGACCCGCCGCCCCCCTTCGACGGCGTGTCGCGTGGCTTCTTCTTTGTAAGTCCCGTCGAAAAAGAGTGGGGCGCGAAGCAGAAGGAAGAGTGGCTCCGCGAGAGCGATCATGGCGATATTGTCGACACGGCGGTCCACGAAGCGTACCCGGGCCATCATCTCCAGCTCTCCTTCTCGCGTCTGCATCCGTCGCCGGTCCGCAAGGCACTCGACACGGCAATCTTCTCAGAAGGATGGGCCCTCTATTCGGAAGAATTGATGAATGAACTCGGCTACTACACGAAGGAAGAGCGCATGCTCCAGCTCGAGTGGGCCCTCGTGCGTGCCGCGCGCGTCATTCTCGATGTTGGCCTTCACACCAAGGGAATGAGCGTGGAAGATGCGGAGAAGTTCTTGATGGAAAAAGTCCACCTGGAGCGCGGCCTTGCCCACAATGAAGCTCGCCGTTACTCGGAATCCCCGACCCAGCCGCTCTCGTACATGCTCGGGCGCGAGCGCATTTTTGCGCTGCGGGAACAGTATTTGAAGCAGCCCGGCGCTACCCTCCTCGGGTTCCACGACGCGCTTCTCCGCGGCGGGAGCATCCCGCCCGACCTCATCGCCCGTGAGCTCTTCGGCAAGCATCCGTGACGAAGTGCAAGGGGCGAGCTAGGGTGCCGCCCATGCGCGCCCGCCCCCTTTTCGTGACCCTCCTCCTTGCTGCCGCCCCCATCGCCGCGATCGGCGTCGCGTGCGGTTCTAGCTCAACCGTGACCTATGGCGTCGATGCCGGCGCCGTCGACAGCGGCGGCGACGCCCCCTCGGTGGACGGCGCGACGGGCGACGGGGCGGCCGACGGCGCGTCAAGCGATGCGGCGGTCGCCGACGCGAAGGTCGACGCCCCGGTCGCGTTTGACGGGGGGACCCCCTTCCCCGATGCGAGCTCCGTCGACCCCGACGCCGCCGCCGTTGATGCCGGGCCCCCGGCGTTTCTGCTTCAGCCTGGTTCCTATGTTGAGGGGGCGAAGCTGCCGTGCGCGTTCGTGGCCAGCTACTGCGGTGGCCAGAACCGCTCGCCCGCCTTCACGTGGAACCACGTTCCCGCCGGCACACAGAGCTTTGCCCTCGTCTTCCACGACGAAACCGTCAACACGAACCACTGGGTTCTTTACGATATTCCGGCGAACGTCACCTCGCTCGCGGAAGCGGTCCAGCGCGGGACACGCACGCCCGCCGCCCCCGCCGGAGCTTTCCAGACGCAGCCTCCGGCCTCTTTCGGCGACCCGACCTTCGGCTACTTCGGCTCCTGCCCAGTCGCGGGCGCCGTCATCCACGACTACACCTTCACGCTCTATGCGGAGCCGGTCGTCCACCTTGCGGGGATGACCGCCGCGTCGACTGTCGACCAGGTGGCGCAGGCCGCCGCGGCTGCCCCGCTCGACTCCGCCCTCTCGCGCACAACCGTCAGCCCTACCGACGCCGTCCCTGGCGGCGCCTGTTCGACCGGCGGCTGAGTCACTCGACGGCGAGATCGGGGCGGCGGTCCCCCATGCCGATCGCCCACCCCATCGTGTAACGCGCGTTCACGTCGATGCGGGGCGCGAAGCCTCGGTGTTCGCCGGTCCGCCAGCGCATGCCGTCGATGCCGAAAGGCCCGAAATAGCCTGCTTTTCGGAGGGCATCGGCGGTCGACTGCGCGGTCGTCTTGAGGGACTCGCACTCGGCGTCTTCGAGGTCGCCCGGTTCCGCGCGACGACTCTCGACCCACTGCCCCTTTGCGTCGACGACCTGCACCGTCGGCTCGCCAAGGGTGACCGTCCCGTCTTCGGCAATGAAGCCGTGAATCGCCGCCTCTTTTACCGGTTTGACGTAGGGGACAATTTCGAGGCCGCCCTCCTCACGAAAGGCGTTTGCCGACCAGGCAAAGGCGGCCGGCTTCATCTCCCCCTGATCGACGCGTTGCCGTCCGCGACCGGAGAAACCGTGGGGCCGGCGGAGAAGCCAATGGGGGCCGATCGGTGCATCTTGCAGGCGATCGGTGAGCTGATCCATGTTTGAAACAAATGCGGCACCTGGCAAATCAATACCAAGAGTTGCCGCGAACTTGCGCGAGTTTACCCGGCGCAAGACCTCCATGGACGGCGACTTGATCGGTCGGATCCCCATGTTCTTGAAGGTGTCGATGGCCCGGGGCGTCATCATCCACGCACGGCCGACCCAGCTGCCGCGGGCGCGCTCTTCGTCGGACGCGGGGCGCCCATGGAAGAGTTTGTCGTTCGGCCCGAGGAGCGGCAAGAGGAGCTCGGTGAGCGCCTCCATCCGCGCTTCGGCGCCGGCCGGCGTGCGCGGCCCTTCCGGGGCGCGGAGTTCTTCGTCGGCGGTGAGATTCAGGAGCCAGAACGCGGGCATGGGCGAGCGCTTAGCCCAACGCGCGAGCCGCGTGCGGGAAAGTCACTTCCCGACGGGGAAACGTACGCCTCCCGGTGGCCCGCCGTCTCCGGCGTCGCGGCGGTCGGCAAATGGGATGGTCGACGCCGACGGACGGGCGGCGGTGGAAGTGGGC
>DYPH01000101.1:0-17513 GCA_020720045.1 Sorangium cellulosum | reverse complement strand
CGTCTCCGGCGTCGCCGCGGTCGGCAAATGGGATGGTCGACGCCGACGGACGGGCGGCGGTGGAAGTGGGCCCGCCGTCTCCGGCGTCGCCGCGGTCGGCAAATGGGATGGTCGACGCCGACGGACGGGCCCCTTCGTAACTCACCACCCCGACGCCGATCAGCAGCCCAAGGTAGGCGGTGTTCGGAACGGAATCGGAGTGACGGACGTTGTATTCAGCAGACACTGCAACGAGGAGCGCGAGCGGGCTCTTGGGCCGTTCGGTGCCGCTGCCAAAGAGTGCTGCCGCCGGGAAACCGACGCCAAACTGCCCATAGGGGCTCCCCGAGTCGCCCACCGTGCGGAAAAGGACCTGCGTCGACGCGGGGCCGGTGGAGGTACGCGGGAGCGGCCCGACCTGACTCGTGTAGGTTGCACCGACTAACGACACGCCAAGATTGCCGACGAAGAAGAATTGATCGCGTCGAAGGGGGCCGTATCCATAGGGGCGGCGTGGTCCAAATGCGACGAACAAACCGCCATTGAGGCTCGCTGCTGCGATGTCCGATCCGAGCTTTCCTCGAGCACGCAACTCAAGGCCTCCGCCACCGCACTCCCCTCCCGGGCCCAGGCCGATGGCCCCCTCGATGGCTACGGCGGGGATCGGTCCCCCGCGCCCGGTCGACGCTTTCGTCGGCACCGAAATCCCTGTTTCGCCTAAAAATTCGCCTGCACATGCCGTGCTTCCGAATGCCGCGGCGACCGCGAGCAGCCTCCAAGCCCCTGCGAGAGAGCGGGCGGTCATCGAAGGTGAAAATCGCTGTAGCTGACCTCACCGATACCGAGCATCAAACCAGCATAGGGGACGTTTGGTGCACTCCCGGTTCGCACCGAATAATCGGCGAACACGGAGCCCGTCAAGGCGGGGGCACCACCACCGAGCGGGTGCCCGATGCCGAATTGTACGTAGGGGGACCCGACGTCGAGGGAGGTCCGTTGTTGGGTGTAGGCCGCGCCGATGACCGAAACTCCCACGCACCCAAGGAAGAAGAATACTTTCGCGTTGCGACTGCCGCCCGCGAAAAAAAGCCGGTATTCAGGCTAGTACCGGTGATGTCACTCCCGAATTTGCCTCGGATGCGGCTTTCGAAGCCATAGCCCTGATCGTCGTCGCCGAGGCCGATGCCGACCGCCGCATCGAGGGCGACTGCCGGGTGCGCGCCGCTTACCATCGGCACCGCCGCGCCGGCCTGCACGACGGCCTCCGTCGCACACCCCGTCGTCAGAACGAGTACGAGGGCGGCTCCGCTTGGGAGGAGGAAAATGGGGCGGCGTTCGAGCATGACGTTGCCGCATCTTCGACGGTGCGAGGCCGAACGCCCTAGCGAAAAGAATGCGAGCGAAACGAGTGGGCCAATTCGTCGACACCGATGAAGCCGCCGAGGAAGCCGCCGTGGGCTATTCGTGGCATTCCTGGGCCTCGGAGGGCGCACAAGCGTTTCCGCCGCACCTTCCAAAAGTGGCCGTCGAACGAGGGCAGTTCGCACCGCCTTTGCGGCAAGGAGGAGGCGGGCAGAAGCTGCTTCAAAACAAGATTCTGGTCGCCTTGAAATCGGAGACCCGCGTCGCATCGAGAGCGCGACTTGGGAAGCGCTCTTGCAGTAGGCAGGCGCCGTGCCTTCTGCACCCGAAGCGCCGCTCCCGCGCCATCTTGAGCCGCTTGATGCCCTCCGCGGCGTCGCGGTATCGCTTGTATTCCTTCAACATCTCGGCGACCGGTGGCTCCCCGCCTTTGAGATCGCCGCCGCCCGACTGCCGGGCCCCCTCGCCGCCGTCGTGCTCGCATGTGTGCATCATGCACATATTGGCGTCGACCTCTTCTTCGTCCTTTCGGGCTTCTCGCTGGCCTACGGCGAGCTCCTCGCCGCCGGGAAGGAGACATCGGTCTTCGCATTTTACAAACGACGTTTTTTGCGCATTTTTCCCGCCTACATAGTCGCAACGGCGCTTGTGGTCCTTACGCACCCGATGCGCCTGAAGCTCCTCGATACGTGGCAGACGCTCCTCGGCTACCTCCTTGTTCTTCAGGGGTACGTCGAGCTACCGAGCGGTTTCATTGGCGCGAGCTGGTCGCTCACGACCGAGATTCATGCCTACATCCTCTTTCCATTTCTCTTTGCATTCCTTGCCCCGTACGTTCGCGGCCGTAAGGAAAATTTAGGGAACGGCGGGCGTCGTGTCGCCATCCCCGTTCTTCTTGCGACGTGCGTTTTCGCTTGGGGGCTACGGTTTGGTGCCCTTGTGTACTTTTCACGATTCGGCGGCAAGACCTGGTGGCTCCTGGAACTGACCCAGCATCGACTCGTCTTTGTTCGTCTTGATCAATTCGCGCTCGGTGCAGCCGCGGCGGTGCTCTTTGCGCGCAAGAAGCACGATTGGAAACCTCATGCAGCCTTGCTCATGGGCGCGGGGATTGTCTCTGTGATTCTCGGCGCCTGTGTGGAAGAACCCGGTTGGGGGACCCTCGGCTACGCAGGTGGCTATCCACTCGTAAGCATCGGGATGGCGGCGCTCGTCCTCGGCGCGACCTTGCGCAACCGGGGTGCGGTACCGCTCGCCCGGCTCGGGCGGGCCAGCTACGGTTTCTTCCTGAACCACCAATGGGTACTGGGACTTACGACGGCCGCCTTTGGTCGCATCTGGTGGGGCTTCGTCACAGCGACGAGCCTCACCAGCGCAATCCTCGTGGGCGGCAGCGCTTTTCTGTTTTCGTATGTGGCTGGTGAACTTTCTCGCCGCCACGTCGAGGAGCGTTTTCTCAAACGTCGAAACTTGCCTGACCCGCTCCCAGAACCGCCGCCTACCGATCGTTGAGCGTCCACGCGTCGAGCGCGTCCATGAACCCCTCGCCCAAGCCGGCCCGGCGGCGCGCAGCGCGATCGAGGGGGGTCCCTTTCATCAGAACCGGCGACAGCGGCGGTGGCAATAGGACGCGCCAGTTCTCAAAATCATTGAATAGTTCGTCGTTCACGCCCGCCGCGAGGCCGTCGCGATCGTCGTCGCCCGTCGCCGCTGGGAGGGAAAACCGCCGGAGCCAGTGCAGTCCGAAGCGGACGTGCGGGATCTCTTCTTCGTGAACCTGGTCGACGATCGCCAACGCGCGTTGATCGTCCGCGCGCAGAAGATCCTCTCGAAAGCGCGCCGTATGATCGAGGTTCCCCGCCTCGAAGCCGAGCCCCATCACGGCGCAAAACGCGGCGGGCGATTCCGCACGAGGCACCCGCTCCCAGAACCAATCGCGCACCGGGAAGCTGCCGATCGGGAAACCTGCATGTTCCACGTATTCCGCGTAAAGGTTCGCGTGGCGCACTTCGTCCTCGGCGACCTTGCGGAGGCCGCGCAGAAAGGGGGAGGGCGCCTCGGGGAAGCGCACGATCGCCCAGGCCATCAGTTCGGCCGCCTGGAGCTCGTGATGGAAAAAGCGGTGAAAAAGCTCGGCGCGGCGCGCCGCGTGGGCGAGGGCCCCCTTGGTTTTCGCCTTCTTCGCCTTCGCTTCGACGACGAGTTCCGGCGGCCTCCCGGGGCGCAAATCGCCTGCCTGGGGGCGACGCTCCATCGCCGGGATTGCGAGGTCGCGGGGCGGCGCCGTCCGCTTTTCTGCGAGGCTCGTTGACGTCACGTACTGCTCCGCCCACCCGAATAGGTCCACGAATTGCGCGGCTAGCACGTCCGCCCCAAGTGATCGGCAATTCGTGGTAAGCGCCGCCGCATGCTCTTCTCCCGCGCGCTCATTCCCACGCTGAAAGAGGCCCCCCAGGACGCGAAGAATGCGAGCCACACGCTCCTTCTTCGTGCAGGATACATCCGTGGCGTCGGTGCTGGCGTCTACGATTACCTGCCGCTGGGCTTCCGTGTCCTCAAGAAGGTCGAGCGGATCGTCCGTGAAGAAATGGACCGGGCCGGCGCTCTTGAGATCCTGATGCCGGCATTGTTGCCGTCGGATTTCTTCAAAGAGACCGGCCGCTGGGACAGCTTCGGACCGAACATGTTCCGCGTCACGGATCGGAAGGGGAGCGAAATGCACCTCGGCCCGACCCACGAGGAAATTGTTACCGATATCGCGCGACGCGAAATCCGTAGCTACCGGGATATGCCGCGGAATCTGTACCAGATTCAAACGAAGTTCCGTGACGAGCCGCGCCCCCGCGGTGGTCTCCTCCGGTGCCGCGAATTTATCATGAAGGATGCGTACTCCTTCGACACCAGCGAAGACGGCGCGAAGGCCTCCTACGAGACGATGCGCAAGGCGTATTGCAACGTCTACGACCGCCTCGGCCTCCAGTACCGCATGGTTGCCGCCGACTCCGGCGCGATGGGGGGATCGACGAGCGCCGAGTTCCAGGTGCTCGCCGACAGCGGCGAAGATGCGATCGTCGCCTGCAATTCCTGCAACTACGCGGCAAACGTCGAAGTCGCCAAGGGGCGCCTCGCCGACGTGAGCGCCGACAGCGACACCGCCGAAGCGCCGCTGGAGAAGGTCGCCACGCCCGGCACGAAGACGATCGCCGGCCTCGTGAAGCTCCTTGAGATTCCGGCCGCAAAGATGCTGAAGGCGGTATTTTATCAATACGGGGAAGCGGAAGGTTCTGCGCCCCCCGCAATCGCGCTTGTCCTCGTCCGCGGCGACCACGAAGCGAACGAAGTCGCCGTTGCCCGCGCGCTCGGCGTTGCCGAAGTGACGATGGCCGCCGAAGGGGACGTCGTGAAGGCGGGGGCGATCCCCGGTTATGCAGGACCTGTCGGATTTACAGGAAAAATTCTCGTCGACCGCGCTGCGGCCGCCGTCAAGAATGCCGTCTCCGGCGCCAACGAAAAGGGGACCCACGTCAAGGGCCTCAATCGCGGCCGCGACTGGGACGGCGAAGTGAAAGATCTCCGCCTCGCCGCCCAGGGGGATGGGTGCCCGAACTGTGAGGGGGGCGTCCTCCAGGCCTATAAGGGAATTGAAGCGGGCCACATCTTCATCTTGGGGACCCACTATTCGGCGAAGATGGGGGCGACGTTCCTCGATCAAGACGGCGCCGAAAAGACGATCGTTATGGGCTGCTACGGGATCGGCGTCTCCCGCCTTGTGGCCGCGGCCATCGAGCAGAACCACGACAAGGACGGCATCCGCTGGCCGGCTTCGATCGCCCCTTACCAGGTCCACCTCGTCACGCTCGGCAAGGAGCCGGAGGTGAACGAAGCGGCCAAGAAGCTCTACGACGACCTTTGGGCTGCCGGTGTGGAGGTCCTCTGGGACGACCGCGACGAGCGCCCCGGCGTGAAGTTCAAGGACGCCGACCTCCTCGGCCTCCCCCTGCGCGTGACCGTCGGCGCCAAGGGGCTTGCCACCGGTCAGATCGAAGTCAAGGCACGCACGGAAAGCGATCCGAAGAAGGCAGAACTTGTCGCGCTCGCAGACGCCGTTGCGTCTCTCAAAGCGCGTTTCTCCTGACGCACGCTCGAGCGTTCACGGCTCACAAAGGCGCTTCCCGCGAGGGGAGCGCCTTTTTCGTAGCGGTTCATTCTGGGAATTCGCGCTCGTAGTCCTTGTGGAGCGTCCCGAAAAGGCGGTCCCACAGGAGCGTGTAGAAGCCGAAGTTCACCGTCTCGTGGAGGTGATGCTGGGCGTGGAAGCTGCTCGTTCCGAGGCTGCCGAGCAGAGGAACCCGAAGGATCTTCTTCGGAAGAAGCTCAACGCCGAGGTGCCCGACGAGTCCAAAGATTGTATTTACGGTGAGATAGAGCACCATCGCGAGCGGGGCCGTCGGGTGTGCGACGAGGAGCGCCAGCCAGATTGCGCCAAAGCCGATCGCCTCTAGCGGATTGAGCGCGAAGAGCGAAAGGGGGCGGACCTGCGTGTATTGGTGGTGAGTCGCGTGCGCGATCGGGAAGAGCCACCGGTGGTGGGCGATCCGATGAAACACGTACATCGCCAAGTCCATCGCCCAGAACAGAAATAAGAAATCACCAAAGACGCGGAAGGGCGTGTCTTTCGCGAGCTTCAGGAAGTCCCATTGATAGAGCCGTAAACCGGCATAGAATACTGCGGTATTCAGGGCCGTGCAGAGCGCCGCGAGGGCAAGCTCTTTTCGAGTGACTGGATCGGGCGGCCGATTCGTTGGCCGGTGGCGAAACCGGTGGGCGATCGCGTGCGCCACGGCGAGGCCGACGACCAGGAGCGCAACGTTGACGACCACGGCAAGAGCCACGGCGGGGCCCGGTGGGAGCGCGCGAGCTCCCGCAGCGAACGCTTCCGCGAAGGTCACTTGCCTGGGTCGGCCGCGCAGCGGAAGCCGATCACGTGGGTGTGGGCGGTCGGCTCGAAGCTGTAACGTTTCGTCGGGCGCACCCAGGAAATTTGGGCGCCGTTCCAGCCTCCGCCGCGAATGACCCGTTCCGTGCCGGTCGGCGGGCCCTTCGGTTCTTCGACATCGGCTGCCGTGTACGGGCCGTAAAAATCGGCCGTCCACTCCCAAACGTTCCCTTCGACGTCGAGCAGACCGAAGCGCGAGGCCCCAGCAGGGAACGACCCGACCGGCGCGGTGCTCGGCCATTTGTCGTCACCGGCATACATGCCCGGCATCGTGACGCCGTTCTTCTTGCCCCAGTCGGAGCATTCCTTGCCGCAGGCATTCATGCGCGTCTCGTCCGGAGGTTCGTTGCCCCACGAGTAGGTTCGGCCGTCCGGCCCCCGCGCCGCGAACTCCCATTCCGACTCCGTCGGCAGGCGCTTCTTTGCCCGCTTGCAGTACGTATCGGCCATCGACCAATCGACACAGTTTATGGGATGATTGGAGAAGGTCCCGGGGTCACGAATGGTGCAAAACTTTGAATACAGCTTCTTGTCGTTCGCAGATACTCTCGGAAATTCAACAGTATCTGCTGCGGGCAAGCAGGAGCCGCGGTCTGAGCAAGCCTTGTAGGCCGCCACTGTTACTTCTGTTTTGTCGATACAAAAAGGATTGAGCGTGACGTGGTGAGCCGGCTTCTCGTCGTCGGCGTAGCTGTCCGGTGGTTTGTTCGATCCCTGGTAGAACTCGCCGCCAGGGATCATCAGCATCCCCTCGGGGCATCCGGGCATGGTCGGCATCGGGACCGCAACGGCCGACGACGCGGTTGCCGGCGTCTTTGGGGTTTCCCGCGGACGAAGGCCGAACCATGCCGCCACCCCGATTGCCACGGCCGCCACGGCGCCGATGGCAAGGAGCGGCGGGCGTGCCGTCTTCGCTTCGGTGGGGAAGGAGACGGCGCTCGGCGTGCTGGTGCTCGGAAGCGGCTGGGAAGGCGGGGCGACGATCGGGATGCTTTGCGGCGGCCGCGCCTCCGGGAGCAACGTCGCGGCGGTGGCGCTGACGTAGGTCGCCTCTAGGCCGCTTACCGGGGCGCTCGCGCCCGCCGACTGCGGGCCGCTGGCGATGTCCTGAACATTCAGCAAAGCGCTCTGAAAAGTGCCGGTAACTTCCGGATAAACAATCGCACGAAGCGCGCGAACAAACGCGGAACCGCTGGCATAGCGATCCTCCGGCTTGAGGGAGAGTGCCTTGGCGAACACCGCCTCCAGCGGATCTGCGAGCGAGACTCCGAGCGTGCGCGGCGTCGGCCGACGCTGGGGATCGCAGGCGCAAATCCCGAGTTGAACGAAGTCATCGCCGTTGAGGGGCGGCCGGCCAGCGAGCAATTCTACGGCGACAAGAGCAAGTGCAAACACGTCCGTGGCCGGGCCGGTGGCGCCCCACTGGCGGGAGAACTGCTCAGGCGCACCGTAGGCGGGCGTGAACGCGGTGACGAAACCTTCCGTCGATGTTTTCGCAAGGTCGGCGGCCGATGCCACCGCTTTCGCGATTCCAAAATCAAGCAATTTGACCTGGAGTGAGTCATCTTCCGGGATTTCATCGGGCGCGGGAAGCTTGCCGACGAGAAAGATATTGGACGGTTTGACGTCCCGATGAACCACGCCGCTTCGATGGACGAGACCGAGGGCATCTCCGATCGGCCCAACGACCGCGAGCATCGCTTCGACGCTCCAGCGAACCGGCTCTTGGCGCAGCTGGGCGCTTGCGAGTTCCCCGAGGTAGCCATCGAGGGGGACACCGTCGAGCCATTCCAGGACGAGATAGGGCATCCACTCGCCGCTCGGCGTCGTCAGCGTGGCGACGTCTCGTGCTTGGACGATGCTCGCGCTCTTTGCCGAAAGTTCCGCCAGAAGCGATCCTTCACGAAGGAAGTCTGCGAGGAGGGAGTCGCGCTGGTCGGCGGGCGCTTCTTTCAGAGAGAAGAAGACTTTGATCGCGACCGGCTTCTTCCAGACAAGGTGCTCTGCCCGGTAAACAAGGGCGAAGCCCCCCTCACCGACGAGCTTATCGACGCGATATTTCTCACCAATGATCGTCCCAACAATCTTGAGGGGATCAGGTTTTGTTTGCGTCGATTCGCCGGTTTGAGCATTCATGGGTAAATCCAGGGCATACGTCGCGTCGCTCGGCCGCGGCGGCCGACTATCCGCGCCTTCGCTCGCTGCTGCAGGTCACCTACGCTTGGTGGAGGCGCGCGGTTTCCCGAAGGTACGTCGGTCGTGGGGCGCGCATCCACGTTTCCGGCGGTCAGGCGCTCTCTTCCACACGTCCGCTCACCCAGCCGCGAACCGTTACAGTTGAGGCGACCGCCGGGAGGGGAACGGTCGCCGGGAAGACGACGTCCCAGGTCCCGCTCGCCGTCTTCAAAAGCACGTGGTGGAAGGGGAGGTCGAGTCCTTCGCGGACGGTCGCCGTGACGACCGTCCCGGTCACGCCGACGGAGCCGTCCCCCTTGGCGACACTCGCGATCACGCCAGGAGCGTGGGACGCTGGGCCGAGCGTCGCTGCAAATACAACGAGTTGGGTGTTGAGAGCCGGGCCTGCCGCGAGCTTATGGCGAACGCGGGCCAGGTCGGGCGCATCGGCCACCACAGGGACGCCGTCTACCGTGAATTCAATCGCCCCTTCGAGGGGATTGGTCGCGTTGCCGTGCACGCGAACATACGTCGCTGCGACGCGGCCATCGCCGTGGAAATGAGGATTCATTCCAAGGATTTCGTCCTTCTTGCCGACCTGTACCCAGAGCTCAACGCCCGGCTTTGGAACCCAGAGAACGTAGCTGCCGCCCGGGGCATTGAGATCTTCACCCGCCTCGGCAGCGGTATCGAGGAGAGTCCCAAAGGCTTCTGCGTCGAGGGGGGCGAACCCGAGGCAGTCAAACGGCGTCACCATAGTGCCCGCCTACCACGGAACCGATGTAAGGCGTGCCCCCGCGTCGCGTTTGCTAGCGGTCCCAGCGCCCTTCGTGCGAGCGTTCCGCGATGGGGCGCTTTTTGCGAAACTTCCCAGTCGACCGCTCCGTAGACTTGCCCCGAACGGCTTCGTTCCCCCAAAGAGAAAGAAATTCCTCATGAACGCTTCGCTGACCCGCGCCTCTCTCTTCGCGATTGCCACCGCCGCCCTCGGTCTCGAAACGGTCGCCTGTGGCGCGGCCCCGGCCCCCGCCGCTGTGTCGACGCCGGCTGCCACTGCGGAGAAGGCCTCTTGTGGTGCGGCTCCGCCGCCGGCCCCCCCGCCCGCACAACCGGGGCAAGCTTTGCAAGGGGCGACGCCGGCGGAAGTGGCCGCCCCCCCGCAAACGACCCCCGCCGCTGCGGGGGGGGGGACCGACGCGACGGCCACGCGGACGACCGCCAGCGACCCGAAAACGACCGAAGCGGCGAAGACTCCGGCGAAGCCGAAACCGCCCGCGAAGAAGCCGGGCCAGACGGCCGATGGCGGCTGCGGCGCTGGCTCTTGTGCTGCGAAAAAGTGACGGAAGTTTCACGGTTTAGAGGCGTCGGTCTCGGCTATCGGGGGGCACTTGCCGAGGAGTTCCTCGCGGCGGACCCGGCGTCGATGCCGGCGCTTTCGTTTGTAGAGGTCCATCCAGAGAACGTGATGCGTCGAGGGGGGCTCCAGGCGCGCCAATTTGCCGCCGTTGTCGAGCGGTGGCCGGTGCTTTCCCATGGGCTCTCGCTCTCCCTCGGCGGCGACCGCTTCGACGTCGACTACCTGACGACGTTGCGTGCATTCCTCACGGAACGGCGCGTCCCCTGGCACACCGACCACCTCTCTTTCGTCGGGGACGGCGGCCACGCCACCCACGAGCTGCTTCCGGTACCGCGCTCAGAAGAGACGGTCGCGCACCTCGTCGCGCGGATCCGCGAGGCCCAAGATCGCCTCGGGATCCCGCTGGCGGTGGAGAACGTCACCTTCTACGCGGAGACGGAAGAAGACCGATTGACCGAGGGGGAGTTTGTCACCGCCATTTGCGAAGAAGCCGACTGCGGCCTCCTTCTCGATGTGAACAATGTCTTCGTAAACGCAATGAATTTTGGTGAAGATCCGGCCGCTCGCTTGGCGACGCTCCCCTTGCATCGTACGAAACACATTCACGTTGCCGGTCACCTCGTTGTCCCGGAACTGCGCGCACCGTCGGGGGGGCCGCTCCGCCTGGATACGCATGCGGAGGCGCTCGACCCGCGCATGGTCGACCTCCTGGAGGCAGCGCTCCGGCGCGTCGGTCCCGTCCCGGTGTTGCTCGAACACGACGACGAATTTCCCCCGCTCGCCGAACTCTACGAGACCGTCAAGCAGCTCGCCGATGTGGTGGCGCGCGCAACCGGCGAAGGCGCCCGTCCGTTCGCGACCGCCAGCAAATTCGCTGGCGGAGGCGTCGCGAGAGACGGCGGGCCCACTTCCACAGGGCCGTTGTGAGCCTCGCCCAATTTCGGAGCGCGCTCGTCGCGAATATCCTCGGGGCCGGCCCTCCCGTCGTGGCGAGCCGCGGTGACTACGACGTCTATCGGCGGATGGCGCGCGGGCGTCTTCGTGCCCTAATCGCCGATGCGCTGCCGCGAACGACGGAGGCGCTCGGCGATCGCTGGGACGCCATCTTCGACGCGTTTCTGTTAGATGTATCTTCCCCGTACCTGCGCGATGAGGTCGCCCATTTCGCGGCGCTCGTCCCCGCCGAGCCGCCTTGGCTTCCGGCGCTTGCCGCTTTGGAACTTGCGAGTAGGGAGGTCGCCCACCTGCCCAATTTGTCAATTGTTCCAGTGCCGGTCGCACTCGATTCGGTCCTTCCATTTGGGCGTGTCGTTCGCCGCGTTGCGAGTTCCTACTGTTTGGAAGAGACTTCCGAATTTACCGCTCCGGGAGAGTTTTCCTACCTCGTTTATCGCGACGACGACGACGACATTCAAATCCTCCGCTGTGACGGCCTTCAATCGGCACATCTTGCCGCAATCTGCGAAGGTATCTCGCCCCTTGACGCCGTCCGGCAGGTGGCGGCCGCGCGCGGGGGGCCCGTAGACGCGGAGGCGGTCGACACGCTCGTCGCGCTCGTTCACACGCTTCTTGAGCGTCAGATTTTTGCCGTCGTGCCGTAACGGCAGCGCTCGCCGTTGCGTAGGCTGTAAGACTGGGCCCGCGCTCTCTCGCGACGCCGCTCCCCGCAATTTCGCCGGCGCTCGCGAACGCCTCCTTTCCTTGCTCCGCCCCTACGATCCTCCCCCCACTCGGAGATTCCATGCCGTCCACTCGTGCCACCCGTACCGCCGCTCTTTTGCTCGTTCTTCCCGCCCTCGTGCTCTCTGCCGGGTGTGAAAAGAAGACCGACAACGCGATCAAAGAGACGGCCCCGCCGACGGCCGCTTCCGCGAAGCCGGTCGAAGCAGCATCGGTCCGTTTCCTGGTACAACCGGCCGGAAAAGTGTCGATTCTTATCGATGCGCCCCTCGAGAAAATCAAAGGGGAGACGAACGTCCTCGGCGGGACCCTCGACGTGAACCCGATGGATCTCATGAAGGCAACCGGCGAAGTCACTGCCGATCTTTCGGTGTTTACGACGACGACCTTTGGCGACAAATCCAAAGACGAACAGCAGACTGAGCACGCGCGCAACTGGTTCGAACTCGGGGAAAAAGTCTCTGAGCAAGCCCGCGCCGACTACAAGCTCGCGCGCTTCTCGTTGAAGAAGGTCACGAAGGCGGAGCCGGCCAAGTTGGCCGACGCCAAGGATGAAGGGGGCAAGCGAAAGGTGCGAATCACCGCCGAAGGGACGATCCGCGTCCACGGGCGGGAGGCGCCAAAGACGATCACCCTCGATGTCACGTTTACCGGCCCCGCCGACGCGCCAAACGGCATTCAATTCGCCACCGTCGAGCCGGTTCCGGTCAGCCTCTCCGAGCACGACGTGAAGCCGCGCGACAACGTCGGCTCCTTCCTCAACGGTGCCCTCGAGAAGGTCGGGAAGAAGATCGACGACAAGGTCCAGGTCACCATTGGCGGCGAGGCGATGGCGGCGCCGGCGAAGCCGAAGAACTGACGGCAAGCACGATAGTTGGGGGTTCCCCGGGCGCTCAGATACCCTGCGCCCCGTGGAACCGATGCCTTTCTTCGCGCGACTCTTCTACGCGTGGGTTATCTATTTTCGTGTAATTTTCGACGGTTCGTTCGCAGCACGCGTGCGTGACCTCTCGATGCCGTCGACGCCGAGCCTCCCGGCACCGCCTTCGGATCCGCCGCCTACTCCGGTTTCGGTTGCTCCGCCCGCAGCGGCCCCGCCACCGCCGCCGGCGCGCCCCTACGAAGAGAGCGCACTCCACCTCCTCGCCGCGCTTCAACGGGACGGGCGTTTTCTCGACTTCGTCGGTCAGTCGATCGACGGACTTTCGGACGCCGACATCGGCGCCGCGAGCCGGGTGGTCCATGCAGGATGCACAAAAGCTCTGCGCGATGCGGTAACGCTCGCACCGATTCGTCTGGAAAATGAAGGGGATCGCGTCGAAATTGCGGCGGCCGACGCCGCGACCGTGACCTTCCTCGGGAATGGTGCCGACGACCAATTGCGCACCGGCCGCCTCGTGCACAAAGGGTGGCGTGCGACGGCCACGAGCCTCCCCGAGAGCGCCCCCGGCCACGACGCAACGATCCTTCACCCCGCGGAAGTGGAACGTTCATGAGCTACCTCGTCGGCATCGACCTCGGCACCACCCACTCAGCGCTCGCCTACGTTCCCGCGGCCGAGCCCGACGCAGCGCCCACGACGCTCCCCATTCCGCAGCTCATTGCGCGGGGCACCCTCGGAAGCCCCTCGCTGCTCCCCAGTTTCTTGTACTTTGCAAGCGATCCCGAGCCTCTCGGCCTCCCGTGGGCCGGATCCGAAGCAGCGACGAGCGCCGTCGGTACGTATGCGCGCGTTCGCGGCCAAGACGCCCCCGAGCGCGTGGTCACGTCGGCGAAGAGCTGGCTCTGCCACGCCGGCGTCGATCGCCGCGCGCCGATTCTGCCATTTGGCCGCGCGTCGGTGGGAAGTGTTGAACATCCCAGCGAAAAATGCTCGCCGGTCGCCGCGTCGGCCGCCTACCTTTCCCACCTCGCCGCCGCCTTTTTCGCCGCAACGGGCGAGGTACTTGCTGCTCAAACGATCGTCCTCACGGTGCCTGCCAGCTTCGATGCCGCCGCCCGCGATTTGACCCTCGAAGCGGCGCGCCTGGCCGGCCTCGGCGAGGCGGTCACGCTCCTCGAAGAGCCGCAGGCGGCCCTCTACGCGTGGACGAACCAACGGGGTGATGCCTTCCGGAAAGAGCTGGCCGTCGGCGACAAAATCCTGGTCGTCGACGTTGGCGGCGGTACGACCGACTTCTCCGCGATCGACGTCCAAGAGCGCGACGGGGCGCTGGTGCTGGAGCGTATCGCCGTCGGCGATCACATCCTCCTTGGCGGCGATAACATGGATCTTTTGCTCGGCCACGTCGTGGCGCAGAAGATCCTCGCGACCGGGAAGACCCTCGATGACGGCCAGCGCGCGAGCCTCGTGCATGCCTGTCGGGATGCCAAAGAGAAGCTCCTCGCCGACGCCGGTGAGGCAGCGATTCCGATCGCCCTTGCGAGCCGCGGATCGAACCTGTTTGGTGGAATGATCCGCACCGAGCTCACCCGCGAGGAGGTCGCTACGGTGGTGCTCGCCGGCTTCTTCCCGGAAGTCGGTCGCGATGCGGTCCCGGTCGCTCGTCCGCGCGCCGCCCTCACGCAGCTCGGCCTTACCTACGCGCAAGATGCCGGGATTACACGCCATTTGGCAGCGTTCCTTGCGCGCCATTCCTTTGTGCCGACGAAGATCCTCTTCAATGGCGGCCCCATGAAGAGCGCTCTCCTCCGCGGCCGAATCCTCGAACACCTCTCGCGCTGGTTCGCGGGCCCGATCGCCGAGCTCCCGTTTGCCGACTTCGACCTCGCCGTCGCGCGTGGCGCTGCGATCTATGCGCGCGCGAAGCTAGGCCGCGGCGTGCGCATTCGCGGCGGCACTGCCCGCTCCTATTATGTCGGCGTCGAGTCGAACATGCCGACGATTCCCGGCTTTGAACCGCCCCTCGAACTCGTTTGTGTCGCCCCGTTCGGCATGGAAGAGGGGACAGAGACGCCGGTCATCGACGAAAGTTCCGTCGTTGGTGTGGTCGTCGGCGCGCCGGTCGCTTTCCGGTTCTTCTCGTCGACCGTCCGGCGCGATGACCGCGCAGGGCAGGTGATTCACGAAGAAACACAGGGTATTGAGGAGCTGTCCCCCATCGAGGTCACGCTCCCCGCCGCCGGGAGGACTCCTGGAGACGTCGTTCCGGTACGTCTCGGCGCCGCCGTTACCGAACTCGGTCGTCTTGCGCTTCATGCCGAGCCGCTCGTCGCTCAAACGCCGGGCGAACGATTTTTTGTCGAACTTTCGCTCCGCGCGCGCGACGGGGCGGACGGCGCTTCTTCGTCGACGGAAGCCCGGTGACGCGAGGAACACCGTCGTCGCCGATCGCGGTCGGGATCGACCTCGGGACGACCCACGTCGTCGTCGCCGTGAAGACCGCTTCGTCGCCGGAGACCGTCGTCTTCCCGATGCCCCAACGGGTCGCTCTTGGGGCGGTCGCCGCGCAGCCGCTTCTTCCAGCGGCCCTCTTCCCGGAGGCGACTTCCGACGGCGGAAACACCTGGGTGGCAGGCGCCTGGGCACGGACGCGGGCATCAGAAATAGAAGGAAAATCGATTGTTTCTGCGAAGAGCTGGCTCGGCTTCGCCGGCGTCGATCGGGAGGCGCCGATCCTTCCGTGGGGGGGCACCGGGGCGAAGCTCTCGCCGGTCGCCGCGCAAGTGGCCCTGCTCAAACATGTGCATGATGCATGGAATGCCGCCTATCCGGAGGTGCCGCTCGCGACACTCCCCCTCGTCGTCACGATCCCCGCATCGTTTGACGAGACGGCGAGACAGCTTACGTTGCAGGCACTTACGGCGGCGGGGTTGGGCCACGCTCGCCTCCTTGAGGAGCCCCAAGCGGCCTTCTTGGCCGTCCCCGAAGGGGCGCGCCCGGCGGCCGGTCGCCTGCTCGTGGTCGATGTCGGTGGCGGCACGACCGACCTCAGCCTCCTTGAGATCGGGGACGGCTCCGCGGAGCGCCTCGCCGTCGGACCGCATCTTTTGCTGGGGGGCGACAACTTCGATCTCGCGCTTGCGGCGCTCGTCGAAGCGCGGCTCCCGCTCCAAGAGGCCGACGGAACCCGACGTCGCCTCGACGCCGGTCGCTTTGCGTCGCTGGTCGCGACGTGCCGCACCGCCAAGGAGACCTTGCTCACCGGCGGAAGCGACGGTTTCGAAGTGGCGATCGCCGATCGCGGCTCAAACCTCTTTGCCGCGATTTTGCGTGCGCGCCTCACCGCCGAGGAGGCCCAGCAGCTGATTCTCGAACGGTTCTTCCCGGAAGACGTCGCCGAGCTTGCTGTGCCGCCGCGCCCCGCGCTCGTGAGCGTCGGCCTCCCCTACGAGCGCGACGCCGCAATCACCCGTCATGTAGCGCGCTTTCTTCGCCGCTATGGGCCTGTGAATGCAGTGCTTTTCGCGGGCGGCGTCTTCGAGGCAGAACCGCTCCGCGACCGTGTTCGTCGAGTCATTGAGAATGTGCAAGATGCACCCGTCTCCGTCGTGCAGAATGCAGGTAATTTTGAAGCGGTCGCCAAAGGGGCGGCCATCTACGCGACGCCCGCGGGGACCCAGCAGCTTCGAGCGACGACCGCCCGCGCCTATTACGTGCAACTTGCACAGAATGAATCGCGATTGATGCTCCCGCGTGGTGCTTGCGTGGGCGAACCGCACACGCTCGCCGCTTCCGTGGAGGCGCGGCTCGGGACGCCCTCCCGCTTCGTGCTGCTCGCGAACGACGGTGAGGGGGAACGCCACGTTCCCGACGAAAAAGATGTTCGTCTCTCAATGGTTGCGATGCTGCCGCGGAGCCTTGCCGGCGAAAGCTCGGTCGGGACGAGCGTCCCGGTGACTGTCGTCGCCGCGCTTACCGCGGTCGGCACAATTGCCGTTTCTCTCGCGCATGGGGACGCATCCTTTGCGCTCACCTTCGAAACCTCTCAAGAGAAATCTTTGGAAGTATCGGATACTTCAAAGGTGTTTTCCGAAGCGGATGACTCGGATCTCCGCGCACTCATTTGTTCTTCCTTTGGACCAAAGAGCGCCGAACAGTCGCGATCCAAGGAGATCCTTCGCGACCTCGAGAAGCGTTTTGGGCCGAGAAAATCCTGGTCGGCGGCGCTCGGTCGCGCCCTCGCCGACGCGCTCCTGTCGCGTGCGTCCTTCCGCCGGCAAACGCCGGAACTTGAGCGTTTGTATCTCCTCCTCCTCGGCTTTGGCCTGCGGCCAGGCGCTGGCTTCCCCGGCGACGAGCTCCGTGTAGAACGCACGCTCCCCCTCTTTCGGGAACGACTCGCATTTCCGGACAAAACCCCCGTCCAGCAGGCCTATTTCATCGCCCTCCGCCGTATCGCAGCAGGCCTCCCCTCGATCGCCCAAGAGCTGCTTTTTTCCCAGTGGGAAGCGCCGAAGAAGAAGGGGCCGACGCTCCTTGCTCGCGACGAGGCGCGGTCGGCGATGGTCGCCTTTGAGGAGCTGCCACTTGCTGCGAAGCGCGTCCTGGGCGCGCGACTCATCGAGCGCTGCCTCGTCGATGGCAATCCGGCCCTGTGGAGCGACCTCGGCCGTTTGGGGGCCCGCACCCCCCTCATCGCGGGGGCCGAGCATGCAGTTCCGAGCGAAGTCGCCGAGGCGTGGCTCTCGGATTTACTCCGGGTACCCTGGCAAATTTCCTCCGTAAATTCTGTGATTTCGGTCGCCAGGCTCACCGGCGACCGCGCCCGCGATCTCCGTGAACGGACGCGGCGCGACGTCGCCAAGAAGCTCGAAAAGCTCGGCGTCGACGAGGTCGCACGCGCCCCACTTTTTGAGGTCGTGCCGGTGGCGCCCCGCGAGCGGCTCCTCGCGTTCGGCGACGAACTCCCCCTCGGCCTCACCCTCCGTTCCTAGATCGGTCCCCGTCGCCTTGCCCTCGCCAGCGTAGCCTAGGTAGCTGCTCGGAATCTCCTTTTCGGAGTGCGACACGTCCTCGCGAAA
>DYPH01000100.1 GCA_020720045.1 Sorangium cellulosum | reverse complement strand
GGTTCGCGAACGGACGGGCCCTGTGGAAGTGGGCCCGCCGTCTCTCGCGACGCCGCTGCCAGCAAATTCGCTGGCGGTCGCGAACGGACGGGCCCTGTGGAAGTGGGCCCGCCGTCTCTCGCGACGCCGTTGCCAGCACTTTTGCTGGCGTTCGCGAACGGGCCCGCCGTCTCTCGCGACGCCGTTGCCAGCACTTTTGCTGGGGTTCGCGAACGGACGGGCCCCTTCAATCGGTATTTCTAGAAAATCAGACGCGCTCGATAGAGACGGCGAGCGCCTCGCCGCCGCCGATGCAGATGCTCGCGACACCGCGCTTCTTGCCGTGACGGGCGAGGGCGTGAGCGAGTGTCGTCACAATGCGGGAGCCGCTGGAGCCGATCGGGTGGCCGAGGGCGACGGCGCCGCCGTGGACGTTAACCTTCTCCCGCGGGATCTCGATGATCTTCGCGGATGCCATGGCGACGACGGCGAAGGCTTCATTGATTTCGAAAAGATCGACGTCTGAAGCGCTCAGCCCGGTCCGCTCGAAGAGGTTCTTCATCGCCTTTGCCGGCGCCGTCGTGAACCACTCGGGGGCCTGGGCGGCGGTCGCGTAGCCGGTGAGCTTGGCGATCGGCGTTGCGCCGGTCTTCTTGAGGCCCGCTTCGCTCATCAGGATGAGGGCGCTGGCTCCGTCATTCAGCGGCGATGCATTCGCGGCGGTGATCGTGCCGTCCTTGGAGAACGCGGCACGAAGCGTCGCCATCTTCGCGAGATCGCCACCTTTTCCGGGGCCTTCGTCCTGGGTGATCTTGAGGGCATCCCCCTTCTTCTGGGCGATCTCAACGGGGACGACCTCGGCATCAAAGGCGCCGCTCTTCCACGCGTCCTGGGCCGCCTTGTAGCTCTCGGCGGCGAAGCGGTCCTGGTCTTCGCGGGAGAAGTTGTATTCTGCAGCGCACTTGTCGCCGCAGTTCCCCATGTGGACGTTGCTGTACGGGTCCCACAAGCCGTCGAAGATCATGCCGTCGACGAGGGTGCCGTTCCCCATGCGGTAGCCGCTGCGGGCTTTATCAAGGTAATACGGGACGTTCGACATCGACTCCATGCCGCCGGCGACGACGACATCGGCGTCTCCGAGGAGGATGCTCTTCGCCGCGAAGACGATAGCCTGCATGCCGGAGCCACAGACCTTCCCGACGGTGACGGCGGGGATCGTGTTCGCGAGACCGGCGAAGATCGCCGCCTGGCGGGCCGGCGCCTGGCCGATGCCTGCCGTGAGGACGTTGCCGAGGAAGACCTCATCGATGGCGGCAGCGTCGATCTTCGCCTGGGCGAGGGCCCCTTGAATCGCGATGGCACCGAGCCGCGGTGCGGCGAGCGATGCGAGCGAACCCTGGAAATTCCCAATCGGGGTGCGGGCCGCGGAGACGATGTAGACGGGCGCGATCTGAGCCATGACGGAGACTCCTTGCGTGACGAAGGGCGAACGCTGCGTGCGGGGAGCGTGCACTGCGCACCGCTCCAGGGAAACGCTCTATAGTGCGCCACCGCCGCGACGGAAAGCGCCGTCGCCATCCGCTCCGATGCCCACTCTCCGCCCTTTTCGTCTCCTTCGCGTGCTCCTCCTCGTCGCTCCGCCGACCGGGGCTGCCGTAGCCTGTGCAGCGTCGGAAGCGCTTGATCCGACTACGGAAGATGGGGGCACGAGCGACGACGCGACCCTCCCGATCACGACCGCCTGCCCGGCCAACATCGTCGCCGGGGCGAGCTGCGGTGCCCCCGAGGGGACGACCTGCGCCGCAGATGCGTGTGGCTACGGCTATTTCGTCTGCGCGAAGCGCGTGTGGGTCGCCTTTCGCGGTGGCGTCTCTTTCCGTTGCCCGGCCACGCCCCCCGCGGAAGGGGAGGCGTGCAGCTGTGTTCCAAAAGATGCACAGTGCACGTATGGATGCCGCCCCGCGCCCGATGGCGGGACCGATGGCGGCGATGCCGGTGTAGGCAACGGTGCCCAGGCCGCGCTCTGCTTTTTTGGCGCGTGGCGTCTCGGGCCGACTTCGTGCGGCGATGCCGGTGGGGCGCCATAGACCGGCAAGAAACTAGGCCTGCAAGTCCGATTGCTGGCAACGAGCGGTCCCATGGGAGGTCGTCCGTTCGCCTGCATTTCCGCTGCGCTGCTGATCGCGAGTGCCTGCCAAGCGCGGGCACCGGTTGAAGTTGGCCCGCCGTCGCTCGCGACACTGCCCGCTGCACCGCCCGCCGGTCCCCTCGCGCCACCCGGCGACCCTGCGCCCGCCTCTCTTCCAGCGCTGTCCGCTTCGGCTGCCGCTTCCGAGCTTGCAACGGCTCGTCCGCCCGGAACCGGCGCCGGCGGTGAGGAAACGGCGAGCAGGTCTTCAGCCGCCTCGTCGGATCCGATGGCCGGCCACGCGGCGACCCAGGAAGAACTCCTCGCGCTCCTCGATATTCACGCCAGTGATCCTTCGGCAGAAGCTGCGACTCAAGCAACACTGCGAACGCTGTTTGACGTCAAGAACGCGAATGCAGGAAATCAGGGGAATCGCGCGCTTTCGCTCCATACGATCTCGAAGAAACAGTGCCTAGAAGGCCTGAAAGGGATCGAGCTTCAAACCTCCGAACAGAAGGCGACGTGCGGCGCCGAGGGGATGGTTCCGATCCACAAGCGCGGCGAAGCGGCGAAGACCTGCATCGACATCTTCGAGTTCCCCAACAAGCCTTGCGAGCTTCCGGTCGTCTGGACGCCGCCGGTCTTTGCGGAAAAAGTCTGTAAAATGCAAGGGAAGCGCCTCTGCACCCAGGACGAATGGCAGGTCGCCTGCCGGGGCGCCCCCGACGATGCCCCCGATCGCCCCTTCGCCTACGGCGATACCCTCGACCTGGCGATCTGCCACACGAGCCGTGCCCACCGGCAGCGCTGCGACGTCACCAGCTCCGGCGATGCGTGGAAGAGTTGCACCACCGACACCGAGCCCGCCGGGGCATTTCCCCAATGTCGATCGCGATTTGGCGTGTTTGACCAGCACGGGAACGTTGCCGAAATCATGACGCGAAAAGACCCGGAAAAGGGGCTAGTGACCCAATTGAAGGGGAGCGCGTGGTTTTACACGGAGGTCACTCCGCAGCCTGGTCGCAAGCAGGAAACCTACCCAGATACCTGCAATTTTGACCCGCGCTGGCACGTGGAGACGCTCTCCCACGGCTTCCACGTGAACTACCACCTTGGCTTCCGCTGCTGCAAATCGCTCTGACGGATCGTGCGGCTCAGAGCGTCCGTTTCCAGCTCTTTCCTTCTTTGCACGTCCAGGCATCAATCTGCCCAAACCCGATCGATGCGAGCTCGGGAGACTTGAGCGGCTCCGAAATCGACTCCATCGCAGAACCGTCGGCGATGGCGAGCTTCGTTGCGGCAAACGCTACGTAGTTTTCACCCCCCTTGTTCGCGCGCGCCGGTCGGCCCCAGGCGTCGTAGGCGTAGGCGACGCCCGAGACCTCGGAGAGAGTGCATCCTGCACGGTTTTCGAGGACGACGTGGAGCTCGGCACCGTCATCACCGCTGCCAAACGAGACGACCTTCGCCTTCACCGCGTCGTCGGCGAAGAGGGAGTTTGCCGCCGCGCGCGCCCGACGCAGCGGAATCGGCCGGACGAGGCGCGTTCCGAGGGCGGGGATCGGGTCGCCCCCCTCGACGGAGGCCTTCCGGATGTCCTTCCCCGCAAGGACGACAACCGGGTTTGACCATTCGCGCTCCTGGAGGAAGCGACCAGCGAACCAGCCGATCGCGAGTCCAAGAATCAATGCAACTACTGCGGCAATCACAGCCTGTTTCATAGAAGACTCCAGTCGACGTTCAAACGAAGGAACCGATGAGCATAACCGCGCCCGTCAGTGGGGGAATCCAGGCGCGGAAGCGACGGAACCAGGCGTCGACATGCTCCTCGTCGACGAGCATGAACGTCCACGTCGTGAGCATGTTGAGGAGCAGCGATACGTAGACCGCAAGCATCAGCTTGTCGGCGCGGGTGAGATAGCCGGTCGCCGGGAGCGCCTGGATGAGCGAGAAGTGGAAGAGAACGGCGGCGGCGAGCATCGGGGCCCCCGCATTTGAGCGGACTTCGAGCTCACTCGGCGGCACCCACAGCCCCATGAGCGAGATGATGACGATGATGAACGCCGGTACAAAGACGCTGAACGCCGCACTCGTCGCGAACCGATCGATCCCGAGGGTGAACTTGTAGCGCGAGACGTACAGATCGTCGCGGTCGAAGCGGGGCGGATAGAGGTGCTCGTAGGCGCGGGCCCCCACATTGGCGACCCCCCAGCCGCTCATGTGGAATTCCGAATTGAGGCTCGTCCGATTCGGATCAGCTTCGAAAATGAGTTGGTCGACGCCGGCCGCTTTGTCTTCGATTGCGATCGTTAACCTTTGCGTATCAAACGGGTAGGCACGAAGGTCTACATCGGTCGTGAAAGAGCCCGAGCATCGGTAGAACTTGAAGGTGTCTGTGTCCGCCGAAGGTTCACAGTTAACTTCGTGGCCGTTGGGGAAATCTAAATTGATCTTCGGCATCGTCTTGTCACTCGTGAGCGACAAGAAGAAATGAGCTTCGAAGGTGCCAGTCTGGATGTCGTAGCTTCGAATTTCATCGATCACGAGGCCGATTTTTGCCTTTGCTGGCCCGCCAAAAGACGGATTTGCAAAGGGCGACCGGAACTTCCCCTCGCGATGAATCGGGACTTTTCCGGTCCCGATTGCAGTTTTCTCTTCTTCGGAGAGTTTGGAAAGATCTGCGTCGGTCGCCAGCGTGGCGGTTGCGAGGGCCGGGGAGACGTCGTCCTTCTTTTCGTCGGCCGCCGTCTCCTTCTTGTCTTTCGCTTCGTCCTTTCGTGGAGCCGCCGAGGGGGCGACCATGAGCGAGGGGGACGCCGAAGGGGAGGCGGGGACCGGCAGTCGCGCGCCGACCGCCGGGAATGCGGAAGTCGCACCGGGCCGCCCCTGGGCATTGCTCTTCGCGGCGAGGACAAAGCTCCCGAGGAGGAACGCGGCGAGGATCGAAACGACCTGGATCAGGACAAAGTTTCGGCTTCGCTTCTTCGCGCCGGGGCGAAGCGCGGAAGGCGCTGTCTCGCAGGGGGTCTCGTCTGTCGTTTGCTCCGCCATTTCGCCTCCACCGCTGTCGCGGCACCCGTCTTGCTCGCCGTTTCCTCCCGCCTTCGGCGGTTCCGGGCGGACGAGCAGCTGCAGTCTTGCTCGCCGTTTCCTCACCGCCTTCCGCGGTTCCGGGCGGACGAGCAGGTACCGCTGCTGTATCGCAGAGATTTTCGCGGAAGGCGGCGAAATCTGCTTTCTACGTGGTTGTGGGAACCCGCTATCGCTCGCACGGAAGACTGCGTCGCTTGCTCGGCGCTGCTGCCAGGTGGGTGGCCTGCGGGGCGCTCGCATTTTTGCCTGTATCCTGCACAAAAACTGGCGGAAACGCCGGGGAACCGGTCCCCGCCGCGGCGCCCTCCGCCGAGCACGCCGGCGACGTGACCCTCAGTGAAGACGCGCTCGCGGCTGCCGACCTCCACTTCGCCACCGCCCAGCGCATGCCCCGGCGCACGGCGATTTCCGTCGTCGGCACCCTTGCGTTCCCGCAGTCGGATCTCGCCCGCGTCGGCCCCCTCGGCTCCGGCCGCGTCGTCGCGATCCCGGTTACGCCGGGCCAGAAGGTCGCGCGCGGCGACGTCCTCGTCTCCCTCGATAGCGCCGAGGCGGGGACGGCCCGCGCCGACCTCGCCGCCGCCGATGCCCGCCTCAAGATTGCCGACGCCGAACTCGCCCGTGAACTTGCATTGAAAGTCGATGGCGCGACCACCGAAAGAGCCATTCTTGCCGCGCGCGGGGAGCGCGATCGCGCCCTGGCCGACGTCGCCTCCGCGAAAAGCCGCGCCCTCACCTATGGCGGCCGCGGCGCCTCTTCCCGCGTCGACCTCACGAGCCCCATGGAGGGGACGGTTCTCGACGTCAAAGCGCGAATCGGCCAGCCAGTGTCCGGTTCAGATACGCTCGTGATTGTCGGAAACAGTCGCCGTATGTGGCTCGAAGTCGACATTTATGAGCGGGACCTTTCTCGGGTCCACATCGGCGACGACGTCCGTGTACGGACCATCGCCTACCCGGAGCGGCTCTTCCTCGGCCACGTGGAGACGCTCGCCCTCGCCGTCGACCCGGAGCGCCGCGTTGTCGGCGCACGGATTTCCCTCCCCAACGACGACGGCCTCCTCCGCGCCGGCATGAGCGCCTCCGGGCGCATCCTCGGCGTGCCGACCGCCAGCGAAAATCCTGGGGACGGCGGCACCCCCGAGGTCGTCGCCGTCCCGAAGAGCGCTATCCAGGCGATCGACGGGCAACCTTTCGTGTTTGTTGCCGCGGCGCGCAGAGATGCAGCCGCGAAAAAGGCCGAAAAACATCAGTCGTTCTCGCTTGTTGCCGTGGAGCGGGGCGCCGAGCTGGATGCCGCAAACGCCGCCGACGGCGCCGAGCCCTTCGTCGAGATTCGCCGCGGTCTTTCGGGCGGCGAGACCGTCGTCACCGATGGCTCGTTTGTTCTAAAGAGTGAAGCGCTAAAGAGTCAGATGGGGAGCAACGATTGAGTTCCCCGGAAGCTCAGAAGGAAAAGTCGCAAGACGTCGTCCACGCCGTTGCAACGCTGGGCTTCGTCGAGCGCATTCTCTCGGCGTCGGTGAAGCACCGCGTCCTGGTCCTCGTCCTCACGGCGATCTTTTTTGCCCTCGGGCTTCAAGCGGCATTTCGCGTACCGATAGACGCGGTACCTGACGTAACAAACGTTCAAGTTCAGGTCATTACTTCGGCGCCGACGCTCGGCCCCCTCGACGTCGAGAGCCACGTCACCTTCCCCGTCGAGAAGGCGATGGCCGGCCTCCCGGGCCTCGAGGAGGTGCGCAGCATCTCCCGCGCTGGCATCTCGGTGGTCACGTGCGTCTTCGCCGACGGCGTCGACCTCTACGGAGCGCGCGCCCAGGTCGCCCAGCGCCTCGATAGCGCACGTCGCGAAATTCCAACGGAATTCGGCGACCCCGAGCTCGGCCCCGTCTCCTCGGGGCTCGGCGAGGTCTTTCACTTCGAGCTCCGCACCGACGCAAACGCCGACGGCTCTCCGCGCCACCCGCTCCTCGATCGGCGCACCTTTCTCGACTGGACGATCGCCCCGCGCCTGCGCCTCGTCCCTGGCGTCGTCGAGGTGAACGCCTTCGGCGGAGCTGCACGATCGCTGGAAATTTCCTTGGATCCGTCGCGCCTTGCCGCCAACCGCGTCGGTGTCTCCGAGGTCGTCGACGCGATCAAGCGGAACCACATCAGCGAAGGGGGCGCCTACCTCGTCAGCGGCCGCGAGCACGTCACCGTGCGCGGAGAGGGGCGCATTGCCTCCCGGGAAGACCTCGAAAATATTGTCGTTCTCACCCGCGAGACGACGCCGCTCTACGTGCGTGATCTCGGCGTCGTCCGCGACGCACCGCTCGTCCGCTACGGCGCGGTCACGCGCGATGGGCGCGCCGATGAAGCGGTCGTCGGCGTCGTCATGATGCTCCGCGGGGCGAACTCCGGCGAGGTCGTCCGCGGCGTCAAAGAGGCGATGGCCGACATCGAAACGACGCTCCCCGAGGGGATGCACATCGACGCCTATTACGACCGCACCGCCCTCGTCGACCGCACGATCCACACCGTCGGCAAGAACCTGCTCGAGGCGAGCCTCCTCGTCCTCCTCGTGCTTTTTGTCACGCTTGGGAGCTTTCGAGCCGGTGTCGTCGTCGCCATCACGATCCCTCTCGCCCTCCTCGGCGTGTTCCTCGGGATGTCGCTCGGCGGCATCTCCGGGAACCTCGTCAGCCTCGGCGCCATCGACTTCGGCCTCGTCGTCGACGGTGCGATCATCATCGTCGAGAACGCCCTCCACCGACTCGCCGAGCGCCGCGCCCAGCTCGGTCGCCCGCTGACCGATCACGAGCGTAGCTCGGTCGTCGTCGATGCCGCCCGCGAGGTGCGCAAGGCGACCGCCTTCGGCGAGGCGATCATCGCTTTGGTGTATGTTCCCATCATCGCCCTCCAGAGCATCGAGGGGCGCATGTTCCGCCCGATGGCGCTCACGGTGCTCTTCGCACTCGCGACGGCGTTCGTCCTTTCGCTTACGCTCGTCCCGGCGCTCGCGAGTTGGATTCTTCCGAAAGATCCGCCGCTTAAGCAGGCGACCCCGTCTTCGCCGCTCGTGGCCGATGAGGGGCGTTTCGCCGCCCTTGCCCATCGCCTCTACGCGCCGCTCCTCGCGCGCACCCTCCGCGCGCCGCGCCTCGTGACCGCTGTTGCCGTCGGCCTCTTCTTCCTGTCGATCGGCGTGGCATCGCGGATGGGGCGCGAGTTCCTCCCGAAGCTCGACGAAGGGACGATGGTCCTCGCCGCCGTCCGCCTGCCATCGGTCTCCCTCGATCAATCGCTCGCGATGACGCGCAAGACCGAGGAGGTCCTCAAGCGCTTCCCGGAAGTGACGAGCGTGGTCTCCCGCACGGGAAGGGCAGAAATCGCTGTAGATCCGATGGGGATCAACATGACGGACGTCTACGTGCTCCTCAAGTCGAAGGAGGAGTGGACGACCGCCAAGACCCGCGAAGAGCTGATTGAGATTTTCGACAAAGCGCTTTCAGGCGCCGTCCCGGGGACCGGATTTGCGTTCTCTCAACCGATTGAGATGAATACGAACGATCTGCTCGCCGGCATTGAAAGCGATCTCGCCGTTCATTTGTACGGCAACGATCTCGTCCAGCTCCGCCAGACCGCCGACGCCATCGTCCGGAGCCTGAAGACGATCCCGGGCGCCAAAGACGTTCGTGCCGAGCAGATCGCGGGGATGAGTGTTTTGTCAGCGAAAGTCGACCGCGCCGCCATCGGGCGCGCCGGCATCGACGCGCAGACGGTCCTCGCGACGGTCGCCGCCGTCGGCGGGATCCACGTCGGGGAATTTCTCGATCGCGGGGTGCGCGTTCCGATCGTTGTTCGCCTCGATGGTGCGACTCGATCAAACCCGGAACTCCTCGCCCAAGTGCCGGTGAAGACGGCCAACGGCACGCTCCCGACCGGGCAGCTCGTTACCTTCGAGACGACGCCGGGCCCGAGCCAAATCGGCCGCGAGCGCCTCTCGCGTCGCATCACCGTCCAGCTCGATGTCCGTGGCCGCGACGTTGGCAGCTTCGTTGAAGAAGCAAAGAAAAAACTGGGGAAAGACGTGAAGTTGCCGACCGGCTACTACACGGTGTGGGCTGGCGAATACGAGCGCCTCCAGAGCGCCACCCGCCAGCTCGCCGTCGTCGTTCCGATCGCGCTCGTGTTGATCGTCGTGCTCCTCGCGCTCACCTTCGGGCGCTTCCGTCCGGCGCTCCTCATCTTCCTCAACGTCCCGATGGCGACGAGCGGCGGCCTCCTCGCCCTCGCGCTCCGCGGCGAAGAACTCTCGATTTCTGCCGGCGTCGGCATGATCGCCCTCTTTGGCGTCGCCGTCCTCAACGGGCTCGTTCTCGTCACCAACATTGAAGAGCGCCGCGACGCCGGAGCCCCCCTCGTTGCCGCCGTCCGCGACGGAGCGGAATCGCGCCTGCGCCCCGTCCTCACGACCGCCCTCGTCGCCTCGCTTGGCTTCCTCCCGATGATGCTCGCCCACGGCGCCGGCGCGGAAGTCCAGCGCCCCCTCGCGACCGTCGTCGTCGGCGGCATCGTCACGAGCACGCTCCTCACGCTTTTCGTGCTCCCGGCCCTCTACGAGTGGCTTGGTGGTCGGTCGGAGCCGGACCGCGATCTCACCCCCAGCGCCTCCCCGTAGCGCTCAGTTTCGCGGCACAAAACCAAAAGGACGAAGCAGCATTCTGCCTCGTCCCCAGGTTCCCGTTCTTTCCGCGAATCAGGCGCCCGTTGCGAGCTGCGGGGCGCTCCAGGCCGGGTAAAAGACCCGCACACCTGGCGTCGTCAGCACGATCGGGCTGCGCACGATGACTTGGTAGGTCGGCTTCGCTACCGGCGCGTAATTGCCGCCATTTTTCTGGTAGTAGACGACGCGACCATCGGCGAAAGTCGCCTCGAGCATCAGGTTTGTATTGGCTCCAGTCAGGAGCCCCTTCAGCATCACCGTCTTCGCGCCAAGCTGTTTGACGAAGGCCGCCGTCGGCGAGTTTGGCGCAAAGAAGTTCGCCAAGGTGATGTTGAAGAGCCGGTGCGTCTCGAGGAAGGTGCTCCGCGCGATCGCCTCGTTGCTCGGGTCAATCCTGTTGGTGATGCGCCCGCGGAAGAGCTTGTAGGCCTCATCCGGGGTGCGGCCATCGAGGCCCTTCACCACCGTGACGTCGTTGGAGGTCGGCGGGCGCCCGAGGTTGTCGGGGATCTGGAAGAGCCCCTTGTCCGGCGCGACCGTTGCACCTCCATCGAGGTAACCATCAGTCTTTGCAGCGTATTCGAGGACGCGCTTGTAAAAGGTCGCCGTAGTTCCAGCGAGGCCGTCGAGATCGGCGAGCTTCTTGAAGTAGCCATCGTCGTCGGGCGCGGCCGCTTTGCCGTTCCGGTACGCGAGGATCGATTTCGTCGCCGTCGCGGTGATTTTCACCTTCGTCTTGAAGTCGACGTCGCTCAGCGCGCGGTCGCCCGCCACAAGCAGCACCGCTTCCTCTTGGAAGGAGCCTGGGGCGATCGCCTTCATGTCGGTCGTGAGATCGTCGACGGCGCTCTCTTCATCGAGGGACTCCTCGGTATCGGCGCAGCCGAGGCTCAGACTTCCAGCGGCCAGCAAAACGGCCAGGGCGCGGGGGAATGGGGACGACGACCGGAGTGATTGAACGAAGGTCACAACCGCTTTTTAGCCGATCCGACGCGCGGTGCAGGCCGAACCGACGCTGCGGTTGCAAATGGCACCGGAGGTCACTCGGAGTCACAGGCCCCAGAGCTTGAGGGCCCCCTGGGTCGCCATGTCGAGGGCGGTCAGCTCCCGGGGGCGGGTCGGCCCGGTCGGCGCGAGAATACGCCCGGAAAGTTCCGCCAAAGCTCGACTGTAGGCGATTGGATAGGCGCTTTTGACGTCGGAGACACAGACCGCTTCCAGCGAGAGGTCACAGAGCTTGGGCGCATCGCCGAAGTTCCCCTGGAGAAGCAAATTTCCCCACCGAAGCGAGTAGCGGCGCCCCACGACTGCCATCCGCTGGCGCCCTTCGCGGGGGATGTCCCCGTGAGCAAGCGCGTAGAGATCGACACCTTCAAACGTAGAAGGTGCGTCCAAACCGAGCGCATTCAATACGGTTCGTGGAAGATCGACGTCGGCCGACGGGCTCTTCGTGTGCAGCGTCGCCGCCGGTTCTTGCGCCCCCTTCGGCACTCGAAGGAGCAGCGGCACCGTGAGCGAAGCCTCATCGAGATCGCCCCCTTCGCCAAAGGGGACGAGCGCCCCCTCGCCAGCTCCGACGTCGGACGTGACAACAAAAAGCGTGTCTTCTTCGCGATTTGTCGATCGCAGCGCGTTTCGCAAACGGCCGATCGCGGCGTCCTGGTTCCGGAGGGAGGCCTGATGCATCCCCCAGACGCGCTCGCGGTCGGCGTCGGAAAACTTCAGCAGCGGCGGGATCGCGCGCGCCTTCGCGAGGAGTTCGCCGGCGTGGCGCGGATCGAGGCCGCCCGCATAGTCCTTGGGGACCATCTCCTTCATTTGATCGGTCGTCACGTCCCAGGGGGGATGCCCGCCGCGCGCATGAACGACGACGAGGAATTTTGCGTCTTTGTGCTTCCCGATCCATTCGGCGGCGGCATCGAAGGGGTGATAGCCGGCGACCGGCTCCATCGGGTTGTCGTAGGCGAAGGTCTCCCAGCCACGATCAAAGCCAAAAGCGGCGGAAGTTGTCGGATTTGCAGTAAAAAATGCGACATCCGCGCCGCCTTGGCGGGCCGCCTCGGCGACGGTCGTCAAGCCGCCGGGGAGACGCACGAGCGGGTCGGTCACTCCGTGAACCTTCGGGCTTGCGCCGGTTACGAGGGACGCAACATTCGCCGCAGCGAGCGTGCTCGATGCCCGATGTTGAACAAAAACAATGGCATGATCGGCAAGGGCAGCGAGCTCGGGGAGGAACGGCTCTGTCGCGCCGTAGTAGGGGAGCGATCGCGCCGAGGTGTGGCTCAAGACGACGATGACCGCCCCGCGCGCCCGTGGAACCGGTGTCGCTTCGCGGGGCTCTTCTTTGGCGACGATCCGAGGCTCGCCGAAGGCGACCCGGAGCCCCTTGCTCGCGTGGGTGACTAGCAATTCGACGGAGCCGAGCGTGCCTACGTCCGGGAGCGCCGCCGAAAACGAGCGCCATTGAGAGGAGTCTTTCGAGGTCAGGTGGTAGGACTCGACGGTCGTCTCTGGGCTCCGATCGCGGGCGACGCGCACCTCGACGTCGGCCTCGCCGTCCCCCTGGAGGCCGAGAAAGCCCTCCACGCGCGCCCCCGGCGGAAGAAACGTTGTGCACCGCGCAAAGCTCGGCGCCCGCAGGGAGACGGCCCGCTTCGGCACGTTCCCAATGCGCGCCGTTACGACGACGTCGCTCCGGGTCGACGCGGCGAGCGGCGCCGGGCCGTCGACGGGGCCGACGTGGGCCCAATCGAGCAGGGCGGCGACGTCGGTCGTCTTCGGCGGCACATGAAAACGGAGCAGAAGTTCGTTCTCGCCGGGCTGCACCAAAAGCCCAGGAAACTGCATATGAACGACCTGCGTCTGCCCGCGCGTCAGCTTCGCCGTTCCGATGGCACGCCCATTCACGTAGGCGGAGACCGCCTTTGCAGCGCCGCCATTAATTCTTAAATTAACGGCTGTTGCCGCTTCGACGGCGAGTGTCCCCTCTTGGGCAATCGTCGGCGGCGCGAGGAACGTCGTCGCCACCCGGTTCCCCTGGACGGAGAGCCAGGTGGCACCGGTCAATTCGACATTCGCGCTCGGAAGTGGCTTTTTTCCGTCGACGGAAAGTCGGCTCGTCGTCGCGTCGCCGAAGTCGAGGAGCGTCCCCCGGTGGCCGACTTCGCAGGCGTCGTCGAGGGCCAAAAAGTCGACGAGCACACCGGTCCCGTTCGCTGCCGTTTCCGTGTGTCGCTCGTCGTTCGGCTTCTTGCGATCGTGGGTCGCCGCGCCAAGATTGCCTGCGTCTTGCACCGAATCCGACGGGCGCTCCCGGCACGCGAGGAGCGTTGCAGCGAGCAGAGTCGTTTTCCAGAGGCGCATGGCCCCGCTCTTACTACGCGGTCAACGTCCGGCGAGCGGGTTCGTCGTGGTCGGCTGTGTCTGTGAACGGGCCGGCTCCGCGAAGGAGGTCGTCGCGAGGCCGAGGAGCATCGCACCGGCAATCGCCGCGACGGCACGCAGATTCACCGAGCCTTCGCGGATCTCTTTCGCGTGGGTCACGTCGGTGCGGTCATCGGCAAAGGGGGGCAGATCGGGGAACGCGTGGGCATCGAATTCCCCGCCGTTTCCCGCTTCGCGGACGGACGCGTGGGCATCGAGTTCCGCGCCGTCGGTCAGCCGCACCGCCGGAACACCGCCGTAGAGGGTGCCGTCGATGTTCGTCTCGACGTGGGGCCCCGAGGCGCGTCGTTCGGCAAATTCGGCAGTAACGGTGGGGCTTTCAATGAGCGCAACTAGGTGGCCGAGCGGCGGCGTCTCGTAGCCTTCGCGGGCAGAAACGACCGGCACATTCGTCGTCCCGGTCGGGAAGTGGACGTCAACGCTGCACGAGAGTTCCTCTTCCACATACTCGACGTGGCCATCGTCCTCGCGATCGTCGGGGAGGATGCTGGCCGGCGGCGCGACGGCGGCAAGGTCCAAAACCGGGGTCATTTTCGGTAGATGCACGGAGGCGGTCTTCAGAACGACCTTCGGCATCTGGGCGGTTGCGGCGACGACCTGCGCAAACTCGACGCCGATCGGCGATTCTTCGAGGGGCCGTCCGTTCGCGAACGCGAGAGACGGCGGGCCCACTTCAAGGGCCGGCGGCGGCTCGCTCGCCGCCTGGGCGAAGAAGGCATCGGGATCCTCGTCGACGGCGCTCTCTTGCGCGGCCGAACCGGTGCCAACCGGGCGCGCGATCGGCTGCGACGGCTCAAGGATCGACGCGAGCGCCTCGTCCTTCGGGAAGGTGCGCACGTCGGTGACGATGGCGCGAGCGACCATTGTAAGTAGAAGCGTTTCCAACGTATTTCCGTCGGTTCGCTTCGCGAAAAGCATGTCCGACGGGCTCGCGCCGAAGTCGAGTTCCTGGAGGAGCGCCTTCGTGTCGGGCGGTGCTACGTCGAGGAAGGAACGGAGCGCATCGCGATCGAAGGAGACCTGCTCGATGTCGAGGAGGGCGGTCCCGGCGATGGCGTCGCTGAGGCTGCGGCTCCGTTCGACGGCGATGGCGAGCTGTTGCTCGAGGCTCCCGTCGAGATCGGCCTCGATCGGGGCGTTGCTCTTGGCGACGACGAAGCGCCCCGTCGTGACGCCAAGCGCCTCCGCGAGGGCGCGGGGACCACGCTCAAAGCGTCCATTTCCTGAGGATTTTACCGCGCGAACCGGGCGCCCTTCGCGGAGCTCGATTTCGAAAAGGAGCGTCGCGTCGCGGATGGCGATGCGCGCGTCGGCGCGGGTGGCGGCGACGAGCTGGAAGAGGCGGTAGACCGAGGTTCCGTCGATGCGGCCGCGCAATTCGCTGTTCTCGGTCGTCTCTTCGCGGAGGCGCGCCTCGAAGCGATCCCGGTTCCGAAGGACCTCGCGCACCCGGGAGAGGATCGCCGGAGCCTGGCTCTCCTTGCGTAGGTAGCCACGCGCATCGGCGCCGAGTTCGCGCACGCGCTGGAGGAGGTCTTCCTTCCAAGAGAGCAAAATTACTGCAGTATCGCGGAGGGCGAGATCCCGCTTCATGCGCCGGCAGAGGGCAAAGCCATCGCGCTTCGGCATGAGGATGTCGGTGATCAGAAGATCGGGGACGTGGGTCTCGCAGAGCGTGAGCGCCTGCTCGCCGTCGAAGGCTTCGTGGACGATGCACCCGGCGTGGCGGAGGAGATCGGCGAGGAACCAGGTCACCGCCGGATCGTCATCGGCGATCACGACGACGCGGCCGCGAAGGCTCACATCGAAGGCCTCTTCACGCCCTTCGCTGGCGCGGCTGTCGCCGGTGCGTGCTGCATTTTTGCCGTTTGCACGGTCGCTAACCGGCACCGATGCAGCAAGCGATGCCGCGGTCGCCGCCAACGGATAGGCGCCGTCGGGGCCGGCCCCCCAGCGAATCTTGCCACCACTGCGAGCGGTTACGACCTCACGGATCCGCGCGATCGCCGACCAGAGCGCCCCGAGGACTTCGGCCCCTTCGCCGAGCGGGATGCGCACGGCGGGGCTCTCGGTGACGGCGCCGTCGAGGAGTGCCCGGCGGAATTCGTTCTCAAGGAGGGAGACCATCCGCTCCAAGGTCGGCTCGCCAAGCGGCATGCGTTCGGTGTGCTCGTCTTTGACGGCGACGATCTCGTGGCAGAGGCGGCGGAGGAGGAGCGGATCGACCGGCTTCGGGAGCGTGCGCGCTACGCCAAGCGCGAGGAACGGCGCTTCCGATTCCTTCGTGGGGAAGGTCCCGATGGCGAGCACCGGTACGTCGGCCGTTGCCGATTGATCGAGCAAAGCTTCAACAAATGCTGCCGCTTCCGGAAGGTCGCCATCGACGAGGACGACCGACGGCGTCCGCTCGGCGGCGATCGCGATTGCATCCTGCACGTTCTTCGCGGCGCGTGCGGCAAAGGGCGAACGGGTTTCGAGCGACTTCGCGATTCGGTCGTCGCCGAACACGAGCAGCGCGTGGGGGCGCTCCGGCTCCGACACGGCGATCGCGACCTCGCGGGCCTTCACCGGCTCCCCCCAGGCGATCGTCGGGAGCGTCGCGAAGAGGCTGCGAAGGGCGACCTGCTCGTCCGCTTCAAAACCAACTTTTTCAGCGAGTTTCGCCTGTTCGTTGCGCGCATCGATCTGCGCCATCGCTTCGGCGAGCGCACGCTCCAAGGGATCGAGCTTCATCGACTTCGCCGCCGACGCGAGCGCATGGAGTTTGCGACGGAGGTCTTGGCGGGTCCCCGGGTGCGCTGTTCCGACAAGCTTGTCGAGCTCGGCCACTTTCCGCCCGAGGGACGCGACGAAGTCGGCCCGCGCGCCGCCAAGAAGGAGAGTCGACTCTTTGCCAAGGGTCGAAGCGGGCGGCGGGGTCGGAGTCTGGCGCATGGCGGAGGGGCTACAACGCCACGATCGAAGTGGCCCAATTTGTGGCAATTGCAGTCAATAACTTGTGTGAATTCCATTGCTCATCGCGACTTCCCGTGTCTGCTCGCCGGAGGGGATGCACCGGCCGCGCGCCCGGTGTAGGAACGGCCCGTGGCGCCCCTCTCCACCCCTCCGGATGACGATGCCGACGAGCGCGACCAGGACGCACGCGCCGTGGAGCGTTCCGCGGAGGCGCCGCTCGTCCACGTCGGGACGCTCGCCTTTGCCGGTGCTGCCGCCGCGCTGACCGCCTCCGTCCTCCCGGCCTCGCGCCTCGCCGAGCGCGCTGGCGGATCGCCGATCCTGCTGGCACCGATGCTTGCCGGTGCTGCACTGCCACTTGCCGTCCTCGGCGTTGCGTTGGCTCGTAGCGCCCGCGACGGCCTCCGCGCACTGACGCGCCACGGCGCTGCCGAGCCGAAGCCGTTCCTCGCCCCCTGGCTTGGCGCCGTCGGCGTCCTTGGGCCGGTGGCGACCGTCTTTGGGACGGCCCTCTTCGCGACGACCCACCATCGCGGCCTCGCCGGAGCGACCTTCGCCGTCGCCTTTGCACTGGCGGTCACCGGCGTCGGCCTCTTCGTGCGCCGGATCGCCCGTCCGCTAGCCGCGGCGAGTTCGGCGATTCGTCGCGCCGTAACGATTGTTTCTATTGTACTTTTCTCCGCCGGTCTTCTTGTCGCTGCTCGGCTCTTCGGCGGCCTCCCCCCCTCGCCGGTCGCGGCATGTGTGCAGGATGCATGTATTCTCGCCGTCGCTGTCGCCCTAGCGACCAGCCACGAGCTTCGTCGGCGCCCCTTCGCTTACGCGGGCCCACCGATCGCCCTCGCGCTCCTCGTCGCGAGCCTCGTCGGCGCTGCGCCTGCCGCCACCGATCGCGCCGCAGCCGCGCCCCTCTTCCCGGCGCTCCGCAGCGGCCGCTGAGGGGGTCGCTTCCAAAAAGGAAGCACCTCGGAAAAGTGGAGTGGCGCCGATTGACGGTCGAGGAAGGGGGCTTAGTTTCCCTTCACGCGACGGCGGAGCGTGGTGCTCGGCGGCGAAATGTCCAGGCTCTCGGGCGACGGTTTCCGCGCCAGGGTTGCTCGGACTGAGTTCGGAAACTCGCATCTTTTGAGGGGCTGCCTTTGCGCAGATCGCCCCCTCGGGGGAAACTCGGTGGTCCCAATGGCTCGCTCCTCCTCTGGCCGACTCCCCCGCTGGTTCATAGCCAATTTTGCTGCATTTTTCGCGTCGATCGCCCTCCTCCTCGCGAGCATGCCGGTTTCGGCGGCACCGGCGGAAGATGCAGCGAAGCCGGGGGCGCCGTCCCATCTGGTCGCCCCGTCGAGCGCGCCGCGGGCGACCCTCGAGATTCCGCCGGTCCCCGCCGATTGGACGACGAAAGAGGCGGAAGGGATCCGGTTCCGCGTCGTCCCCGGCGCAGAAGTTCGCCTGGAGCCGGCCCTCGAGCGCCTCTCTGACGACATCTCCGAACTCCGAGCGACCTTCGGCGATACAAAGCCGCTTCTTCAGGGGCTAGAAGTTCGTATCGTTCGCGAACCGGAAGACATCGCGCTCTACGCCCCCAAGGAGGCACCGCCGCCCAAGTACGCCTCCGGCGTCGCCTATCCGGGCCTTCATCTGGTGATTGTTGCCCTCAAGGCGCCGCGAACCTTTGAAGCGGTCAATGTCCCGGAAGTCCTTCGCCATGAGCTCATTCACGTCGCCCTCCACGACGCCGTCTCTTCGGAAAATCGGGTTCCCCGTTGGTTCGATGAAGGGGTCGCCGTCCACCTCTCCGGGGAGCGCCGCCAGGCCCGCGAAGAGACGCTTTATCGGGCTGCCTCGATCGGAAAATTGATTCCTCTCCAGGATTTGGAGCGTAACTTTCCCGAAGATGGCCTGGAGGTTGATGCCGCCTACGCCGAATCAGCCGACTTTATCCGCTTCCTGCTGCGCCCCCAAGATCGCGCCCGCTTTGCCGATTTGATTGCACGCATTGAAGCCGGGACGCCCTTCTCCCGTGCTCTCGGTGACGCCTACGCCTCGGACCTCCGGCGCCTCGAGTTTGAGTGGAAGAAAGACGTCGATGCCCGGAAAGGTTCTGCCTTTCAGCAAGCGATGGCGACCGGGTCCCTCCTCTGGGGGATCGGCATCATCGCCCTCGCACTTGCCTGGTGGAAAATGCGCAAACGGGCAAAGACCATTCACGAAAAATGGGAGCGCGAAGAGGAGCGCGAGGCGACGATGGAGGCAATGCGCGAAGCACTCCTCCGTGCCGCCGCCGAGCCGGCCCTCGCCGATGGGGAGCCGGTGCCTGCGGTACTCCCGACGCCCGTTCCGCGCGTTCGTCACGAAGGCGAGTGGCACACGCTCCATTGAGCGTGGCGACTACTTTCCGATGGTGACCGTCGGGCAGCCGGCGACGACGCGGACTTCGAGGACGTCCCCCTGCTGGACCTGCTGGCAGGAGACACCAATGAGCGTCAGTACGTTATCGGTAAGTCGCCAACCGTTGTCGCCGTCGCGGGGGACGACAGCGCCGTCAAAGAAGACATTGACCTGTTCAGGATCTGCCGGCGTCTTCTCGAGCGTGATGGTGCAGTTTCCAACGACCCGCGCCGCAATCTTTCGCAACGCGGTAGCGATCGCGTTCGGTCCCGTCGCCCCGACTTTGTAGTACTTTGTTACGCTCCCCGGCTGGACGGTATCTCCGGCGACCGCCATGTCGTCGAGGACGTCTCCGAAGACCTCGCTTCCTGGAATGCCTAGGACAAACGTCGGTACGCCGGCGCTTCGGAGCGCTCTTACAGCCGGTACTGCATCTTCATCAATACAGTTTCCGGGAGAATAATTTGGCGCTTTGCAGCAATTATTCGTCGGTGTGCATTCGGCGGCCGCTTTGGTGAGGTTCGGCACACAGCGATCGACGCCGCAATTGCTCGATGAGTTGCAGTTCGGGGCGCCGTCGGTGGCGAGAATGACGAAGGTCGGGGCTGCCCCGCCATCGCCGCCATCGCCTCCGCCCGCCGGGAGGCGGCTCGCGATGGCGCGGAGGGCGGCGGCGGTCGGCGTCCCCCCGACGGCGCTCGTCGAATTCAGCTTCGAATAGACGCTGTTCCAGACGGTTCCGCGGACGCCCGGCGGCTTGTCGTAGTCGCTTGGCGGGAGGAACTCGGTGCCGGCGGCGCAGGTCGACGAGCCCTTCGGTGTCGGAAACACCCACATGCCGTAGCGGGCCCGGTTCCCGATCTTCTGCATGGCGTCGAGGACGGTCGTTCGGACGTCGGTCCATTTGCCATCATCATTCATGCTTCCCGAAGCATCGAGCACGAAATAAAGGAGCGGGGGCTTTCCGCTGAGCGGCACCTCGGTGCAGGAACAGGCGGTGCCGTCGGGCGCGACGCCGCCGCACTTTGCGTTGGGATCCTCGAGCGGCGGGATCACCAGTGCGGCGTCACTTCCGCCGTCAGATCCTTCATTGGGATTGTTAAATGTGCTGTTTGTTAAATACTGCGGTTCCGGGCCTCGACATGCGCTCCCCGCAGCGACGACCAGGCCGGACAGCGCCGCGGCGGCCGCCGTCGTTCTCAAGGATCGAGGGGCGAGCCGAGGCGAACCGGTGCGGAGCATGGGCGAGTAGGCTAGCACCGGAATGCGCACCGCGCCCTAGCCGTCCCCGTGTCTGTGCCCTCCGAACTTTCCCCGCGCGCCCCGCTTGCTCGCCTCCTAGCGACGGCCGTCCTGGTCGTTGGGACGCTTGCCGTTCGTGGACGAATCGCGCCGGCGCCGCCGAAACCGCCGACGGTCGTCGTCGTTGCTGGTGAAGCGAAGGTTCACGCGCGGGTGACTGCCGGCGGAAAGCCGGTGTCGGGGGCGCAGGTCCGCCTCTTTCTGTTTCATGACGGGTGGGTGCCCCTCGCGCGCGCGACGACCAATTCCGGGGGAGAGGCGCTCGCCGTGTTGCCGACCGGCGAAGGTGGAGAGGCGTGGGTTGTCGTCGATGCCCCCGGATTTGCTCGGGCCTCCCTCGCACGGGTCCTCGTCGTTCCGAGCGCAACCGACGTCGACGTCGCCCTCGTCCCGGAACACAAGATGCGCGTGGCGGTCGTCGACGACGAGGGGCAGCCGGTTTCGACGGCGACCGTCTTCGTGGAGCACCGAGGAGCGCTCTGCACCTCCCACCACGGGGGTGACGGGGAAGTTCACGTAGACGCTGCAGACTCAACGGCGAAACCGGCAGAAAACAAAGCCGACACGTGCGCCCCGCCGGTGCCCGAAGGGGGCCGCGCGAACGGCGCAGGTGTTGTGGAAATTCATGGAATCAGTCGCGAAAAAGGGATCCTCGTCGCGCGCGCCCCTGGTTTCGATTCGACGCGAAGCGGGATCGTTGCCATGGATGGCGCATTGACGCTGGTGCTGAAGCGCCTCTCAGGATTCGTCGTCACCGTGCTCGGACCGGAGGGGAAACATGTGCAGGATGCACGCGTTTTCGTCGACAGCACCACCCTCGGACCTGCCCGCGCGGCGATCACCGGCCCCGACGGGCGCATCCGCATTGCCGGCCTCCCGGCAGGGGTGTTCACCCTCCGCGCTGTGAAGGGCGATCTCGTCTCCGTCGTCGATGTTGCTCAAGAATTGCGTAAAGCGGAGGAGCGGGCCATCACGCTGCAGCTCGTCCCCGGGCGCGTCGTTCAGGTGCGTGTCCTCGATGGCGAAGGGGACGACGCTCCGCCCCTCGCTGGTGCCCGCGTCACCCTGGTGGAAGGGGGCCTCTCGCCGTTCCCCGTCGAAGCGGTCACCGGAAGAGAGGGGCTCGCGCGGGTCGGGCCCTTCCTCGGGAGCGCGTCGGTCTCCGTGGAAGCCGACGGGCGCGTCCCCGCCTTTGCCGAGGCGGTCCCGGAGAATGGATCATTGACCGTTCATCTGGTGCCGGCAGCTCTTCTTACCGTTCGCGTCATTGATGGTCGTGGAAATCCTGTTTCAGGGGCACGCCTCGAAGTCGTCGGTTTTGATGGGCGCGGGATGCCCTTCGCCGTCGATCCCGGGCGCGATCGCTTCCGCGCCGCGCAATTCGCTGCCGAAGCGACGCCGCGCCCCTTCGTCGCCGTCGGCGAGCTCGGCGTCGTCCCGGGACCGGTACCGGCGATTCGCAGCGGTTCTTCGAGCCTCTCTACGGGGAATGTTTCGGCGGTCAATGGTGCAAAACAGGCGTGGATTACCGGTGCCGATGGCCGCGTCGAAGATGCGCAAGTGCCGCCCGGGCGCCTTCGCGTCGTCGCCCGTCACCCCGAATACGTGCCGACGACGAGTGCCCCCATCGAGCTCGCCGCGACCGCGCGCGGGGAAGTCGTCGTCACGTTGAGTAAGGGGGGGACCGTCGAAGGCATCGTCGAAGACGACCGCGGCCGCCCCGTGGAAGGGGCCGAGGTCACGCTCCTCGCGAAGGATGGCTCCCAAGAACGCAGCGCAACGACCGGCAGCGACGGGTCCTTCGCCTTCGCCGCCGTCGGGAGCGAGGTCTATCTTTCGGTTGCCCTCCAGGATGACCCCTCCGCCGCCGCCCTTCGCGAAGAGGTCGCCGTCCCCGACGGCGCCGTGAAGAAGGTGAAGTTGACGGTCCCCGGCGCCCGCGATCCGCTCGCGATTCGCGTCGTCGATGACCGCGGGTATCCGCTCGATGCGGCTGAAATTATTCTTGTTTCCTTGGATCCGAAAGTGCCTCTTCGGCGCACGGTCTTCACGAACAAACAGGGCGAAGCGCTCGCGCGCGGCTTCCTCGGGCTCCCGGCGCGGGCGGAGATTTTCGCCCTCGAGCACGCGCCAAAGGTGGAGAGCGTCGACGGCAAGAAGGGGGACGCGCGGTTCGTCCTTGGGCTCGCCGAGAGCGCGACCGCCCTCGTTCGTGACCGTCGCGGCGTCTCTATCGCCGATGCCGATGTCTCTCTACTGACGGCGACCGGCATCAAGCGGGAGCGGAGCGATCGGGACGGCGAAGTGACCTTCCGGGGCCTTGCGCCGGGGAACGCAACATTACGCATTGTGGCAACCGGTTTTGCCGCAAAGGAAATGCCGGTACACATCGAGACGCAAGGCGGGCGTAGGCCGACGGCGCTCCCGCGGATTGAACTCGCACCTGGCGGAGAAGTGACCGGAGAAGTTCGTGATTCTTCCGGAAAACCGATCGCCGGCGCGCGGGTTGCGGTTGGAAGTGTTCCGGTATTCATCCCAAGCGGACCGGTCCCTTCCGGGCTCGCGATCAGTGACGCAAAAGGGCATTTTCGACTGACCGACGTCGCCGCCGGGACCGTCGTTCTCGAAGGCTACGCGCCCGACCGCGGTCGTGGTCGAAGCGCCGAGTTTTCCATCGCCGCCGGGCAGACGGTTGCCAACGTCGTCGTGACGTTAAAGACCGACGACGGGGGGGCCGCCGCAGAAATCGCAGGGGGCGGTGGCGTCGCAGTGACGCTCGGCGAGACCGGCGCGAATGAGGTGGTCGTTGTGGCGGTCGCCGCGGGGAGCGATGCCGAGCGGGCAGGTCTCCTTGCCGGTGATGAAATCACGCGCGTGGATGGCGTCGCCGTGGCCGGGATGGGGGAGGCCCGCACGCGACTTTCGGGCCCGGTCGGCGTCGACGTCGTCGTGAGTCTCCGCCGAAACGACGCGCCGCTCACCCTTCGGATCCCGCGGCAAGTCGTGAGAAAATAGCCGATTTTTGACAAATTTCGCGAGCGAGTCAGGAATCGTTGACAGCCGCTACGACTTTTGACAGGTTCGCCCGTGGAGAGCTGTCCGAGTGGCCGAAGGAGCCTGATTCGAAATCAGGTGATGGTGCAAGCTATCCAAGGGTTCGAATCCCTTGCTCTCCGCCAACTGTACTTCCGCCCCGCTCCGTGAGCACCGCGGCAAGTGCGCGAAACTGAGGAAATACAACGGTCGGCCCTCCGCGGAGAGCCGGCCGCTTCCGTTCGTGTTCCCGGGAAGCCGGGGGATCCGGGTATACCTAGGGGTATGCCGAAGATCGCTGGTATACCCGACGCGAAGCGCCCGCTTACCGACACCGCGATCCGGAAGCTTGCGCCGCCCCCGGAAGGCACGACGGAGACGCACAGCGATCCGGGCACGCCAGGGCTCTTCCTCGTCTGCAAAGGCGCCTCGAAGAAGTGGGTGTTTCGCTTCACGAGCCCGACGACGAAGAAGCGGAACCTCACCGGCGGCGGCACCTATCCGGCCGTTGCCCTCGCCGACGCTCGTGCGTGGGCCCGCTCTCAAGCGGCCATCGTCGCTGCGGGACAAGACCCGGTTGCCGTGAAGCGGGAGAAGGCGGCGCGCGCGCTCACCTTCGAAGCGGTCGCCCGCGAGTGGTTCAGCCGCCGCAAAGGCGACCGGGACGAGCGCACGAAGACGGGGATTCTTCAGCGCCTTCGCGCTCACGTGTTCCCGGTCATCGGAGCGCGGCCGATCACCGCCGTGACGCGAGCGGAGCTAACCGCGATGCTGACTGCGCTCGAGAAGCCGACGAAGACGAGGAACGGCACGCGGGGAGGGCCAGAGGTCGCGCGGCGAACGCGGGGCATCGTCGCCGAAGTCCTCGAATACGCGTGCGATGCGGGGCACCTCTCGGCGAACCCGTCGCCGTCGCCGAAGATCTTCCGGCCCAACGTCCGCGGCCACCATGCGGCGGTTGAAGCGGTCGACCTCCCGCGCCTTCTCGCCGCCATCGCCGCGAACCACGCCAACGCGCGCGCGCCGACGCGAACGGCGCTTTCCCTCTGCATCCTGCTTTGGCAACGGCCGAACGAGATCGTGGGGATGCGCGCTTCTGAGCTCGATTTGGGCCGCGCCGTTTGGAACATCCCGGCGGCGCGCATGAAGATGAACCGTGACCAGCGGGTACCGCTCCCCTCGCAAGCGGTCGCGCTCCTTCACGAGCAAGCGCAGTGGGCGGTCAACGATTGCGTCTTCCCGTCGCCGGCGGCGACCGGTCACCTCACGACGGCCGCCGTGCTGCAGCTCTTGCGGGGGCTCGGCTTCGAGACCGAGACCGTGCACGGCTTTCGAGCGCTCGCCCGCACGACCCTCGCGCAAGCGCCGTTCTCCTACCCGGAAGCGGTCCTAG
>DYPH01000226.1 GCA_020720045.1 Sorangium cellulosum | reverse complement strand
CTTCGCCGGGGAAGCGCTTGGCAAACAACACGGCGAGGTTGACGGCGACGGTGGACTTGCCCACGCCGCCCTTGCCGGAGGCGACGGCGATGATCTTGCCGACGCCGTCGACGGGCGCGGAGGCGGGCATGGTGGCCTGACGCGCGCCGGGGGCGGCGGGCTTGGGGCCGGGCGCGGGGGCGGCAGCGGCGGGCGCCGGCGCCGGTTTTGCGGCAGCCATCGACGTCGAGAAGAGCGACTTGGCGGGGGCGGCAGGCGGCGTGCTCGGGAGCGGCATCAGGCCGGCCTTCGGCTCCCCTTCAACCATCCAACGAAGGAACGGAGCGAGGAGGAGCGTTTCCGTCCCGACCTGGATCTTCGCTTCTGGGACGGCGTCGCGCTGGGCAACGCCGTAAAGCGGGAGGTCTTTTGCAAGAATACCGCTCGCTTGCGCAAGACGGTCTGCGAGGTGGCGCGCCTCGTTCTCAAAGCCTTTTCCGGTCGCTGCGATCTCCTGAGCCTCTTTTTCAAAGGTCTCAAGGTCGCGGTCCTTCATCCCGGAACCGTCGTTGTTCAAACGGGGGAGCGCCGCGGCGAGCTCGACGGCCATCTCCGAGATCGTGCCGCCGGAGAGGTGGGCGAGGAGGCGCTGGACGAAGGTCGACAGCAGCCCTTCGATGGCGTCGTTCGAAGCGGAGGCGTCGAGGGCCGGCGCGAGCATGCCGAGGATGTCCCCCTGGACGGTCACCGGCGCCTGGCCGCCACCTTCCGCGAGGTAGTAGAACTGGCTGCTCGGGCGATCGGAGCCGATGGTGTGGACGCGCACTCCGAGTTCGAGCAACGTCGCAACGAGCGAACTTTGCACGGCAATCAGGGAGCTGGTGCGGGCCGCTTGGTAGGTCAGCGGCATCTTCGCCGGCGGAACCTGCTCTTCCGGCCAGGTCGCCTTGAGCTTGTCTTTCACGGCGACGACGTCTTCACGCCGGACGACGTAGACTTCCTTTTCCCAGGAGCGGATGCCGCGCGGCGCGAGGAATCCGGCAGACGGCCCAACGTAAACGACCTGACGGCCATCGGGCAGCGAACCGACGTGGAGGGAACCGGGGACGGCAATCTTCGTCTTCATCTTTTGCGGGCCGCGAGGGGACCGCAGCAATGGAGCTACGGTGGCGTCGGCGGCGCGCGCATCCTACTCAAACAAGGGCCGATTGGGACCAGTTTCTTGGGGCCTTTGCTGCCAGCGACCACGCATGGCTAGTAACCGGCCGTCTTCTCGGCCGCGCGCGGCGACGGGTCGCGCCGGTGGGAAACGGACTGGCCAACCGACGCCGCCCCGTGCATCCTCGCCGCCAATGAAGAATCTCGTGCTTACCCGAGCAGATGGCGTCCCCCTCCCCGCCATCGATGCCCCGGCGGCCCTTGCGTTTCGCGCGCAACTTCCGGGGGCGATCGGCTGGGACCGCGCCGCCCACGCGCTGCGTGTTGCGCAAGCGGGCCGCACCGGCGCACTCACGCTCGTCCCCGCCGCCCTCCCGGCTGCCTGGCTGATCAATGCGACGGCCGATTCACGAGCCTTTGCCGCCTGGGGCTCGCCGGCGGCCGTCCCCGCGTGGGAGGCGCTCCTCGGCGTCTTCGATCCGACCCTCGGCCCGGAAGACGCGCTCGCCCTCTCCGAAGATGCGTGGCAAATCGTCGAGGCGGCTGTTGAAGCGCTGTGCGCCGTCCCTTCGGCAAACGTCGCCGCCGTCTTCAAGGTGTTGGCGCTCTTGCGCCCATCCATCGTGCCGCGCCTGGACGACGCCGCGCTGGTCTACGCGCTAAACCGGCTCGAATTCACAAGTGAAAAGCCTGACGCGGCAAGCGCCCCCGTGGCACTTGTCCGCCCCTACTTCACCTGGTTTTGGGGCGAGCTCGCGCGCCTGTGGGAGCCCCTCTCCGAGGCGGGGGCCGCCCACGAAGCGGCCATCCTCGATACCGCTCAGGTGCTCGATCGACTCGTGTGGTACGGCGCCTGGGGATGGAAGCACGATCGCGCCCGCTAACGAAGCGCTCCGCCAAGAGCCGTTTCGTGAGGAACGTCGGACCGATCGCGGTTGCAGGGGCGGCGGTCCTACTTGGCGCAACCGGCGGCTGCAGCCCGGGGGCCCTCGCACGCATGGAGGCGCCGCCGCTCGGCCCCTGCGGCGACGCGGTGGAAGCCCATGCAATCGCGCGGCGCCCCTACGACGCTCATGCATTGTGCAACTACTTCGCCGCGGCAGAAGGGACGCGCCTCCTCGGCGGCGACCCGACGAAGGGGGGCGATGCCCGAAACGTTTGTACTTCCAAACGGATCCGCTGCCTCGACGACGCCCGTGCCCGCCGGAGCGACGCCCCCTCCTTCGTCGCCAATCGCCTCTGCACCGCCTACTCGCGGCGTTGCCATGGGCTTTCGTTGGCTCAGTTTCAGAGCTTCCTCGACGAAACGCTGGCCGGGGCGAAGCGGTTCGCGGCGGACGAAGACGTCTGCGACCACCTGGAGCGGCTTGTCGCCGAATTCACCTGCGCGACGCCGCTGCTCGCGAAGGGGCCCGGGACCGACGCCGTACGCGCCCAATGCGACGGCATCGTGCCGACCTGCCCCGGGGCCAGCACGCCGGCCCTCAAATAGCATTTCTCTCCGCTCGGTTGCAGAGAACTCCGCGCCGTCTCCCGCTTCGCGGACGGACGCGGAGGGCTCAACGGCCCGACGAAAAGGCCTCCAGCGCGCGCATATGCACGTGCTCAAACCAGATGTGCCCGTCCTTGATCCGCTCGGGGACGACGCGCTTGCTGAATACGAACATCGTCTGCAACGGGATCGCGGAGAAGAGCGCAAGGATGCCGATCACGAAGCCGACCACTCCGAGGATCGGCACCTCGATGGCATTTCCCAACTTCGCGAAACCAAACGCGATCGCGAAGAGCGCTACGAACGCTCCGATGGGGATCATCCATTCGAGCTTCTTTGTGCCTTCCCACACCTTGTGACATGCGTCGCAGAGGGGGACGGTCATCGCGACGCGGATCATCGCGGCGTCGCGGATCATGCGCGCGAGGCCGCCACGGAGAAAGAACGTAACGACCTTTGCCCAAGTCGGGAGCCATTCAAAATCTTGAATGACCGGGAAGATCCCGTCACGGGTTCCACATTTGAGGCAGGCGACGTCCGGGCAGCCGCCAACGGGGGTGACGAGCAGTTTCCCTTCAATGCGTGCCGAATGGGTGCGAAATCCTGGTTGCTGAGCAGCGTACATGGTCGGTCTCCGAGGGGAGATCCCGACCTACCTGACCTGACACTCGGCGACACATAAAAGCAGATAAAAGGGGCTGCGTCGCGTTCTCCGATCCGTCGCGGCGGGCGGAGACAACCGCAACCCTGCTTGTCGCACGTTCGTCTCCGACGGTCGCAGCCGCCTTCGGAGCACCCGGTGCACGTGTGAAGGGGACCGCCATTGACGGGGCTCCCGCGAAGACCCTACGCGCCTGAAATGAGGAAACGGAACATCGGCTTTGTCGCCGCCGCCCTGCTCGCGGCCGGCTGTACGAGCATCAACCCGGTGCCCCCGCAAGCGCCGGGTACCGATTGGACCCGTTACGAACTGGCGCAGGGCGCAACGCCGAACGAACGGCGTTCGCCCCGCGTGAAGGTGTCAGGTCGCTCGAACCTCACAGGCCCCCGTTTGCTCGCGGGAGAGACGTTTCGTTACCGCGTCGATTTGAACGTCGAGGACGGGCTGTCGAAGGTGGCACTCACGTGCCTCCAAGGCAGCGATCCCGCCGAGTTCCGTTGCGGCGATGACCGTTCGGCGTTCATGGCGCTAGCGCTTCCCGACCACTGCGAATCCGGTAGTTTGTCGAGTGGTGGCCGCGCGTACGCGGTGAAGAACTGGTTCTCAAAGGCTACCCACGTCGGCTTTTTTTGGTCAGCGACGGTGAGCGCCCTGTCGGCGCAATCGACACCGACCATCCATGGACAATGCCGGTGTGGGCAACGCAGCGCCTCAACCGAGAGGAGCTCGTCGCGCTCGATGTTCTTGCATACGTGATGAATGACACCTTGCTTGCCGAGGAGCGCGCAGGCGTCCCGTTCCTTTGTGGTTCGCTGTCGAGTTCACGTCGGTATCCCCGCTAGTCGGCCCGTGGAACGTGAAGGCGCACAAACGACAAACGCCTGACTCTCTTCGCAGAAAGTCAGGCGTTCCAAA
>DYPH01000225.1 GCA_020720045.1 Sorangium cellulosum | reverse complement strand
CCGGTTGAATCCCGCTCGCCGTTTCCTCACCGCCGTTGGCGGTTCCGGGCGGACGAGCCGGTTGAATCCCGCTCGCCGTTTCCTCACCGCCGTTGGCGGTTCCGGGCGGACGCGCGGGTTGAAAGGTGCACGACGCGGGTGCCCGTGGGAGGTTCGTGGCAACGCGGTGTTGCTGATTCGGATCGGCTTTTTGAAAGGGTGTTGCGATGAACCGTTGGAATCGACTCGGGTTTCCCCTGTTGGGGGCCCTGCTTGCCGCCGGCAACCTGCTCCCGTGGAACAACGACGCGCCGGTGCCCGACGCCCCCGCGATCGCCGATGGGGGACCGGATGCCCGGCGCGATGCAAGCTTCGTCGACCTCGATGCCGGCCCCGCTGCGTACCCGCTCCCCGACGAATTTGCCGGCGCCTGGGCGACGCTCCCCGGTCTTGAGGACTACCCGATCTGGCGGGCGCGAACGCCGTCGGCGTCGGCCACTCCGATCCGCTGGAAGGCGTGCACCGGCGAGACTCCCGGCTGCGAAGAGCTCGTCGTCGACTGGACCGACGCCCCCTACGGCGGCGCCCTCAAGACCTTCCCTTACGCGCCGGCCTTTTATCGCGAAGGGGGGCGCTCGTTCTTCACCTACCAGCGGCGGTTTATGCCGAGCAGCGGCGGTTTATGCCGAGCAGCGGCGGCTCTTCCGCCCTCGCCGAACAGACGGTCGTCGAGGAGCTCGGCGTCGGCGTCCGTTTCGTCCTCGGCGAGGCGGCCCCCTTCAACGCGATCGCGAGCATGAGCTTCGGCGGAGGCACCTTCGGCGTCGCGGCGGCCCCGCGGGGGCGGAGTTCGGTCAACGAGTACGCGTTCCCCCTCGACGGGAAGAGCATCCACAGCGCCGAATGGGCGCGAAGCCTCCTCCCTTTCAAAGACAGTTTGGGGGTCCCCTTCAACTACGGGGTCCAGTTTGCCCATTGGCCATTTCTGACCCTGACCGACGTCCGAGAAAAGAGCCTTCTCGTCCCCGAGAAGCTGGCCGGCCTGTCCGACATCCAGCCGGTTCAAGACGGTTTCTATGCGGTGAATATCTCCACCGATCGGATCGATTTCATCGATTGGGGCGGTGCCTTCACTCCACTTTATGCGCCGCCGGTCGGTTGGAGCTTCGCCGGGATGGGCCTCGATCGGGACACGAGCACGCTCGTCTGGTTCGAAGCACGAGGCGGCGTTTCCACCACCCTCCAGCTCTTCGCCGCCGACGCGAGCCGCTCCGGGTTCACGAAGCGGCCCGTACGCTCCATGGAACTCGGCAGCAACGGGCGCGCAGGTACTCCGATTGTTCAGGGGGATTTCGTCGCCTACCGAATCAACCCGCGTGAGACGGAGGTGGTTCGTTTGTCGACCGGCGAAACCCACCGCGTCACCGTCCCTGCCGGCTACCCGGATCTGGGTGGCGGGCCCTGGTACGTCGACGACAACGTGATTTGGGTGCCGTTGACCGGCAGCAACGGAATCAGCACGATGCTGCGACTCTTCTGGAAGCTCGCGCCAACAGTCCGCTAACCGGCCGCACCGCGGAAAGGGACCCCCGGGGTCTCCAACTGCGTGCGGAAAGGGACCCCCGGGGTCTCCAACTGCGTGCGGAAAGGGACCCCGGGGGTCTCCAACTGCGTGCGGAAAGGGACCCCGGGGGTCTCCAACTGCGTGCAGAAAAGGGGTCGGAGGCCTGTTCTGCATGCAGAAAGGGGGTCGGAGGCCTGTTTCGCATCCGAAAAGGGACCCCTGGGGTCGGTTCTGCGTGCAGAAAGGGGGGGCCCGGGGCCCATCCGTGGCGGCGCGCTTACTCGGTCGCGCGAGCGATCCGGTTGCCGACGCGGACGAGGCGCTCGGCGTTGGCGGCCGTCGTCGAAATCACGAGGCGACGCACGCCGCGCGCGCTCCGAAACCCGATCGTGGCCGGCGCGCTCACGACGAAAAACGGAGCCGCTTCGGTACTTTCCACGCGCCCGATTCGCACACCGAAGAGCATCGTCCGCAGGGAGCCCCGCGAAAAGACGTAATAGGTCTGCATGCGGAGGTTTGCGTAGAGGGCGACGACGAGCCCCACCGGGAAGACGACCGCCCCGAGCCCGCCGAGGCCGACGCGATCGAGGAGCAGCGAGCCGCCAAGGAAGACCGCCGTGAGGAGCGCCACCTTCTGCGAGGCGCCCGGCGCGCTCCGCAGGGGAAGCTCCGTCGTTTCCGGTTCTTGCATGGGCCGCGAGGCATCGCCCGGATCTGCCCCAACCGGCAAGGGGGAACTCCTCGATCTGTCGCGTTTTGCCGCACGCGATCGCCGGTTTTCCACGGTTTCCCCGGTGGCCTCCCGCTTGCGGAGGTCGGTCCGATGAAAACCTTCGCCGCTATCTTGGTCGCAGCCCTCTTCCCCGTCGTCGTCGGCTGCGACTCCGTCGACAACCGCCTCGACTGCAACTCGATTTGCGAGCGTTACGACGACTGCGTCGGCAACTACGACGTCGGCGCCTGCAAGACCCGCTGCGTCGACAGCGCGAGCAAAGACACGCAGTTTGAGTCGAAGGTCGATCACTGCTCCGACTGCATCGACGGCCGAAGCTGCACCGCCTCCGCCTTTGCGTGCACCGCGGAGTGCGTCGGCATTGTGCCGTGAGGCCGTGCGTGGATCAGGGCACGGGATCCGGCGACCTTCCGCAGGCGTACGAAAACGCCACGCCCCCAAGGAGGAGCGTGGCGACCACCAGACCGAACCGTTCAAGGGACGATCGGCGCATTTTTCCAGGTCACGCGGAACATCGTGGTCATGCCGTACCCGGCGACCTCGGGCTCCCAAATCACATTCTCATCGACGTACCACGGCTCAAACCCGCCGCGGGCCGGTGCGGGGATGGTGACGCGGCGGGTCTCTCCAGTGGACATTCGTACAATCTCCGTTTCGTTTTGGCTGATCCCGTAGGCGATGAAGTCGCCGTTCATCACGGCGGGGCTCGGATACTTGTTCGGATCGCCCAGGTCGATGGAACGTACCAGTCGCGGGGTCAACGTGGCCGCATTCGCCGGCGACGCATACAAGTTCGCCCGCCCGGGGTTGCTATGATTGAGTTCGAACCAGATCAGCGTGTTCGAATCCCGGTCGAGCTTGATCTCGTACGCATCCCAGCCTGCGGGCGGTGTATGCAGAGATGAAACCTTCCCCGTCCAGTCGATGAAGTCGATGCGATTCAGGCCCTGATTGATGGCAAAGAGACCGTCGGCGCGCGGCTTCTGGTTCACCCAATCGCGACGCTCCGGGATCCCGAACATCGTCTTCGCGCGCACATCGCTCAAGGTGGTTCGTGGAGCCGTCCCCGAGACATGCGAGAAGTGCGTTCCATAGCTCATCGGGATGCCCAAATCGTCTTCGGGGATGCCGAAGGGGGCGAGGTCCCACTCGGCATGATCCCACGAATTCGTATCTACATTGTAGGCATATTGATGCGCTCTGCGAGTCGCCCTCGGAAGACTTGAGAGTCCGATGACGCCGCCGCCGAGCGTTGCGACGGTGCCAGAGCTGAACGGAGGCGCTTCGCCGAGAACAAATCGGATACCGACGCCAATTTCTTCAACAACAGTCTGTCGACCGAACGTCGTTGAACTCCCCTCCGCCACGGGGAATTCGCGTTGGTAGATAAAGAAAGAGCGGCCCCCTTCTTTGTAGAAGGGGGTCGATTCGTTCGAGTAAGCACGCAGGTGCTCGCTGAACGGTGCCGACGACCAATCGACGTCGAGTTCCTCGCAGCCCGCCGTCGCCGGCGTGCACGGCTTCCAGTGGAGCGCCGTCGCCGAGGCTGTGGGGTTTCGAGCCGTCCAGACCGGGTACGCCTCGAGGCCGGGGAGCGGGTCCCAGTCGCCGCGGAACACGGAGGGGACCGTGTACGCGGCGTCGGGGCCGGGGCCGGCGTCGAGATCGAGGAAACCGGCGTCTTTCTTGGGGGTGCCAGCATCGAGGGGGAGCGCGGCGTCGGGCTCGCTCGGCGTTTGGGTGGTGGTCTCGCAAGAAGCCCACGCAAGGAGCACAAAGCTTCCGCCGGCCCCGAGGAGCGTTCGCGTGAGCGTCTTCGTGGGGGCGGCCATCGGTGCAAACGTAGCTGCAATCGTCGGGACGTCCCCGGGAAGGTGACGCAATTCTCTGGTGCAGACCGGGCGCTCTGATTACAAAAAGGCCCGGGTCCTCCGATTACACTC
>DYPH01000099.1 GCA_020720045.1 Sorangium cellulosum | reverse complement strand
AAGTTGGATCCGCCGTCAACGCGGCGGATCGATGCAACCCACGGGCGGTCTAGTTTGGGGCGAGGCCTCGCGAGGCCATCCGCGCGAAGCCCCGTCGGAGCGGTGTGTCGCTCGCGGGGAACGCGACCGGGTCGACCGGCTTTGTGAAGCCGACAAGCACCGTCGTGTACATGCGGGCTTCCGCGACCAGGTCGCTGTTATTGCTTGTAATTCCGATCGTGAGGAGACGGCGCCACACGGAGAGCTGCGCGAGCGGTCGATCGTGAATGCCGTACCAGGAACTCAGCTCGCGAAAGGTCGCCTCGTCGGGCGCGAGCCGCAGGTACGTTTCGAGGTCGTTTTCGGCGTCGTCGCGGTAGCCGGCGAACCAGCGCGCCCGCCCGCGTTCCCGGTAGAGTGGCGCCCGGGACGGGAGGTGCAAGAGCGCGACAGAATAGACTTTTTCCGCTTCCCGGTAGTCGCCGCGACGGCTGCGGAGGCTGCCTAGCGCGAGGTAGGACTGCTCATGGGAAGGGTCGAGGGTGATGGCGTCGGTGTAGCGATGAATGGCGATGTCGTCTTCGCGGGCCGCTTCGTGGGTTTGCCCTTGGGCGAAAAGTTCGTCGGAGGAGGATGCCGCCGCGTCGGCGGTCACGAGACCCACGCCAATAGCGACGATGGGGCCGAAAGTTCGCGACGGCCAGCGAAGTTGCCGACTCCACCGGGGGCCGAACATCGACGCACCGGCGTTCATTTGAATTCCCGTTGCACCTGCAAAATTCCTGATTTCTCGGGCGGTTTCGTCGATCCCACCGCGCGAGATGGCAGTTTGATCGTCGACGGGACGGCGCCGCGATCGGTCACGATGACGTCAAATGCCTTTTCACTGTGTCCGTCGCTGAGGACCACGCGGCGCGTCGCCCCGAGCGGGGCCGAAAAATGCACGAGCCCCTTTTCGGCCACGACCGGCTTTCCGTCGAGGGTGACCGTCACCGACGGCGGATCGACGGTGAGCGCGAGCTCACTCAGCGCTGGCTCGACGGGAGTAGGCGCCGGGGCGACCGATTTCGAAGGTTCTGCCCGCGGTTCTGGACGGACGGCGGTTGCGAGCGGAGCTGGAACCGGCGGTGCAGCGCGCTTGAAAACGGCCATGCCGCCCGCGGCGAGGGCGACGGCTGCCACGCCGACGGCGAGGCTCGTCGTCGGAAAGCCTGTTCGTCGGGGCCCCCGCGTGATTTCGAGGCCCGGCTGGGTACGGCTGGCGACCTCCTCGGTGACCACCCCAGGACGGGCAAGCGTCGGCATCGGGGCCGTTTCCTGGCGGGGCATCCGCGGGCGTAGCGGCTCGAAGGTCGGGGCAACGACGGCGCGTTCCTCGGCGGAGAGGGGGCGGAGATCGGCGGTACGGATCGTCATGCCGCGCGTCGCTCCGTTGAGGGCGCCGAACAGTGCGTCCATCGTCGAGAAGCGGCGACCAGGCTCGATGGCGAGACATTGATGAACGATTGCAGCAACTTCCGCGGGCACCCAGGGGGCGAGGCCTTGCAGCGGTGGGGCCGGTTTCGCGCAGATTGCCAAGATGACCTGACCGAGCGAATCGAGCTCCGCATGAGGCGTTCGTCCGCCGAGGAGCTTGTAGAGCAGCACCCCAAGCGACCAGATGTCCGAGCGGGCATCGATCGTTTTGAGTCCTTGGGCCTGCTCCGGCGACATGTAGTGGGGGGAGCCGAGCATGCTTCCCGTTCGCGTCAGGCCCCCTTCTTCCGACTTCTGCAGCGCATCCATTTTGACTTTTGCGATGCCGAAATCGAGAATCTTTACGATATGTTCACCGGAACCGTCTTTCACAAGAAATAGGTTTGCCGGCTTGATATCGCGGTGGATAATTCCTTCGCGGTGGGCGGCGGTCAGCCCAAGGGCCGCGTGGCCCGCGATGCGCAAGGCCAAGTCGATGGGAAGCAATTTTAGGCGCTTACCGAGAGAGGCGACGTCTTCCCCGTCGAGGCGCTCCATCACCATAAAGGGCTGATTGGTCGCGGGGTCATTTCCGGAATCAAACATCCGAACGACGTGGGATGATTGGACCTTCGCGGCGGCGCGAACTTCGCGTTCAAACCGGCCACCCGCCTCTTCACTCATTTCCGTCGCAGTGATGACCTTGACTGCGACGCGCGCGCCCGTCTGGAGGTCGAGCGCGTCGTACACCGCCCCCATACCGCCGCGCCCGAGCCTCTCGAGCACCCGGTAGCGATCCCGTAGAACCTGACCTTTTTCCACGCAGTACGGACGCTATCTGGCCTCGGCAGCCGTCGCAACAGATTCGGGGACCGACCCCGCTTGTCGACAAAAGCAAACGGCCCACCCGGGGAGGATGGGCCGCTCGACCTACCGAAGGATCAGTCTTCGTCGTGGGACTGGGCGTCTTCAATCGCATCCTGGCGGCGGGGCCGGAGGTTGCACTTGAGGATTTGCTTGCGGACGCGGATCGAATCGGGCGTCACTTCGACGAGTTCGTCGGCGTCGATCCATTCCATCGCCGTTTCGATGGTGAGGATCTTCGGCGGCGCGAGGAGGACGTTGTCGTCCTTGCCTGCGGTGCGAACGTTCGTGAGCTTCTTCTCGCGGATCGCATTGACGTCGGTGTCGTTCGGACGATTGTGCTCACCGACAATCATGCCTTCGTAGACGTCGACACCCGGCTCAATGAAGAAGGAGCCACGCGGCTGGAGGTGGTGGAGTGCGTAGGGGGTCGAAACACCCTGGCTTGCCGCAACGATCGCACCGCTCTGGCGTTTGATCATCGGGCCGCCCCACGGCTCCCAGGAATCGAAGCTCGTATTGAGCAGGCCGGTACCGCGCGTCGACGTGAGGAATTCCCCGCGGAATCCGATCAGGCCACGGCTCGGGACGCGGAACTCAAGGCGCGCACGGCCGAAGCCCGGGTTCGACATTTTTACCATACGGCCGCGGCGGCTGCCGAGGCGATCGGTGACGACGCCGATGAAGTTTTCGGGGACGTCGACGACGACAAGTTCCCACGGTTCGCAGACGACTCCGTTGACGGTCGTCGTGACGACTTCCGGATTGCCGAGCTGCACTTCGTAGCCTTCGCGACGCATCGTTTCGACGAGGATCGCAAGCTGAAGCTCGCCGCGGCCGAGGACCGTGAACGTGTCCGGCGAGTCGGTCTCTTCGACGCGAATCGCGAGGTTACGGCGCGTCTCTCGGAAGAGACGCTCGCGGAGCTGGCGGCTCGTGAGGAATTTCGAGGCCTTGCACTTGCCCGCGAACGGCGAGGTGTTGACGCCAAGCTTGATCTTGAGCGTCGGCTGCTCGACGACGATGCGTTCGAGCGCGCGACCTTCAAAGCCGGGGCTCGCGTCGGTGATCGTGTCGCCGACGAAGATTTCTTCCATGCCGGCGATGCAGACGATTTCCCCAGCGAACGCTTCCTGGACGGGGGTGCGCTTGAGGCCTTCAAACACGGAGAGGACCTTGACGTTCCCCTTCACGATTTGATTGTTCTCGCGAAGAACGACGATCGGCTGGTTCGCCTTGATGCTGCCCGAGACGATACGGCCAATCGCGATACGGCCCGTGTAGTCGTCGTGGTCGAGATTGTTGACGAGGATCTGGAGCGGCCCGTCGGCGTTCACCTTCGGCGCCGGCACTTTGTCAATGATGAGATCGAAGAGTGGGCTGAGATCCTTCGCCTCGTCCTCAAGCTTGATCTTCGCGAGACCGAGCTTCCCGATGGCATAAACGACGGGAAAGTCGGTCTGTTCGTCGGTGGCGCCGAGGTCGCAGAAGAGGTCGAAGGCTTCGTCGAGGACGTCATCCGGGCGCGCGTCGCCGCGGTCGATCTTGTTGATGACGAGGATGACCGGGAACCCGAGGTCGAGTGCCTTCTTCAGAACGAAACGGGTCTGCGGGAGGGGACCTTCCGCGGCGTCGACGAGGAGGATGATCGCGTCTGCCTGAAGGAGCGTGCGCTCAACTTCACCGCCGAAGTCGGCGTGGCCTGGCGTGTCGACAACGTTGATCTTGTATTGAACGCCGTCTTTCTTCCAATGGATGCTGGTATTCTTCGCGAGAATCGTGATTCCGCGCTCTTTTTCCAGATCGTTGGAGTCCATCACGCGATCAACGACGGCTTCGTTCTCGCGAAAGGTGCCCGCTTGGCGGAGCATGTGATCGACCAAGGTGGTCTTACCGTGGTCGACGTGAGCCACAATTGCGACGTTACGAAGCTGTTCTCGGGACATTGGGCTCGCGCCTATACATGCATCGTCCCCTGGTCACAAGCGCGATAGCGCTCTGCGTCGCGACGGCACCTGTTTGTCACCACCACTCTCTGCGGGACTTTACGCCGTGGACACTGCCCGTCGGCCGTGATGGAAGTTTCCACAGACACGTTTTGTGTCCGCCGTGACGCACGCGCGACGCGGCGCCGGGGCCCCGCGCCCTCGACTATTCGGACAATCCGCACGTTTCGCACTTGGCACGCGTTTCCCGAGGCTTCGGCGCGCGTCCGCCCTGTGACCGGCGCCTCCAGCCGCCCCACGACCGAGAAATTCCAATGACCACCTCTTCTCCGAACGCTCGCCTCCGCACCCTCCGTCGCGTCGCTCCGACGACCTTTGCGTTCCTCTTCCTGGCCTGCTTCCTCGGTCCGCGGGCGCCCGAGGTGAAGACCACCCGTGAACTTGGCCTTGGCGAGGAGGGGAAGGACGGCTTTCATTCGAAGAAGGCGTTCGGGATCATTCATGTATCGCCGACGACCGATGATGAAAACGCGAGCGAAGTGAGCGTCGTCTTCAATCGTCCAATTACGCCGTTGGAACTCGCGACAAACGATGTGCCGACCTTCGCCACAATCGTGGCCGATGGAAAAGCAGTCAAAGGGGAGTGGCGCTACCTGGGAACGAACGCTGTCGCCTTCGTTCCTGAGGGGGGCTTTGCGCGGGCAACGCGTTACCAGGTCACCCTCTCCGCAGGCGTCAAGGCACTCGACCGGTCGGTCCTGGCGGAGGGGAAAAAATTCGCCTTCTCGACCGCTGCACCGCGCCTTGTCAGCGTCGATCCGACGAAGGGGGGCTCCAACGACCTCGACCCGACGACGGCGTTCAAGCTCCGCTTCGACCAGCCGATGACCAAGGCGGCGATCGAGGGCCATCTCCGCCTGGTCGGGACGGCGCGCGCTGCGAAGAACGCTGCAAAGCCTTCAAAAACGCAGAAAAATCCGCTCAGCGCCTTGGTCGATGGCGGGAGGGCGATTGCGTTTTCCGTGCGGCCGACGACGACGGGCAGCGATGGCAAGGAGCTTTCGGCAGCGGAGAAAGCGGCTCGGAAGGACCTTTCCTGGGAGCTCGTCCCGAACGCAACGCTGCCCCTCGATACCGATTTGGAATTCGTGACCGACGGAAAGCTCGTCGGTCAACTTGGCCCGATTCCAGTGGCCGAATCGAACCACACCTTTGGGACGTTCGGCCCCCTCGAGGTCCAGGAAGTTCGCTGCTGGGAACGCTACGATAGCGGCGCGAAAGGGGCCCCGGCCTGCGAGCCGGGGCGTTCTGGGTCGGTGTCGTTTACGAACGAAGTCGCCTACAGTGAAATCGTCGGAAAGGTCGTTGTCGAAGGGGCACCGCTGCGTTGGGAAAAGAAGGGGGAGAACGGATACACGTTCTACCTGCCTGCCGAATATCGGCCGGGAACCCGGGTGTCTGTCACGATCAAAGCCGGTTTGAAGGACGTACACGGTCAGACGCTTGCGAAGGATGTGACGAAGACCTTTACCGTCGCCGACCTCCGTCCGAGCTTTCAGGTAGGGCTGCAAGGGCGCGTGCTCGAGGCGAAGCGCGCGGCGGCGACCCGCGAGATTCCGATGGGGGCGGTAAACTTCGGCGAAGCGAGCGTCGATATCGCTTCCGTCGCCGAAGGGGACATCGTTGACGCCGTCCTGCAGCCGGAAAATGCACCCAAAGGCGCTACGACCCAGAAGCTCGATGTGAATGGCGGAAAGAACCGCTTTGTCGTTAGGAAGCTCGCTCTCGACCCGATCTTGGCGAAAGAAGGGGGCTTTGGGACCATCTGGTTCCGCGCCAACGCGGGCGGCGATCGCCCCCGACTCGTGACGGTGACCGACCTTGCGATCTCCGTAAAAGCGAGTCGTTTCGGGACGATGGTCTGGGTCACTCGCCTTTCGGATGGGAAGCCAGTCCCGAACGCGAGCGTCACCGTACGCGGCGAAAAAGGGGCGGTCTTCACGACCGCGACGACGGACAAAGATGGTTTCGTCACCATTGGCAGTGCCGCATTCAATCCCGTCGATGGTGAAGGGAACTTGAAAAACAATGCGGTTTTCATTGCCCGCGACGGGAAGGACTGGAGCTGGCAGCGGCTCGGCGACCGCCTCTACCCCTACGGCCAGGCGAGCATCGACGAGGCAGGGCGCCTCGACCCCTACGGCATGCTGTTTACCGAGCGTGGCGTGTACCGCGGCGGCGAGACGATGCACGTGAAGGGGCTCTTTCGCCAAGCGACCGTCACGGGCAGCACGACGCCGGCCGGGAAGAAGGTCAGACTCACGGCAAATGACTCCGAAGGGACCGCTTTCTTTGAGAAGGAAGTGGTGCTCGGTGCCTTCGGCGACGTGACAGCAGATATCGCGATTCCTGCCGGTATTCGCTACGGAGATATGCAAGTTCGCGCCGAAGTCGACGGCGATTCCAACGGGGTCTCTGCAACGACTGATGCGCTGATTGCCGCCTACAAACCGAGCGAGTTCAAAGCGGTAGCGGACGCAGACAAACCGTCCTTCGTTCGCGGCGATACTGCGAGCTTCACCGCGCACGGTGACTACCTCTTCGGCGCACCGATGGCAGGCGCCAAGGCGACGATGACGATCACCCGGAGCCCGGGTTCCTTCCATCCGCCGGGGTTGGAGGAGGTGGAGACCAGTGATGGAACCTACCAGGAAGGGCACCTCGAAGGGGCTCCGGACGCGAGCGTTCTCAAGAGTGAGAAGGTCGTACTTGACGGAAAAGGTTCGGCTTCTAGCAGCGTGCCGCTCACGTTCCCAAAGATGCACGGCGCGGAAGTCGTCGTCCTTGAAACGACGATTGAAGATTTTACGCGCCAGACGGTCTCCGCGACGGCAACGGCGATTGTGCATCCCGCTGAAGTTTACGTTGGCCTGAAGCGTCCCGACGACGACTTCGTCCCCGCCGGCAAACCGAAGCGCTTCGAAGCGGCCGTTGCCGGCATTGACGGGAGCAAGAAGGCGGGGGCTGCCGTCGCATTTACCTTGTATCAGCGAAACTTTACGAGTTCCGCCGAGGAACTCGGGGAAGGGGAGGTTCACCAGAGTTACAAGGCGGTCGACAAGGAGATCATGTCCTGCCGCGGGACGACCGACGCAAAGGGCATTGCCGGCTGTGAACTCACATTTCCCGAGCACGGGTACTTCGTCGTTCGCGCGACGAGCGCCGACAAGAAGGGGAACCCGGTCGCCGCGTCGCTGCCGGTCTACGTCTGGGGCGACGAAGGGGGCGACGTCTCCTGGGGGGCCAGCGACAGCAAGAACCTCGATCTCGTCGCCGACAAGCGCCAATACAAGGTCGGCGACACCGCGAAAGTCCTCGTAAAGAATCCGTTTCGCGAGGCCGAAGCCTGGGTGACCGTCGAGCGCGCCGGCGTCATGAAGAGCTGGCGGCAGACGATCAAGGGGCCGATGGCCCGCATCGAAGTGCCGATCACCGAGGAGACGCGGCCGAACGCCTACGTGAGCGTCATGCTCGTCCGCGGCCGGACGACGCCCGACCCGAAGAGCAAAGGGAAGGGGTCGCCCCTCGACGCGCCCCAGTTCCGCCTCGGCTACACAAATCTCGAAATTGACCCGGAATCGCGGCGACTTGCGGTCCAGGTCACGCCGACGAAAAAGCCCGATCCCGCGAAGGGGAAGACGGCCGAGTACGGGCCCGGCGACGAGGTCGACGTCGATCTCGCGGTCCTCGCCGCCGGCAAGGGGGTTGAGAGTTCGGTCACCTTCTACGCCGTCGACGAAGGCGTGCTCATGCTGACCGGCTACAAGACGCCCGACCCGATTCCGGCCTTCTCGCGGCGCCGACCGACGGCGCTCGTTCCTCATGAAATGCGTGAAGATCTCGGCGCGATCTTCACCTTGAAGCCGCCGGCTGGCAGCGACAAAGGGGGCGACGGTGGCGACGGCGGCGGCGCAGTCCGTGGCGATTTCCGCGCGACCGCCTTCTTTGCACCGACGGTCCTCACAGGCGCCGACGGGCGAGCCCACGTCCACTTCAAGCTCCCCGACGGACTTACGACCTACCGCTTGATGGCGGTCGCCGCGTCGAAAGACGATCGCTTCGGCTTCGGCGAAAATCAGGTCATCACGTCGCGGCCGCTGATGGCGCGCCCGGCGCTGCCGCGGTTCCTCCGGGCGGGCGACGTCTTTGAAGCGGGCGTCGTCGTCACCGCGAAGGGGCTCCCCGAGACGCAAGTTACGGTAAAAGCGGAGGCTTCCGGTGTGAAGCTCGACGGCGAAGCGTCACGAACGGTGACCGTCCCGGCGAACGGGAGCATTGAAGTTCGCTTTCCGTGGACCGCTGGCACCGTCGGCAAGGCGAACTTCGGGTTCTCGGTGGAGGGCCCCAACGGCTTGAAAGATCGCGTGAAATTGGGGCGTGACGTCCAGGTGCCGACGAGCATCGAGACGGTGGCCCTCGAAGGGGAGACGAAGGATGCCATCGGCGAGCGCCTCGGCGCGCTCGAAAAGGCGCGAAGCGACTTCGGAACCCTCGACGTGAAGCTCTCCTCGAGCGCTCTCGTCGGTCTCGATCACGGCATTGAGCAGCTCATTGAGTACCCCTACGGCTGTACCGAACAGCTCACGAGTCGCCTCTTGCCGCTCGTCGCACTTCAAGATTTGACGAAAGCGTTCGGCATTGCATTGCCGCCGAAGGCCGACGTGGAAGTCGATAAGGCGATTGGGAAGATTGTTGCGCGCCAGCGTCCGTCGGGCGGTTTCTCCTACTGGGACGACTCCCCCCACGTCGATCCTTGGGTGACCGGTTGGGCGCTCCTCGGCCTCGATGCGGCCAAAAAAGCGGGACATGCGGTTCCAGACAATGTCCTCGCCGATGCGCAGCGCTTCCTCCGCAGCGAACTTTCTGCCGGCCGCGGCCGGCATCACGAAGACTTGCCGGAACAGGTATTCTTTGCCGATGTCTTGGCGACGGTCGGAAAACCGGACGCCGGCTACTTGACGAAGTTGGTCGAGCGGAAGAAGGATCTACCCCTCTTCTCAAAGGCCCTTTTGCTTCACGCGTTGGCCGTCTCCAAGGGGAGTCCGGACGCCCAGAAGGCCTTGATCGCCGATTTGGATGGCGCGACGAGCGTTCGGGTTTCCGGCGCCACCGTCGGTGATGCGGACGACCGCTACGCCCGCTATCTCGACTCGCCGGCCCGCACGACGGCGATGGCGCTTCGCGGTGTGCTCGCTTCTGATCCGCAGAACGAAATGGCGACGAAGCTCGCCCAAGGGCTTCTCGCCTCCCGCCGTGGCGGCACGTGGCGCTCGACCCAGGAGACGGCATGGGCGCTCTTGGCTCTCGAAGGCTTTCGGAAGGCCCGCGAAGCGGTCGCCCCCGACTACGATGCTCGCGTATTCCTTGGCGGATCGCTCCTGACGGAGGCCCCATTCCACGGAGCATCTCTGGCCCAAAAAGGGGCCTCCCTCTCGATGGCCAAGCTCTTCGACGCGGAAGCCTCGGGAAGCACGCTCGCCTTCCAAAAGCTCGGTGGATCCGGCACCTTGTACTACTCGGCCCGTCTCCGCTACGCGACGAAGGAGCTCCCGAAGCAGCCGCTTGAGCGCGGGTTCTTCGTGACGCGGGCCCTCCGCGTCGTCCGCCCCGAGGACCTCCTCGACGCCCAGCGCAAGCTCCCCTCGACGGTCGTCAAGGACGTGAACGCCGGCGACCTGGTCATGGTCGATCTCCTGGTCGTTAGCCCCGACTCCCGCGAGCAAGTCGTCATTGAAGATCCGTTGCCGGCCGGCTTTGAAGCGATTCAGAGCGAGCTAGCGACGAGCGCCCCTTCTGCGAATGGTGCCGAGGGCCCCGCCGACGAAGGGAATGAGGAGAACTACGGCGATTATGGCTTTGAGTCGCGCCCCTTCCATAAAGAGGTTCATGATGACAAAGTCCTCGTATTTGTGGAGCATCTGAACGCAGGCGCCTACCACTTCCGCTACCTCGCTCGCGCCACGGGGATCGGGTCCTTCATCGTCCCTCCGACGCGTGCGGAGTGTATGTATGAGCCCGAAGTCTTTGGGCGGACGGCAGCTACGCAAATCAAGGTTCTCGCGCCGAAGGAGCTACCGCCTACGGCCGCTCTTGTGCCGACCAAGGCGCGCTAACTCCCGTCAACCATGACTACGCCGATTCGTTCTTTCGCTCGGCGGTACCGATGGCCGCTCGCCGCGGGGGTGGTGGTCTTCGGACCGCCGCTCCTGCTCTTCGTCTTTTCCCTTTTCGTCGCGCTCCCGGGGCCGCTCCAGAAGGGGGCGGCGCGTGCGCCGTCGACGCGGTACCTCGACCGAAATGGTCATCTCCTACGAGAGGTTCGCGCCGACGACGGCACCCGATCCGAGCACAGCACGCTGGCCGATCTCGGCACCTGGCTGCCGCTCGCCGTCGTGGCCGCCGAGGACAAGCGCTTCCGCGATCACCCGGGCGTCGACGTTGTCGCCGTCGCCCGCGCCGCCTTTTCCGACCTCGTCCGCCGGCGCACCGTCAGCGGCGCGTCGACGCTCACGATGCAGTTGGCCCGCGTCGAACGCCCTCACAAGCGAGGAATCGCCGGGAAATGGATGGAGATGGCCTACGCCCTCAAGATTGAGCGCGCCCTCTCCAAGGACGAAATCCTTGAGGCCTACCTCAACGACGCCCCCTTCGGGCCGAATGTTGCGGGGGCCAGCCGTGCGGCCCGCCTCTACTTTGACAAGCCGGCGCGCGAACTTACGGCCGCCGAAGCGGCGACGTTGGCGGCGATGCCCCGCGGACCAGCCTTTTACGACCTCACGAAGCATCCCGAGCGCGTCCTCGCGCGCCGCGACGTCATCCTTCATCGCATGCAGGATGCAGGTATGCTCGACGGGGATACGTGTGCGGCGGCGCTCGCCGAGCCGCTGACGCCGACCTTCACGAAGGGGGGCTTTGGCGCCCCCCATGCTATTGAATTTCTTCGGCTTTCGCTCGCTGCGGCGACGCCGTCCCCCGCCGCCATCGCCTTGGGCGTCCCGCCATCGGGGCCGCGGCGCGCCGAAGTGCGGACGACCCTCGACGCCGTCATCCAACGGGAAGCGGAGCAGGCGGCCGCCCGTGTCGTCGAGCGCTTGGGCGACAAGAATGTGGCAGGCGCGGCCGTTCTCGTGATTGAGAATCAGACGGGGAACGTCCTCGCCTGGGTCGGTTCCCCCGATTGGACCGACGACGGCGCACTCGGAAAAAACGACGGCGTACTCGCCGCACGCCAGCCGGGATCGACGCTAAAGCCCTTTGTGTATGCGCTCGGAATGGAGACGTTGCGGCAGACCCCTGCCACTCTGTTGATGGACGTCGAGACGACGTTTCCGAGCGGGAACGGGGGGCAGTTTGCGCCTAACAACTACGATGGCCGTTTCCACGGCCCCGTGCGCCTCCGCGAGGCGCTCGCCAACAGTTGGAACGTCCCCGCGGCGCGAGAAGCCCACGAACTCGGCGTCCCAGCGGTCGTTGACCAGCTGAAAAAGCTTGGATTTACCACCTTTACGGAAGCTCCCGAGTTCTACGGGGAGGGGATCGCGCTCGGCGATGGTGAAACGCGACTCTACGAACTCGCCCGCGCCTACGCGGTCCTCGCGCGTGGAGGGCGTGCGGTTTCTCTCAGACTTCTTCCAGGCACGCCGGAAGCAGCCCCGAGTCCATTCCTCGTTCCCCCCGCGGTTGTTCAGAGCGTGGAGAACGTCCTTCAAGACGCAGATGCTCGTCGTGCCGCCTTTGGGAACAATCGCGATTTGGCCGATTTTCCGTTCCCTGTCGCGGTCAAAACGGGAACGTCCAAGGGGTATCGCGACAACCTCACGGTAGGGTGGTCTGATCGTGTCACTGTTGCCGTCTGGGTCGGCAATTTTGATGGCGCACCGATGGCCGGAACAACGGGCGTTTCTGGCGCCGCGCCCATCTTTCATCGCGTCATTCTTGCCGCCCACGGTCGCGTCGCGCCGCCGGGGCCACAACCGGCCGCCGCGGAGGAGGCTTCCGACGAGGACGTCGAGCTTTGCGCCCTCTCGGGAGAGCTCGCTTCGCGGGACTGTCCCCATAAAATTCATGAAAAAATTCCGAAGGATCGACGTCCTACCCATCTTTGCACGATGCATGTGATGGCCTACGTCGACAAGCGGAATGGCCTACGTGCGGGCCCGTCCTGTTCGCCCGCTGTCCTGGAACGGAAGGTCTTTGAGCGGTACCCGGCGGAGGCGTTGCGGTGGGCCGAACGTGCGGGGCGTCCTCTCTTGCCGGAAGGGGAGTCTCCGTTCTGCCCGGGCGCGCCCGAGCTTCCGCGATCCCCATTGTCGATTGTTTCCCCGCGCGAGGGTGCTCGGTATTTGTTGGATGCCGATCGGCCGGCGGCGCTCCAGCGCGTCCCTCTCCGCATTGAAGGTCCCACCCGTAGACAGGTGTTTCTCGACGGAAAGCGGGTCCCATCGGAGGATCTGCCGATGACCGTTGGGACCCACCTCCTCCGCGTCGAGAGCGACCAAGGCGTTGAAGAGGTTCAGTTTTCGGTGCGGTAGCCGCTCGCGCTCGGCACGGACCTCTCAGGGGAGCTGAAGCTTTTTTCGAGCTTCGAGGTAGCTATCTGAAACGGTGAAGATGACGAGATCGCGGGCGTCATCGTGGTCAGCAACAAACGTACCGCGCGCGTCGGCGTCGGCGCTCAGGGTATCGAGGCCGTGGCCCCAGGAGATCGCTTCGAGGGCGTTCGCCGGGTCGCCAATCCCGAGGAGCGCCGTGCGGTGGAGCCAGGCGTTCGCGAGCGACTGGACGCGGCCGCGAAGGCTCGGCAGCGCAGACGCCGCCTCAAGCGCCATCATTCCGAGATTTGGAGAGATCTCCGTTGGGAGGAACGGCTCCAGGCGGCTTCGCATGGCGCTCACGCGCTCGGCGTCAAAGCCCGGGGCGACCCAGCTCGGATTGAACCCTTGGAGCCAGGCGGCGATGACAAGGTCGAGATTGACGCCGCCGTCGCTTCCCCCGCCGTCTCCCGCGGTGCTTTCACCACGAAGGAGGCCCGCGGAATGGGAAGTGATCGCTTTGAGCGCCTTGAGAACGAGGAATTTACGTGCTCTGTCGTTCGCCTTTTCGAGGAGTTCGGTCCCGATGACGATTCCCGGCTTTGCGCTACTGAGCGGCACCGCGCTCGGACCCACCTTCGAGGAAAGATAAAGCGCGACGGGGCCGATCCCGAGCTGGCTAGCCATCTGATTAATTTGCGTGGCAATCGCCTGCTTGGGGAGGACCTGTGCCTCAAGTGCATTCAGGTCTAGGGGAAGCGCGAGGTCGAGAGCGACGCCGGCCTCTGCGAGCAGTGCGCGGAAAGCACTCGAAAATTCCTCGGGGGCGAGGAAGTCGTCGAGGCGTGGGTCGAGGGCGCGAACGTCGGCCCCGCCGATCGGGCGCGGGGAGCCAATGAGAGCGCCATGCGTGGCCGCGACGACCTTTGCCCCCTCGGCGCGGCCACGAAGTTCGTGGACAGTCGCGAGCGTTTCAAAGGTAGAAGCGTGGACCTTCCCTGCCGTCAGTGTGCGGCGGGCTTCGGCGGCGGCGCGGTCGAGGAGGATGTTGACAGCGGGCGTCTGCTTTTGCCGCTGGTAAAATTCGACGAGCGCACGGAGGATCGTGACGTTCGTCGGATGCTCCTTTCGGATGCCGTCGAGGACCCCCTCCGCGCGTCGTGCGTTCTTCTCGAGGGTTTCGTGGAGCTTTGCGAGCACGATGGCGCGCTGAATGCGCTCGGCGGAAGCATCGGCGAGCTCGACGTATTTTGCGTAGTATTCCAGCGTTTGCGGTACGTCGCCCCGGCGTTCAAGGACGTGGACGAGCGCGATGGTCGTCGCTTCGTCGGCGAGGGAGCGCGCGAGGACTTCCTTGTAGGCGACCTCGGCGCGGTCGAGCTGATTGAGCTTCTCTGCGTAGAGGTGGCCGAGGCGCCCGTAGACGGTTCGTTGCTCGCTTCGCGAGGGGAGGAGCCGCGCGAGCCGCACAAAATGCTGCTCCGCCACCAGGTAGTCGCCCCGGCGCTCGGCGAGGTCGGCGAAGGCAGAGAGGGCGACCGGGTGGTCCGGCTGGGCAGCGAGCACCGTCTGAAACGTGTGCATCGCGAGGTCGAGGTCGCCTGCGCCTGCTTGGGTGATGCCAAGCTCCACAGAGAGGGTGAGGCGCTCGTCATTGTCCTCAATTTGTTCAAGTTTGCGAGCGAGGAGCGACGCGGTCGACGGAAGGTCATCGCGTTCCTTGTAGAGCGCGCGCAGGCGATCGAAGACGTCACGATGGCGAATGTCGATCGCGGCTGCCGCCTCGAAGGCCCGGATCGCGCCATCACGGTCGCCGCCTTGCTCGGCATGGACGCGACCGGCCTCAAACCACGCTTCTACAGCATGTTCAGGGACTTGCGTCGTTCGCGCGATCGCTTCGCACGCCTCGGCAGCCCCTTGGGCATCGCCGCTCGCGTCGCGAGCTTCTGCGAGCAAACCCCACGCGACAGCGTCTTGCGGGTCGTAGGCGATCGCGAGTTCGAGTTCCGAGCGTGCCTCGTCGGCGCGCCCAGCCTGCGCCCACGCAAGTGCGGCACGGACGCGGAACAGCGCCTCGCGCCCGCTCGCCTCGGCGCTGTCTCCGAGGGCCGAGGCGTATTCGGCGGCTGCCGGGTGATCTCCGGCGGTCCGTGCGTGGTGGTAGGCCTCACGGAGGACGACCGCCGCCAAGTCGCCAGCGACCGGCGGGCCGACCGGGTCTGCGTCGGCGGTCGTGTTGGAAATACGCCGAAGAATCGTTCCGAGGAGCCACTGGGCGCCCGCCTCGCCGGCATCGCGATGGGCAAGGGCATCGCTGAGCGCGAAGGCGTGCGTCGCCGCGTCGGCAAAACGGCGGTCGCGCGTCGTCGTCGTGAGCAGGTGATAGCGGCTCGCAACGGCATCCGGGGCCGCTTCCACGATCGTCTCGTGCCAGAGGCCTGCGGCCGCGTCGTCACCGCGAACTTGCCCATCGAGTTCTGCAAGTCCTTCAAGGGCTTTGCGTTGGGCGGCTGGCGTCGCCGCCGGGTCCCGCGCGATGGCGAGGAGGCGTTCCACGGCCTCCGAAACCTCACCGCGCGCAAGGTCGAGGCGCTCCCGCACGATCTCCGCGAGCGCTCCGGTCTCGAAGGCGAGGGGCTCGCGGGCGTCGTTTGGGAGCGAAGGCTGCGCGGCCTCCCGTCGTAGGCCCTCCTCCAGACGAAATACCGAAGTATTTGCTGAAGCATAGGGGCCATCGGTCGCCGCGACCGCGGCAATCCGGGCGACCGCGCGTTCGTGGGTCTCCGCCGTTTCCGAGGTCCGTCGAAGGGCGACGAGATCGGCAAGGGCAGCGTCGGTCGGAGAGGCGTCGAGGGCCGCTTCGAGGCGTGCGTCGAGTAGCGCCGTTCCCGCTTCGAGGGCCTCGGCGGCAACGTCGAGGGGGCCGAGGAGGTCGTCTTCCAGCGCCGCCTCCTCGCCGTTTGCCCGTCGCGCGAGGGTGTAGGCGAGTGCGAAGGGAACAGCGGCGCCCGTCGGCGACGCGCCGGCAGGAAGCGCCGCGGAAAGCGCCTCGACGGTCAAGGTCGCCGTGGCGATGGCGTCGCCATTTTCTTCTGCGAAAGCAAGGGCATCGGCGAATTGGACCGCGCGGTCATCGACGGGACCGCCGCGGAGCCGGGCCGCGACTTCGGAGAAAGCCCCTCGTGGGACCGATGCGAGGTAGCGCCGCGCTGCCTCCGGATCGCTGGCGCGGGCGAGGAGGCCGGCGGCCAAGGCACGCGCCGTCACCCCTTCCGAGATCTCGCCGTCGCTCGGGGCGATCGCCGCGGCAACCGCGCTCCGGTCTCCACGCGCTTCAGCCACCCAGAGTGCGACCCCACGGGTCGTCGCTGCCGAGACGGCGCCTTCGCTCGTCTGAAGCAAATCTCCCACAATTTTCGATGCTAACGCGGCACGCTCCGGGGTTGCTGCCGTTGCCGCGAGTTCGCGTGCGATGCGGATCGCGATCGCTTCGTCGTCGGTTCCAACGACGGCAGTCGCTTCCGCCTCGTCTCCGCGCTCGGCGGCGGCGTGATTGCGGAGCGCGACCGCAAACGGGGCGGTTGAATCGCCGTCGACGGCGGGGATGCGGCCCGACAACGCCGCCAAAAGAGCGCGCTCCTCGACGGGGAGGAGAGCCTCTTCTTGCTCGGAAAGATTCAGTTTTTCACCACCGCGAAGGGCGCTCATCGCGCGCCCACGGATGCCTGCGGCCGTCCGCGGGAGGGCGTCTGCATAGGGGTTCCCACGACGGGCAGCGACCGGCGCAAGGGCATCGGCTAGCCACGCCGCTGCGGCGCCCATCGCCTGGTTCGCGTCGTCCGTGAGCGCTGCGAGCGGGGCGAGGGCGGCGATAGCAGGGCCTGCGGAGCGCGCCGTCAGGGCGGCCCCAAAGGCGCGGAGGGCGGTGAGTGGGTCTGCCGAGCCGCCGCGAAGGGTGCTCGCGCCGCGAAGCGCGATTCCCGCGTCGAGGGCCGCGCGAAGTGCCGGATCGTCTTTGGGGTGTTTCTTGGCGAAATCCAGGAGCGTTGCCCCGGAATCGGCCGTCGAAAGCGCCGAAATTGTTTCCAAAAGAGCGGCACGACCATCGTCGCTTGTGCTCCGGAGGGACCCGAGCGCGCGAAGGGCCGCCTCGCGGTCACCGGCGCGAAAGTAGCCGATTGCCGCGGCGACCATCGCGTGACGTCGTCCGTCAGAGGTGCTCGCGCGGCCCCCCTCAGCCTGCCAGGCGGCTGCGCGCGCGGCCGGGTCGGCGGCGGTTGGCAGGAGCGCCAATCGCGCCATTTCGCTCCGAGGCGCTTCCGCAGAAGCGGCGAAATACTGGGTCAATTTTTCGCGTTCTCCAACGAGGGCGGCAAGTTCGCCGAGCGCCAAGCGCGTTCGGGCCGCTTCGTGGACGTCGACCAGGTGGGCCGCTTCTTCTTCAAGCCAGCTCAAACGCTCGGCGAGCGTCTTCGCGGCGACACCGCTCGGTTCTGCGACGGGGACCGCACGCTTTTCCGCCGTCCGTCCGTCGCCGGAGGCCGATTGCTCAACGTGTTTGTCGCCGCCCGGCGAGACGCCGGAGCCTAGAACGCGTGGGGTTACCGGTGCGGGACGCGACGACGCGAGCGCCGTCGGACGCACGGAGACGCGCGCCGGGGTCGCCGTTTCTGGCTCAGAAATCGGTGCCGCACCGGCACGCAGGCGGAGCGCCGGACGGGCGAGCGACGGCGCAACGGACGGTGGTTTCGCACGGAGCGAGGCAGGGGCCGAGTCGGCCGGAGCGCTCCGCGGGACGACGGAGGCCGGCGCCGACGTGGGGGCCGAAGCGTCAGATTTTGCAGGTGAAACGGGTGAGCGTCCCGCGGCCGGACGGATCGCCGGGCGAACCGGCCCGCTCGTGCCGATGCCAGGGGGCGCCGGCGTGTAGAACGCGCCCAGCGTGTTGCTCGATGGGAGCGCCTCCGGGACCGGCGGCTCCAAGACGCTCGCGACCGCGGCCTCTTCCTCGGGATCGAGAGATGCCATGTGGACGGAAGCGCGGGGCGGCGGTTCGTTCAGCGGTGGCAAATTGTCGAAGTCATGCGGGTTTTCGACGGCGGCCGCCACTTGGCTCTGCGCCGCCGGTTTCGCTGCCGCCGCTCCGTCGAGGGCGTCGAAGGCGTTCGCCTCCCAGGCGTCGAGGGCGTCGTCATCCCAGTCGAAGTCGAGCCCGAGATCGTTCTTCTTTGTGTCGCTCATCGGGGCGCCTCACTGGCCGGGAAACACTCATCGGTCACTTGGGGAAGCGGGCCGGCGAGGGCGAATTCGTAGAGTTTTGCGGTCCGGCTATCGATGTCGGTCGGCACGGGGTCGAGACCGAGAACCGCAAGCGCCGCTGCGACGTCGCTCGCCGCAAAGGCGGTAGCCCGGTCGAGCGTTGCGCGAGCGGCATCCATCCACGCGCGGGCATCAGCCGCCTCGCTGACGACCGCCATGCAGAACGGGGCGAGCCCCTTCTTCGTCTTGCTCGAAATCGCCTTGTTGAGGGCGCGCTCGACCTCCGCGACGACCGGGTGCTGGAAGGAAAAGCCAGGTACTTTTGCGATGTTGCAGGCGGCAGCGACGATCGCGAGATTCGTTTCCGTCGGCAGCCGGAGCAGCGTCGTCATGCCTCGCGCGGCCGCTGCAAACTCGCGGCCGAGGCGCGCGCGAACGGCAGGCAAAAACGGGGAGCGTACTTGGCTGCCTACGACGAGCGAGATCCGCTCGCCGGGCGCGACCGCTACGCCAAGCCCGTCTGGACCGCCGACGTAGAGGTCGAAGTCGGGGATGCCGAACAGCGCCGCAAAGGCACCGAGCTCGGTGCGCAAGACGAGGCCGACCTTCGCGTCGACCTTCTCGCGTTTGCCCACTCCGAGCGCCGCAACATCGGGCCCGAAGGCCTCGCCGAGCGTGGGGCCTAGGTAGGCGTAAAGTCCTGAAAGAGCACCCGAATCTCCCGGAGCGACCAGCGCCCCCCACCCGGCGGCGGAGAGCGGCGCGCGCGGTGGATCGGCAAAGGTCTCTTCGGCGGTGCCGGTGAGCGCCGCGACGACGTTCTCCGCGAAATGGGCCCGCGTCGCCATCCCGTGGGCGCGGAAGCAGGTCGCCAACAGCTTTGGTGGCAACGGATCTGCCGGGTTCGCCCGCGCGCTTTCGAGCAGTGCCCCTTCGCTACCCGCGAGGGCTGTCGCCCGGAACGCGGCATCAAACGGGCCCGTCGCGACGAGGTTTGTCGCCTCTGGGTCGCCGGGAAGCAGCCGAAGAAGCATAGAAATTGCTGCTTTGGCGCGTTCCGGCGCTTCCAGCTTGTCGCGATAGATCGCCATCGCGAGGCGCGCTGCTTCCGCGCGTCCGGCGACTTCGGGCCGTTCACGCATGAGCTCTTCGAGGGCGGTCACTGCGTCCTCCCACGCGCCCAGGCGGGCGGCGGCGCGGGCGAGCCGTTCGCGGACCGGTAGCGGGGCGAGGCCGTCGTTGCGGAGCTGCCGGAGGACGCCGAGGGCCTTTTCGGCACCGTCGAGCCGATTTTCGTAAAGATCGACGGCGGTTACGCCGGCCGTGATCCGGTTCTTCGCCGGAGCCCCGTCGATGGTCGCGAGCGTGGCGAGCGTCGATGCTGCCTCGGCGAAAGCCCCGGAACAAATCGCAATTTCGCCGGCAAGCGCGAGCGCACCGATGTGACGTGGCTCGCGGGCGCGGACCGCTTCGAGGGCCTTTAGCGCCGCCGGGGCGTCGCCCTTTTCGCGGAAGGCGCGGGCGCGCTCCCAATGGAGCTTCGCTTCCTCGGCGGTATCGTCGGTCACCAAAAGGCGCGCTTCTGCCAGGGCAAGGACGCCATCGGAATCTTTTCGATCGCGGACGCGGCGGAAGAGCGCCTCAAAGGCCGACTTTCGAGCGCCGTCGCGGGCGAGCGATTGGCGAAGCGCGTGATCGACGCGGGTTTCGTCGGTCTCCGCGAGCGAGAGCCAGGCGCGCGCTGCGTGCTCCCAGAACGCTGCCGCCCGTCGGTCGTCGAAGCAGCGGGCTCCCAGCTGTTCGCAGGCGACCGCGACCGTCGTTGCGTCTTCGAGCGCCTCGCCGGCGGCGCGGAGCCCTTCCCAGACGGGAAGCGGGTCGGGAACCTGCTCAGCCACGAATTCAAACAGCGCTTTTGCAAGCTCGGCGTCCCCCGCCGCGAGCGCATTCCAGCCGGCGATGAGGCACGCGTCGAGCTCGGAAGCTTGGTCGAGCGCGTCCCCCACTTCGCTGGCGACCGCGGCTCGCCGCGCCGGATCGGTCCCCGGAGTCACCGATGCCAGCGCGGCAAGGCGCCCCGCCGCTGAACTCGGAAATTCGACAGAAAAACCAGATGTTTCGGTCGCCCACTGGGCCGCGAGCACCGCCGCGGCTGCCGGAAGAGGCCCGCCGGACTCCCCGAGGACCCCAGCAAAATGGGCAAGGGCGGCGGCGAACTCCTCGTCGATAGTCTCCGTTGGAGCTTCGGCGGCGAGGGCCGCGGCGGCGGTTTCGAGGGCCGGGCTGGCGTCTTCCGGGGCGAGGGCCGCGAGGCGGCGGGCTGCGTGGAGGCGTGCCGTGGCGTCCCCGCCAGCAATCGCGCGTGCAAGCGCGACACGTGCGGCAAGCGCTTCCCCGACAGGGCCAGCGCCGCGGAGCGCTTCAAGGGCCCCTTCGGCCGGATCTGTGCCGTCGACCGGGTAGGCGAGGCGAGCGAGGGCGACGGCGGTCGACACGCCCGGCTCGTCGAGCGCTCCGTCCGTCTCCAGCGCGGCGAGGGCAGCGACCTCGTCGCCGGCGAGCGCCTCCACGACGAAGGTCCGAAGGGGATCTGGGGTCGGGTCGGCAGCAAGCGCAGCGCGAACGGCCGGGACGGTTCGTGCTTCGATGGCGGCGAGGAACTGGGCGAAACGTCGGGCCGGGCCCGCGTCGGCAACGTCGGCCCTCTCCGCGGCGAGGGTCGCGGCGCGGAGGGCGAGGCTCGCCCCGTCTTCGCCGGCAGTAGCCGCAAGTAACGCTGCTTCCAGGGAAATTTGCGAAGCGAGTGGCCCGGACGCGGTGCCGTCGGCAAGCTCGAGCAGGAGCTCGGCACTCCGAAGGCGGAGCCCCTGGCGTCGCGCGCTCGCGGCAGCGAAGGTCGCAACCAGCTCGGTCGCCTCGCCGGAGGCACGGAGCGCTTCCAAGTGGCCTTCCGTTGCCCCTGCGCCGCCGCCGGACGCTTGAGCCCGCACGAGGGCAAAGACGCGCAGCGGAGCGCCAAGCCCAATCGCTTCGGCGGTCGCGACGAGGTTGTCGAGGCTCCCATGCTCGCGGTCGTCAAGCGGCCCAAAAAGCCCAGCAAATGTGCGTCCGGCCTCGGTGCCAGCGAGCGTCGCGATTGTGCGGGCGCGCGCCTCGCTGCTCGGTTCGGCGGCGAGCGCCTCGATGAGCAACGGCACGCGATCTTCGACGGGAAGCATTGCCGCGAGCTGCGCGGTAGCTTCCTCGTAACGGCTTGAATTCCCAGAAATCGCTGCCAGCGATCGCTCCACGCGGGCCAGAAGCGCGCTCGCGCCCTCGGGCACGGTGTTGCGAAGGCGTTCGACGGCTGCGTCGAGTCCCGGCGAGCCTGCGCGGGCGTGCGCGTAGGCGGAAGCCAGCGCAAACGGGAGTGCGAGCGGGCTCGTCGGGGCGAGAGCGACGGCATCGAGCATTTCTGCCGCCTCGCGCGGGGAGGCAGCGCCTGCTCCGCGAAGGGCGCGGACGACGACGAACGGGGACGCGGCGCGCTTTCTTGCCGCTTCTGCAAGAATTTCAACCCGTTCACTTGCGCGGTCCGCCGAATCAAGCCGTAGCGCGAAGGCGGCGGCAGCGGCACTCCCGTGATGGTTCGTCGTCAGTTCGACGATTGCGTCGTGGCGAAGGTCGCGGTCGCCAAACTTTTCCGCGATCGCGAGCGAGGTCCGCGCGGCGAGGGTTGCGGCGGTGGCGTCGGAACCGGTGTGGCCAGCGGCACGGACGACGAGCGCGCGCGCGATGTCTGCGTCGGTTGTCCGGTGAGCTGCGCGGAGCGCCGCCTCAACCAGGTACCCGGCGGTTCGGTGATCGCTCGGAACGCCGTAGTCGGCCCCGTCGCTCTCCGTAAACGCCCGATAAATCATCTCTGCTCGGGCGACGCTCGCACGTCCGAGGAGGGCGGGGGCCTCCGCCTCGTCCGGCAAATTCGTCGCCAGGCGCTCGGCAGCGCCGGCGGTGGCGTAGGCGAGTGGGCCTCGGCGCGGGGTGCCGTCGTGCTCCAACGACGCGTCGAGGAGGGCGCGAAGCGAGGCGATCGATGGGGAACGCTTGGCCCAGGCGAGCGCAAGGAGGGCGCGTAATTCCGAATCTTCTGAGGTGGTTATGCGAAGTTCTGCCGCCGCGTCGCGAAGGTGATCGGCCGTCTCGCCGGTGCCGCTCGACGCAAACGCCTCGGCGACGACGGCAAGCGGGAGGCGCTCCGTCGCCGCCACGTCCCGCCCGAGGGCGTCGGTGAGGGTCTCCAAGGCTCGGGCTTGATCCGTCGCCGACGACTCCTCCATTTCGGCAAGCAAGAGCGCTGCACGCAGCCGAGAACGCTCGTCTTTCGCGCCGTCGGCAAGCCGCGTGGCTGCCGCTTGCGCGCGACTCGCCTGGCGCGCCGCTTGGGCGACCCGAACAAGCGCTTCGGCCGCCTCCAGAAAATCGGGGTCCTCGGCGAGAGCCTCTTCGTAAGCGGCGATCGCGTCCGACGATTTTTCAAAACTTTCGAGAGTTTCGCCGAGTTCGTAGAGGAGGCGCCCCCGGCGCGCTTCGTTCGCAGGGAAGGCCGCTTCCGCGCGAAGGCGGGCGATGGCGACGTCCGGGTTGAACGGCGCCGGCTCTGCATCGTCGAGGTCGAGGGCGGGGGCGCGCCCGTCAGCGACGGCGACCGCGCTTGGGGTGACCGAGGGGAGGATCGCTTCCGACTCCAAAACTTCCACAAAATCGGCACCTGCGAGCGACAACGGTTCCGCGGGCTCGGCGTCGTTCGGGGCTGGGGTGCGATCGGCTTCGGTCATGGGGGGGCTCCGACTCAACAGCGACCGCAGGCAACGATCACCGGGAAAACGCCGCTCGTCATTCCGTGGAAAGGTCGGCGCACGCGGCGACGGTGCCTAGCACAGCCCGCGGCGTGCTGTCCGCGCTCGCTTGCCCGAGGAAGTGACGCGCCGCGGAAAACGCCATGGAAGCGGCTCGGCTCTTTTCACCACGTCGTGACCTCGTGTATCTCAGCCAAATGGCAACCATCGATCTCTCCCAGTCCCACTCCCTTCCGATCGCCGACGCAAAAGCGAAGGCGGAGGATCTCGCAAAAGGCATGGCCGACCGGCTCGGCATCACGTGGGCCTGGTCCGGCGACACGATCAACTTCGAAGCGACCAGCGGCGCGGCGAAGGGCGTCAAGGGGACGGTCGCCGTCGCCGCGACGGAGGTGAAGGTCGCCGTCGACCTCCCGTTTATGCTCAAGATGATGAAGGGGACGATCGAGGACAAGATCAAGGAAAAGCTTGCGAATCTCAAGTGAGCAATGCCCGTCGGTCGCCGACGGACGTCCGCGAACGGAGCCCCCTCGGCTCCGTTTCTTTTTTTGTTCGCCTCTTAGCCGCCGAGCATCGCCTCACGACCGAGCGTTGCCTTCACGAATTGGACAAATGCCTGAATTGTGCGGTCGCGGTTGCGTGCGGTCGTCGTAAACGCGCAGATCGGAATCGGTTCGGCGACGAACCGGGGAAGGACGCGGACCAACTTCCCGTTTGCGAGCGCCGCTTCTGCGTTTACGAGGGGGACACGCGCGATGCGGCAACCGCTCTCCGCGAGGCCGATCAGCGCCATTGGATCGCTCGCGCGGTAGGCGGCGTGGAGGCGGATCCGCTCTTCTTCCGCGGCGAGGGGTGGCGGCGGCCCACTCCCGCTCCACCCGCCGGTCACCGAGCCGCGGGGGGCCGTATGGGCTGGAAAGAGGCGGACGTCAGAGGCGGTGTCGTCCGAGCGGAAATCGAGGAATACGCAGCCATGGAGGTCGCGCACGGAAGCAGGGGTTCCGAAGCGCGCCAAGTAGCTCGGGGCGGCCACAAGCACGACCGGTTCATCGGAAATCGGGTGGGCGTCCAGGGCATGGCCGTCGGTCGCGGTGCCGCGGATTGCGACGTCTATTTCATTCGCAAGGAGCCGAACTGGAGTTGCCACGAGATCGAGCGCAATTTCGACGTCTGGAAATTGTGAAATAAAAAGGGGAAGTACCGGCACGAGCCGGTGGACTGCGTACGTGAGCGTCGTCGATACGCGCAAGCGCCCCTGTGGCATCCCCCGCGGCAGGGCTGCGCTTGCCTCGGCGGCAGACGCGAGAATTCGCTCGGCATACGGGAGGAACGTCCGGCCGTCGCTCGTGAGCACCATTGTTCGGCCGTCCCGCTCAGCCAGTCGGCAGCCGAGCGCCGCCTCGAGGCGCGCCAGTTGACGGGAGGCGGCCGGTCGGCTGACGCGAAGTGCGGCGGCAGCGCGCGCAATCGACCCAAGCGCAGCTGCACGCTCGAAAATTCGAACGTCCGCCAATTCCAATTCTTGCGACGCCGGCCACGCTGCCATCCCACAACTATCCGCCAAGCGAGCTCCGGCCGTCAACGACCACTCGCGCCACCTCTCGATTGCACGTTCTCGACGCCTCGGCGACGCGCATGTGGCGGAAGTCTTCGCGGAGTCTCAGGAATCGTTGACGGTTCTGGCGCCGATCCGTGGAAAAAATCCGGAGTGGCGAGATGAAAAGCGTCCAAGAATCTTGAGTGTTTCACCACCAAGAACGATTGAGTTTGTGCTTCTCTCGCGCCTCACTCGAAAAATAGCGCCATGTTCGTCTGAAAGAA
>DYPH01000098.1:22590-24970 GCA_020720045.1 Sorangium cellulosum | reverse complement strand
GACGCCCGCGATCGTGGCATCAAAGTGCTCACCGTTCACGTGTGGCTCGTGGATCTCCTTCGTGGGACCATCGAGTGTCACCTGCACGAAGTAGGGGCGAAACGGCGCGAGCTTTTCGGCAATCGCGTCGGTGATGAGACCGCCGTTCGAGATGATCAGCGCGCGCGTCCCCTTGCTCTTAAGTAGTTCCAAAATCTCAAAAATATCGGCTCGCGCGAAGGGCTCTCCCCCGGTCAGTGTCACGTGGTCAAAGGCAACTTCGTCGAGTGCTTTGCCCAAGATCGTCGTGAGTGTTTCCGTAGAAAGAGCGCGCGCTTCGCTCTTGTCGCCGCGCCAGTCATTGTAGCAATAACTGCATTTTTGATTGCAGTATGGGGTCAGCTCGACGGCGAGCGCGTGACGGCGAGGGCGGGCGGTTTCGGCCATGGAGGGCCCGATGGTCGAGGGTCGCAGCGCTACGGTCAAGGATCCTGCGTGAGTACGCGTCGAAGTTCTCGCCCGAGGACCGCGTCGTCGGCCTCGCTGCCGACGTGGGCCGCAACGCGAACGAGCGGCGAGTCGTCGCTGCGAAGGGGAACGTCGTGGTTGCGTCGCGCGAGGAGCAGGAACGCACCGACCCGTTCTTCCTCAGGAAGTCGCTCGTCCTCGGCGACCGCGCGAAGGAAGGACTCGTCGGGGCGCCCGGACCGGTAGTTCGGCGTCGCTGGCGTCGCGCCGTGGGCATCCAGCGCCGCGAGAAAGGGCTCGACGTCGCTCGGGACGGTCAGCGGCGGCAGGCCGAGCGGGTGGTCGTTCCGAAGCTCGCCGGCGACGTGGAGGTCCAGCCCGTCGAGGAGCGCGTCGATCACGTGCTCGGGCGCCTCGAGATCGACGAGCGTCGCGCCATCACCCTCTTTCGCAGCGTAAATGCGTACATGGAGCCCCTGTTCGGTCCGCGTCGCCGAAACCAGTCGCGCAGGACGCGTGTAGGATTCACGGGTTCCCCAGGGCTCGACAAGCTGGAAGCCGCCGCGAAACGGCATGATTTCCACCGTTCGCTGCTCGCTCCGGGCTCCAAAAATCCAGCCACGGAGGGCGTCGCGCACGTTGCCTGCCGCGGCCGCCCCGCCGACGACCACGGCGCCGAGGAACTTGACCGAGAAAATTGCAACATGCACATAAATGAGCGCGAGGAGCAGCGCCGCTGCAACGATGGTAAATCCAAGGAGTTGTGCGACACCTCGAGCCAGCGCCGCACCGCTTTTGGGCGTCCGTCGGCGAAGGGCGCGCGCCCCGTTTCCGAAGGGATTCTTCGGAACGGCGAGGAGCTGTTCGAGCAGCGGGCGCGGAGAGGGGGGGCGTTCGATGGCGTTGGCGACACTACTCCTTCCCAAAAAACGTGCGAACGTTGCGCGGTGTTCCTTCGGTCACCCCCACCGTTGCCGTGGCGCGCCGGCGTCGCGAGTCTCCTGCTCTTCGTCGCCTGCCAAAAGCCGGCGGCGGTCGACCTGCGGCCCGATGGCTCCCCGCCAGGTGCGGTCGTTAACTCTATAAATTATAAAGCTTTCTCGACCGCTGCCGACGCGCTGGCCGTCGTCCTTGCGACGAAGCCGCGCGTCGTTGCCTTTGGCGAGGCCCATGCGCGGGCCGGTGCGACCGGCAAGTCGACCGTCGAACGCTTTCAGGAGGAGCTCCTTCCACAGGCTGCCGGCGTACGCTCGCTGATCATCGAGCTCGTCGTCCCGAATCCGGCTTGCACGAAGGCGGAGGTTGCCCCTGCGCGGGCGACCGGTGCCGAGATCGCGAAGGGGCAGCACCCCGCGAATCAGAATCGCTACCTCGCCCTCGGAACTACCGCGAAAAAGCAGGGAATTACGCCGTATCCTCTGGTGCCGACCTGCGAGGCGCTTGGAGCCATCGGCAAGGCCGCCGGCGAAGCGCCGGACAGCCTCGCGAGAGATGGCGGGCCCCCAACGACCGGCGCGTCCGGCGGCGACGTCGCCGCGATGCTCACGCTCGTGGCGGCGACCGCAGGCACGCGCGCCGAGGCTCTGCTTGGAGCCGACGACAAAGGCCTCTGGATGTATGGCGGCGCCCTCCACAACGACCGCCTCCCGCGTGCGGGGACCGAGGATTTTTCCTTTGGACCGCGCCTCGATCGGGCCACCGGGGGAAGCTACGCGGAGGTCGACCTCGTGCTCCCCGACCAGATCGAGGCGACCGACGTCTGGAAGCGGCTCCCATGGTATTCGATGTATGATGCACGGACGCAGTCCGATCGCGCTTGGCTCTACGAGATCGCCCCGCGCCGGTGGGTCCTGTTTTTTCCCGCCGATCGACCGCGGCCGTAGGGAAAACTACGCGGTTGTAGAGAACTCCGCGCCGTCTCCCGCTTCGCGGA
>DYPH01000098.1:0-22490 GCA_020720045.1 Sorangium cellulosum | reverse complement strand
CGGACGCGGTTGTAGAGAACTCCGCGCCGTCTCCCGCTTCGCGGACGGACGCGGTTGTAGAGAACTCCGCGCCGTCTCCCGCTTCGCGGACGGACGCGGTGCGGCATGCGCTATTTTCGTCAACCGCCTTTACTTGCGGGGGAATCGCGACAAAGTCCCGCGCCTATGCGCTCCGCCCCCCGTCTCGCCCCCGCGGTCGCGTCCCTTGTGCTCGGTGCCGCCGTCGCCTTTCCGAGCATGGCCCACGCAGGGACGTTTGATAGCTTCGGAAATTTCCAGTTTGATGCCGCCGCCGTCCACAAAGATGGCCTCGAAAACCTCGACGGAAACGGCTTCAAAAATAAGAAGAGTGACAGCGCCCTCGAGGGGACCGGCTACGTCGTCGTGAACTCGGTGCAGAGCTTCGCCGAGCTCCCGATCACCGATCTTCCGAAGGTCTCGGGGAGCTACGTCCTTCGGGCCTGGCTCCGGACGGGCCGTGCTTACGGCGGCTTCAACCTGAGCTATACAAATGGGAAAGCTCCCGACGTTCAATCGAACTTTTACCCAACCGGTCGCGTTACGAGTGACGGCTGGTATGAGGTTGAGACAGCGCCATTCTCGGTCGACGGTACCCAGACTTACAGCGCGTCAATTGCGATGATCGCCTCCGGCGCCGACCTCGACGCCGTCGAGATCGTGCCCCAAGGGAAGTTCCGTGCAGCGACCGCCTGCACCATCGCGCGCGACCCGGTCTGCGGGACCGGCGAATTCTGCGGCGCCGGCTTCTGTCGCGACGGCGCCGGTTCGGTCCCGCCGCTCCCTACGGAGACGGAACGCGCGAAGCTCGTCGACTATTTTTCCGGGCGTTTGCGGATCTTTTTCGGGGGAAAGTACACCCGTCAGAACACCCTTCCGAAGGCGCTCGCTACGCTTGCCACGATGAAGACGGCGACCGACCGCTTCACCTTCTGGAACGGATTCGCGACCGCCATTCACCAGCTCCGCGATTGGCACACAACGCTGAGCGGCGGCCCGGAAGCACCCGGCCGCGGCGCGTTCCCGGTCTGTGTGGAGGAGGGGGACGCAAACCTCTCCCACGACCTCGCCCCGAAGGATCCGAACTACCCGGACGTGCTCGTCGCCTACACGGGGACCCGCCTCACGAGCGGCCTCAAGGGGGGCGATCGCATCGTCTCCGTCGACGGCATGCACCCGATCGCTTGGGCGGAGAGCCTTGATGACGTCTGGTGGGATTATTGGCACTCCAACGATCCGCGCGGCCACGCGGAGGCGATGGAGAACTTCCGCAAGCTCGTCCGCCGATTCGCGAAGGAAATGAAGGTGATCCGCTGCGACGCGGCGACCCACACCTGCACGCCGCCGGAGACGCTCAAGGTGGCCGATCTCCCGACCGAAGAGCCCGACTACCCGACCTGTGACCACCGCATCCGCTACCACGTCGCGGGACCGAGCGAAGTGACCCACGATGCCGGTCGCGGAATCACCCTCGGAAAAGCCAAAGAAGCGGCCCCGAATGAAGCACTGTACGGGATGATTTGGGACAGTGTTTTCCTCGACAATCCCAACAGCAATCCCTACGCGGCTCCGATGAAGACCCTTCGCGACAACGCGAGCATGGTCATCCTCGATCACCGCACCGGCAACGGCGGCACCGAGATCGCCGCCGAGTACCTCACAAAGCTGTTTCGCACGCCGAAGACGCTCGGCTTTGCGACGAGCTTCAACCTCGAACAAGGCTCTTGGGAGCGCTTTACTACAGCGACCGGGCTTGCCCAATTTGCCAACCTCCCGAAGTCGGCCGACCCCTACGAGGTCGGCGACGCCGCGGCGAGGACCGACCTGCGCGTCGCCCTCCTGCTTGCTCGCGACGGCAGCGCGAGCGACTGGTTCCCGCACGGAATGGTCGGTGGCGGGAACAACATCCGGGTCTTCGGACGCCCGACCGCCGGCGCATTTTCCTCGTTCTTTCAATTTGACTACTTTGGTGGTCTCAATTGGCAATTCGCCTCCGGTGACTACGTCGAAGCCGACGGCAGCACCCGCATCGGCCGCGGCGTAGATCCCGACGAGGACCTCCTGCCGACGCAGAGCGACCTCCTCGACGGCCGCGACACCGTCTACGAACGGGCGCTCAGCTGGGTTCGCACCGGCAACTGAGAACGGGATGACCACCAATATGTATACCTCACGCATCTCTGCGCTCCCGCCCGTTTTCCTCGCCTTCCTTGCGACGACCGCCTGTGGATCGGTCGCAACGACCGCCGGCGACCCGGCCCCGGCGGCCCCCGTCGAGTCGGCGGCACCGGTTGCCCCGTCGGCAAAGGCCCGCGAAGTCTTCACGCGCTCCCCCTTTGGCCGGACCGACGTCGCCGACAACCTTGTCCTCGACGGTGATTTCGAATTCACCGGGCGTTCCGGGCAGATGCCCTGGCTCACGTTTACCCAGCGCGGCCAGCAGTCACTTGCCTTTGAGACCGGCGGTCGCTGCGTCTCTGGCGTCCGCTGCGCGAAGCTCGCCCCCGGCACCGTCATCTACGGGTGGCTCGCCTCGCCCCCGTCTGGGCGCTTCAAGGTTTCGCTGCGCGGGAAGCCAACCGCCAACCGTTGCGCCGCCCTCGCGCCGATCGTCGTCGACTTCGCCGATGGGGTGCAGATTGCACGTATCGGAGCGACAGCTGCGGCGCCCGACGCAAGCGGTTGGTGCACCTACGCGGTGGAAACCGATGCATTTGTCGGGAAACAGAGCGGGATCTACCTCGAGGTGAACGACAACGACGCCAACCCGTCGCTCCTCGACGACGCCGTCGCCGCACCGGTTCCGACGCCGACCCCTGGCAACCCGATCGCCGCGAGCGGGCTCCCCTACGTGCGCCACGAGCGGCCGTCGGGGCACCTCGCCGACGAGCTCACCTGGCTCGGCGACTACCTGAAGAGCCATCGGCGCTTCGGCCGTTCCGAGCTCCCCCTCGACAACCCGCCGCGCGCCACGAAGTGAGCCGTGCACCGGGGCGGCGCCTAGGGTAACCTGCGCGCATGCGGCAAAAGCTGTATTCTGCACCGGTCGGATTTCTTGCGTTTGCGGTCGCTTCGGCGGCCTGCGTCGATGCGGTCCCGCTTGAGGACTATCCGGACCCGATCGAAGTGCGCGACGTCGACCCCCAGGGGGCGCTTGCGCCCGAGGTCATCGGTCGCGTCGACCGCAGCGTCCCCGGTCAATGGCGCATGTCGTGGCCGGGAGTTCGCATCATTGCCCGTTTCCGCGGAACGACCGTCGACGCCGACTTCGACGAGATCGGCCTCCCTGACGGCGTGAACCTCGATCCTTTTGAGGCCATCCTGCCGTCGGACTCGCCCGAGGAAGAAACGCGGAAGAAGACGCGCAACGCGCCCGATATCTTCAGTCAGTTTGATGTGATCATCGACGGAAAACCCTCGAATGTTTTGAAACTTCGAGGCGTTCCGAATGGCCCCCGCGAGCCTGCGCTTACGTCGCTTTCGACGCAGGCACGGCTCGCGGATGGCCTCGATCCGAACGCAGAACATTCGATTGAACTCGTCCGCCGCAGTGAATCTTCCGTTGGGATTACGACCTTCAAGGGCTTTACGTTTTCGGGGGGCATAAACCCCGGCTACCTGCCGAGCTTCCGCGCCCACAAGCACCGACTGCTGTTTGCGGGCGACTCGATCACCGCCGGCTACGGGAACGAAGGGGACGGCTTCCTCTGCAAGTTCACCCCGGAGACCTCGAACGCGCGGCTCTCCTGGGCGTCGGTGGCCGGTCGCTACCTAGGCGCGCAGGCGATGCTCGTCGCGTGGTCGGGCAAGGGGATGGCGATCAACTTCCGCAACGATGGCGGACTCACGCTCCCCGGGCTCTTCGACGCGAGCGTCGCCCTTGACGTCCCCACGGGAACGCCCGCCTGTGACCCGACGGCCAAACCGGGGGACCTCCGCCCCTGCTTCGACCCGAAGAGCTATGACCCGGAAGTGATTGTCGTGAACCTCGGCACGAACGACTCCAACGAGTCCTACTGCCCGGACGGTTCCCAAAATTGCCAAGAGGCCGAGCGTCTTCAGCACGGGCGTAACCCTGACTCGGCATCGACGAACGCCTGTTCGACGGCCTTTGCCGCCTGCGTCGACGCGGCCTGCGGTGTTGACAGCGCGACGAACGTCTCCTGCGTCGCGCCGGTAGGGTGCGTCGACGAAGCAACTCGGTGCCTCGCGGCACGCCCGCCAGCCGAGCAGGGGCTTTACGTCGACAAGTACGCCGCTTTTGTCAAGAAATTGCGCAAGGACTACGGTCCGTCGCCATTGATCGTCGGCGTCCTCGGGCCGATGCTCTCAAACTTTCCGTCCGGCGATGGGCCGCTCGGGCTGAAGACAACGATGGCGAACTACATTCGCTTGGCGATCGCGACGAGCGGCGAGACGAACGTCGATTACCTCCAGCTCGATACGCACTTCTTCATTGAGTCGAGCGGCTGCGACTACCACCCGAGTGCGATCACCGACCGCGTCATGGCCAAGCGCCTCGATGCGCACATTCGCCGGCGAATTCCGACCTGGTGATTCCGACGACGGAAGACGTTCTGGCGTGGACGCAAGCGCTGGCGACACCACGGTTGCCTGCGCTTCGTTTTGCGCTTCGCGAGGCGGAACATCTGGCCGTCGACCCCTTTGAGGTGCCACCGGCGCTCTTCTACGCGCTCCTGCGAAATCGTGTATTTTCAAGCGATATCGCTGTGATTTGCGTCGTTCGTTGTGCGGCCGAAGCGCTGGACCTCGTCGTCGCCGCCGACGATGCGACGCTGCTTGGATGGGCCGTTCACGTCGTCGAAGGGGGGCTCACCCTCGACCGCCTCAAAGAGCATTTCGGCCAGGAGTCCTTCCCGTTGGGGGAAATTTTGAGCTGAAGAAGCGGGCTGCACAAACAGGAAGAGGCGGTACGAGGAGTCCCCGTACCGCCTCTCTTCATTCACGGATTACCGTGAAGAACGCTCACTGAAGAGCGGCCTGCACGCGGTAGTGAGAGAGGGCCGCGTCGTAGGTGCTCTCGCCGCTGAAGGTCACCTTCACGAAGTAGTCGCCGGGGGCGAGATTCGCGGAGGTGAGCGTCTCGTTGTAGCCGGCATCGACGGCGGCTCCGATCGTGGCGCCGTTCGAACCGAAGAGCTGGACGACGGTGTCGACGGTGACCTGCTGGGGGCCGAAGAAGCCATCGACCGTCTTGGTCTCGACGCCGACCGTCTTGAAGGAGATCTTCTTCTGGCCGCCGGCCGGGATGGTGACTTTGAACCAGTCCTGAGCGGCATCGCTCTCCATCGTCGCGAGGAGATCGCTCGGGAGGACGGCGAGGTTGTTGGCGGTCGCCTGGGTGTCGTTCGGCTCGACTTCGAACTGGCTGAAGACGGTCTTCTTGACCGTCGGCGTGAACTTCACGTTCGTCGTCCCCTGGGTGTCGAGGAACACGAGGAAGAACTTCGCCTTGTTGACCTTGTCGAGGTTCGGGAGGTCGGCGGTGTCATCAAAGGAGCCGAGCTGGTCGGCCCACTTGCCGCTCGCCGGGAGAAGCGCGAAGGCGGGGGAGGCGGACGAACCGGCCGGGGCCGCGACGCTCACGTTTACGATAGAGTTCGGATCGACTTCGACCGAGAAGAGCTGGGACTCCAACGGCTTGGTGCCGAGGGAGACTTCCGCCGGCGTCGTCACGTTGAAGACCGTCGGGGTGCGGGCCGCGATCGTCACCGGCACGTCGGTCTGGTAGGTCGTGCCGTCGCCGTTGTCGAGAACGAGGGAGCGGGCGCCCGCCGTCGCGTTGACGTCCATGAGGAGCTGGAAGTCGGTCGAGAAGACCTTCGGCGTGCCGATCGCTGCGGTGACGCCGCCGGTGAGCGTCTTGAAGTCGAGGAAGTCGGTGTCGAAGGGATTCTCGATGTCGAGATTCTTCACCGAGCCGACGGCGATCGAGCCCTGGGCAAGCGTGCCGGCGGAACCGGTGATCTGCGCGGGGGCCAAGATCTGGAAACCCTTGTAGACTTTGCCACCGACCGTGATGTCGCGCGCGCCGGTCTTCGCCGTGTCGGCGATGTCGACCGTGACAAGGAGTGCGGTCGCGCTGGAATTGACGACGTCGGTGACCTTGATGCCGTCGCCGAAGGAGATATCGCTCGCCTTGAGCGCATCCCACTTGGTGTTGTTGCCGCTGATCTCGATGGTCAGCTTGCGACCGAGGAAGGCCTTCGCCGGCGTGATGCCGTTGACGCTGTCGGTCGTGCCGCCAGCGGCGCCAGCGGCGCCAGCGGGACCGGTGTCCCCCTTCGCGCCAGCAGGACCGGTGTCTCCGGCGCAAGCGACGAGGGCGGTAAGAGCGACGAGACCGAGCGTGGAAACCAACTTCATGGAGAGAGGCCTTTCACGAAAGTAAGGGCGCGAGGGAATTCCCTCGTGGGAAGCGTCTAGATGCATTATGCAACTACCGCGTCGCCGAGCCCGTCGACGACGCGCCTTGTGTACCCCCTCCCGCGGAGGGCGCCACCCGGAAAGTGACATTTTGGCAACCAAGCATTGCCCGTCGTGGGCGCGGGACCTGCTCAACCCGCCCTTTTTCGCTCGTTTCGCTTCCCCTCCGCCGCGATCGGCACGAAGAAGAGCGGGATGATTGCTTCTCCGCCCGCCGAAGGTCCTTTCGGTGTTGAGCCGCCGAGTTCGCGCGCTCAGCCATCGTCCCTCTACCCGGGGCGCTTCCTCTTTGCGGCCACCGCGCGCGCCTCTTTCGGTCCGCGCGTCGACCGTCTCGGTCGCCTGCTTTTTGCGGGAGATCCGATCGCCGATGCCGCCATCGATGCCCTCGGCAGCTACGACCGACGGACCGCACACGCCATCATTGATGCCGGAGCTCGCGGCGGTGCACGCGGTGTTTCCGAGGCACCGGAAGCGGTACGCGCCTATTTTGATGCACTATACACGCTTCCCCTATGGGCCGACCGCGCGCGGGCTGATCGCGGGGGGCGCCTTCTTTTTCGGACGTCGATGCTCACCGGCCTCGTCCTCGGCGCAAAATCGCTGCTGCTTGGCTATGCGGCCCCCGGCGGGAACAAGCCGTTGGTGTTGGCGGGGGGGCTCCTTGAGCGTGCGCCCCAGCGCCTCAACGAGACGGCCCGCTACGTGCGCGGAGTTGCACTTCCCGGCGGGATTTTTCCCGGCGGCGAAGGCTTCGTCATTACGGCGAAGGTGAGATTGATGCACGCGCAACTTCGTCGCTCCCTTCTCACCGATGCGCGCTGGAAAATTCAAGAATGGGGCGTTCCGGCGAACCAGCACGATATGGCGGCGACGATCCTTCTCTTCTCCAGCGAACTCCTGAGCGGGCTCCAGGCGCTCGGCGTCGCGATCGCCGCGGAAGAACGTGATGATTACATGCATCTGTGGCGGGTCGCTGGCCACCTCATGGGGGTCGACCCTGAAATTTTGCCAGCAAATGCAGGGGATGCGACGGAACTCACCGCAATGATCGCCGCGACCCAGGGCGAGCCAGACGCCGACTCGCGCGCGCTTGCCCAGGCGCTCTTGGAGTCGCCAAGCCGGGCCGCCGTGACCGAGGACGAGCGAAAGAATGCCCTCCGTCAAATCATCTTGTTCCGAGTCGCTGCCCGCGAACTTCTCGGCGATCAAATGGCCGACGCCCTAGGCGTCCAACCGACCCCATTCCGCCGCGCCTTTCCGCTCTTCAAACGCTTGATCGCCTCCGGCGAGCGCGTGCAGAAAATGGTCGGAGATGGCCAGGCGATGAAGGCCGGGCAGACCTACTGGGACAACATTCGCGACCTCGGGCTCGCCCGCTACGGCTTCGGTTTCGAGCTGCCCCAGCTCTGAGGTTCTCCGTTCTTTGCCCTCTCGCGTCTCAGGGGGCGGTGGTGAGGCCGCCGAGGCGCAAAATCTCCGTGTACTCTGCAAGCGTTACCGTCGTCACGCTGAGGCGGTTGCGCCGCATCATTTCCATGGTGCCGAGGAGTTCATGGGCGCGGATCGTTGCGAGCGTCACCGGGATCTTCAGCGGCGCCACCGGGGCGAGGTCGACGACCGACCAGTCTTCATCGCTGGTCGGGTCGGCGTAGGCCTCGCGGACGACCTTCGCGATGCCGACGATCTCCTTCCCCTCGTTCGAATGGTAGAAGAGGACTCGCTCCTCGAGCTTCATTGCGCGCAGTTTGTTTCGTGCTTCGAAGTTTCGGACGCCATCCCAGAGCGTTTTTCCGTCCGCGACGAGCTGACTCCACGGGTATTTGACCGGCTCGCTCTTCACCAGATGATAGGCCGGTTGGGCGGAAGCGGAATTCGCAAACGCCGCGGAAACGGCCGCAGTCTTCTTGGCTGCCATGGTCAGACGTTGCTCCGGAAACGATCGGTCGCGGCGACGAGAAGTGCTGCCGTTCCGGGCTCATCGGCGGCGTGGCCGGCATCAGGGACGATGTGAAATTCGGCCTCCGGGAACGCCCGATGGAGGTCCCATGCGCTCTTCGCCGGGCAGACGACGTCGTAGCGGCCCTGGACGATAACGGTAGGAATGTGTCGGATCTTATCGACATTCTTCAGTAATTGATCAGGCGTCTCGAAGAACCCATTGTTCGCAAAGTAGTGGCACTCAATACGGGCGAATGCCTCGGCGAAGTGGTCCCCGCCCATACGGGCGACGAGGCCCTCGTTCACGAGCAAGCAGCTCGTGCGCCCTTCCCAGACGCTCCAGGCGCGCGCCGCTTCCCTGCGGACGGAAGGGTCGCTGGAGGTCAAACGTTTGTGGAATGCACGAATGAGGTCGCCGCGCTCTTCGAGGGGGATCGGCTTCACATAGTCTTCGAAGGCATCGGGAAAGAGCCAACTAGAACCTTCCTGGTAGAAGAATTGAAGCTCCTCCGGGCGCAGGAGGAAAATGCCGCGGAGGACGAGCTCAGTGACTCGTTCTGGGTGGGTTTCCGCGTAGGCGAGCGCGAGCGTGGAACCCCAGGAACCTCCGAAGACCTGCCATTTTTCAATGGATAGATGGTCGCGGAGCTTCTCCATATCGGCGACCAGGTCCCACGTCGTATTCCCCTCGAGGGACGCGTGCGGGGTGCTCTGGCCGCAACCGCGCTGATCGAACAGGACGATCCGGTAAACGGAGGGGTCGAAAAAGCGACGCTGGCGCGGCGTCGTCCCGCCGCCGGGCCCCCCGTGGACAAACACGACCGGCTTCCCGCTCGGATTCCCCGACTCCTCGAAATAGATCACGTGGCCGGGATGCCCGTCGCCGGTCGCCTCGGAAACGCGAAGAGTGCCGGTGCGGTACGGGGAAATTTCCGGGTAGTGGGGCATGGGGAGCCTTCGTAGATCGCCGGTCGGCACCGGGGAAGGGGGAAGCGAACGGGAGTGCATGCATAATGCATGCATGTGACGAGCCGCGTCACACGTGTTTGCACTTGCAGGGGGGCGGAGTCTGGCAAACACTCGCGCGATGCGCTTCCGGACCGTCCTCGTTTCCTCGGTATTTGCCCCGCTTGCCCTCGCCTTGGTCGCCTGCGCTGGAGACGACGGCGAGGACCTCCCCGACGCGGCACGGCGTGACGCTGCCGGTCTCCTCGATAGCGGTGACCCGTTCGTCGACGACGCCGACACCGATGCCGGCCAAGACACCGGCCAAGACACCGGCCCCGTCGATTCCGGGCCGCCCGATTCCGGGTTCTCTTGCGACGACCCGAAGGACTTTGGTGGCGCCGACTCCCTCCAGCAGCTCGCCGCAATTACCGACGATCAGACGATTCATTTCGTTTCTCAAGACCCGAAGGCGGGGACCGTCTTGGCGGGATCGACCGACGCCGATTCCTACATTGTATACTCGGACGATGTTGGTCAAGTTAGTCTAAATCCGAAGCCTTTCGCTGAGGCGGAGACGGGAGTCGCCGACGCTCAATTGTGCATTTTCATCAGATGTGCCGCACAGGATGGCCTGAAAGCACCGCCGACGTGCGGCGCAGGTGCGGCGACGGCCAATCCGCTCACCGGCGACCCGGGGTGCTGCGCGGCGACGCCGGCCAAAGTCCACATCGACTACGATTGCAAGAGCGGCGACGACGACATCAACATGACGATGCGGCTGAAGGCGACGAAGCAGGTCTGCCTCCCCTACGACATCAAGTACCTCGCCGGCGACTGACGGAGATCGCCGCTGCACTTCGCTCGATGGGGAGCAATCGGCGTCTGGGTGGTGCGCGCCTCTAGGTTTTTTCGACGAGCGTGCGCATAGTCCCCGCGTGCTTCAGTTCCGCATCGGCGCGATCCCCGTCCGCATCCAGTTCTACTTCATCCTCAGCACGCTATTGCTTGGGCCGCGAGACAGCGGCATCCACATGGCGCTCTGGGTGGGGGTCGTCTTTGTTTCCGTCCTGATTCACGAATTGGGGCACGCGATCGTCGGCAAGATTCTCGGGTATGATGCTGCGATTGAACTCACCGGGTTCGTCGGGTTGACGTTTCTGCGTCCCCGCGAGATTCCCCGCGGCGTTCCGCAGGCGGCAGTGCCTGAACTGCGCCAATCCCCCTGGCGCAATATCCTGGTCAGCCTCTCGGGGCCCTTCGCCGGCTTCGCCTTCGGAACGCTGATTTTTGCTGCTTCCCGGCTCCCGAGCTTCCCAACGACGGAACTCGCAACCTGGCTCACCAAAGAGCTTCTGATCGTGAATTTCGTCTGGGGAATTCTCAATCTCTTTCCGATCGTACCCCTCGATGGCGGTCACGTCTTCTCTTCGATCCTGAGCATGATCTTTGGGGCGAAAGGGGCCCGTTTCGCCTCCTACGCCTCCATCGCGTTCGCCGGGATCGGCGGGCTTTTGGCGCTCAAGGCTGGCGCGTATTTCCTGATTTTTCTGATGGTCAATACCATCATGATCAACGTGCGCCTGCTGCGGAGCGGCACCGAAGCCGACGAAGGGCCTGCGACGCCGGTCGAGGAGCTGCGGGCGCTTCTCGACGAGGGCTATGCGGCGCTCGGACGCGGTGACGGGCACATCGCCATCACGCGCGCCGAGACGATTCTGAAGTCGCCGCGGACCGCCGCCGCTCTCCGCATCGATGCCATCAAACTGCTCGCGCGGGGGCGCCTCTTGGAGGGGCACTGGGACGCGCTCATGCATCTGCTCGAGGCGGCTCGGCGTGAGCTTGGCCACGACGAGCTGATGAAGTTCGAGGAGTCGGCGCGTCAGCTGGATCGGCCGGAAGAAGCGGAGCGTATTCGAGCGTTTGTGGCAGCTGACCGCTGAAGCCTAGGCGCTTGGCGGGAGGAACCGCAGCGTGACCCAGGTCTCCGAGCCCTTGCGGGCAAACTGCAGCGTGGCGCCGAGGCCGTCGATGTCGTCTTGGACGGTTGCCAGGCTGAGCACCGGTCGATCGCTCCCGAGCGGCGCGTAACCGTGGACCGGCGAGAAGGGCGCGTCTGGGAAGGGCTCGCCGGTCGCCCGGAAGAGAATCTCGGTCGCCCCGCTCGGGAGGCCTTGCGTCGAGATGTGCGTCGCGTGTTCGCTCGCGCCGCCGGTCGGCACCCGAAAGGAAAGCGTCAGAAGGAGCGTTGTCACGGCACGAAGCAGCCTCGAGACGTCGACATGAATCGATGCATCTCGGTTTTCTTCGAGCACAAACCGCATCCGCGATCGGACCGGCGCTTTGAGCAGTTCCAGGGCCCGTTTCAGGAGCGTTGTCGGATCGATCCATTGGGCATTCTCGCCCCGCATCCGCGTATAACTCTGATAATTCGAGACGGTGTGCCGCATGCGCGCGACCGCTTCGTCGATCTCCTTTACGACGGTGACCAGCTCGGCCATCCGTGGCGCGTCGAAGCCTGCGACCGAACGATCGGCGACGGCCGCGGCGAGATCGTTCAATTCACCCCCGAGGAAATCACTGTTTGAAAGGACAAGGGAAAGCGGATTGTTTACTTCGTGAATAAACCCCGAGGCGACGAGCGAAGCCGCCTCCAGGGCACCTCGCGTGGTCGGATCCCCGTGGGCCTGGATTGAGCCAAAGATGGTCGCTTGGAATCGTTGGAGCACCAACGTTCCGTGGCCGCCGACGGGGGGCGCGAGCGAGACGACGTGTGTGACCCGTTTCGCCCCCGCGGCAAGCGCAGCGCGGGCGGCATCGAAGGTCGCCTGTCCGTCGGCGGTGAGGGCTGCGCGCGGGTCTGCGACGGCCGCGGCCCCCCAGAAGCCTCCTCCCGCGCCTCCGCTCGCCTCCTGCGTGGTGTCGTCGCCAAATGCGAAGAGGAGCGGCTCGAGGCGCGATCCGGTAACGTTTTGAATCGTCACGGCAATTTCGTCCGAAGCGAGTCGATAGCGTGGACCGGAGCGCCCTCCCCTTTCATCAGGTGGGCGATCGCGCCGTAGACCAGCCGCTGCGCATCGACCGGCCCCTTTCCGGCGAAGGCACTCGACACAACCACCAGGCTAAAGTGGCCGCCGCTGCCCGCGGTGACGGTCACGACGGCATCGGGAATTGCTCCCTTGATGCTTTCCTCAAGGGCTTTCGAGATCGGTGCGGCGCCACCAGCGATAGGGAGATTCATGCGGTCCCCCTTTCTACTTTGTTTTCCAGAAACGAAAAGACCCCTCCCGCGTGGAAGGGGTCTTTCCGAAAGGTGAGAATCGCCGAGAGCGCCAGCACCGTGAACGCGCGAGCCGCGACGGGTGCCGCCTTTTGCTACGTCACTTCAGGACTTGCTGGGCCTTGGCGACTTCAACCCACTCATTCGAGTACATTTCGAGCTGATCGCGGACGATGACGATATTGTTCGCGTTGGTCTCGTTGCTGTCGATGCGGGCCAAGTCATTCATCTGCTTGTACAATTCGCCGAGGCGGTCGCAGATTTCGCCGAGAAGAGTCAAGTTGACCGCGACGCGAGAGTTCCCCGCGAAGTTGTCCTGATAGAGCTTGAACTCTTCATTGGCGGCGCCGCCAAGATTCCCCATGATGTCGCCGACGGGGGTCGCCTGCTTCACCTTGCGGATCTCGTCGAGTTCCCCGCGGTACATCTTTAGGTTCTCATCGACGATACCGATGTTCGCCTTGTTCGTGTCGGCGGTGAAGCCTTCTGCGACGAGGTTTTCCATTCCCCCTTTGACCTTCTCCAGAGCGCCGATCATGCGCTGGAGGAGGGCGGGGCGGCGCGTGCTGCGCGATTTACCGGCGAAGTTTGCCGTGTAAATCGAGAACTGGTTGTTGGCGAGAGTCGCGTAGACGCTCGCGCGATCTTCCTGGCTCCCGGATTTCTGCGCCTTTTCGATCTCTACCGCCTCGTCGCGGTACATTTTCATGTTCGCCGCGACGACGTCGATGTCGGCCTGGAAGGTCCGGTTCGGGGCCTTGCTGTTCACCTTCGACATCTGCGCCGAAAGTGCCTTCAGGTCCTCAATCATTTCGTTGAGGAGGCCGACGTCGCGCGTGTTGCGGCTCTGGCCGGCAAAATTACGCGTGTATCGTGCAAACGTGAGGTTGGCGTTCGTCGCAAGCGGCGAAAAATCGGCGGCGTGGGGACCGAGCTGCTTCGCTTCCGCGATCGCCTTCGCCTCCGCGTCGTAGAGGGAAACCATGCTCGCCACGTCCTCACGGAGCGAGGCGATTTGCGGCCCTTGGGCCGCCGACGGGATCTCGTCGATGCGACGAAGGACGTCCTTCGTCTTCCGGAGAGTATCGGCCATCAGCGCGCTGTCGCGGGTGCTCCGATTGTGGCCGGCAAATTCGCGTTCGTACACGGAGGCGATGGCGTCCCGCTCTTCACGGAGTCGATCGAACAAAGTAGTGGCCACAGGATCCTCAATCGGTAATCGGCCGCGCGGGCCTTTGGTGCAGAGTACACGATTTGCCGGGCATAGCTCCGACAGGCGTCGTCGTTAGGGGGCGGGACTTTACGTGGCCCGCGAAAAAGGGGAAGCGCCGAACGGTGCGCCTAGTAGCGGGCGACGGTAGGGTCGGCGACGACGCTCCACGCGTCGATGCCCCCTTCAAGGTTCCAGACGTTGGTAAAACCCTCGGCGAGGAAGCGCTCCGCGGCCGCGCGGGAGCGCATCCCGTGGTGGCATTGAAAGACGATCTTGGCGTCCTTCGGAAGTGCCCGAATTTCTGCTTCATTTTCGAGGAGCGTCTTCGCGGCACCGATCTTCGCGAGGCGTCGCTCGTCGTCGCCTCGCACGTCGACGAGGGTGAGCGCTTCGCCAGCGTCGAGCGCCTTCTTCAGCTCCGTCGCCGAGAGCGGCTTCACCTTGGCCGGTTCGTTCGGGTTGTCGATCTTGAAGGCGCCGCCGTCGGCGCTCGCGACGAAATCGACGACGAGGCCGCCAGCGCGCTTCGCCGATCCCACATCGAAATGAATGGCCATTCCGTGCGAGACGGCGACGACGTCATTCTCGCCCTTCGGGCCGAAGAAGAGGCCGTATTTGAAGTCGCTCGCGATCTCCAGGTGGAGGACGTCGCCGCTTCCGTCGTCGGCTTCTTTGAGGGCTTTCGCCGCCGCCTCGGTCACCGTAATCGCCGGAGGAGCGACCGGCTCGGGAGCTTTCGCACCGAGAAGTGTTTGCAATTCGCCGCTTTGGTACATGTCCGTCACGATGTCGCACCCGCCGACGAAGGTGTTGTCGACGTAGAGCTGCGGGATCGTCGGCCAGCTAGAATACTCTTTGATGCCGTCGCGGATCGCCGGGTCGGCGAGCACGTTGACGGTTTCAAAGGGGACACCAACTTCTTTGAGCATGTTTACAACGCGTGAAGAGAAGCCGCACTGCGGGAAGTGCTTGTTCCCTTTCATGAAGAGAACCACCCGGTTCTTCTGCACGAGGTCATCGATCTTGGTTTGCAGGTCCGGCGAGAGGGGCATATGGCGGCGCAACCTAGACCGGCTTCCCTGATCGTCAAGGCACGTTCTTCGCGAGCCAGCCGATGCCGAGCGCAAACCAAGATCGCGCCCCTTCGCTCGTGACAAGGGCGCTGTGGCCGGGGGGGAGGCCGCCATCGTCGCTACGACGGACCTCTTCGATGCGAAGGGGGCCGCCGACGGGGGCCAAGAAACGGCGCACGGCCGATGGAGGCGAGAAGAAGCGATCGGTGGCGCTTACCAGAGAAAATAAAGGGGTTCGTACCGTCCCGAGGGCAGCGTCGTAGTCGATGGTGCCGTCGCGGCTCGTCCACCCGGCGCCGCGTGCGTTGGCGTTCAACGTTTCGGCGAAAGTTGCACTTTCGTCGTCGCTGCCGAAGCCGAGAGCGCGGAAGGGGAGGCGACCGGCGCGCCCTGCCAGCGCGGCAGCCACGTGGGCGACGCCGCGCTTGAGAAGCGCCCGGGACGGCCGTCGCTCGGCGCGCGGGAGCCAGAAATCGGGAGCGACGAGGAAGAGCCCGTCGCACTTCATGTATCCTGCAGCGACTGCCGCGAGCGCAGCATGGCCGCCCATGCTGTGGCCGAGAACGAAGACGGGGGCGCCATCGGCGCGATCGGTGGCGGCGGCGACGACGCTCGGGAGGTCCCTCTGGACGAAGGCGTCGTAGCTGTCCCACGGCGCTTCCGCGGCGGCGCTTTCGCCGTGACCGCGAAAATCAAACGCGACCGTCCGAAAGCCGCGCGCAGCAAAAAAATCTGCAAGTCCAGCCCCTTTGGGGCGGTCAAAGGCCGATTTTCGCGCCGCAAGCGCATGCGCCAAAACGATGGTTCCGACAACGCTGGTGTCTCCCGCAGGCTCGTGGACGCGCCCGCGCAGGACCACGCCGTCGCTGGCGCGGAGCTCAAGGTCGAAGGCGGAACTCGTGGGGGGAGCGGCCACCGGTCAGTCGAGGGGGAGGCACCAGGCGAAGGCGCCCGGAGCGAGCTTCAGGTGATTCCGTGCGGCATCTTCGAGGACGATGCCGTCTTCGCCGACGCGGACCACATTTGCGAGGACGGAAAGGAACCAGGGGGCCTGGGGCAATTCTACTGCAACTACGCACCGTTCTGCCTTGGTCGCGCCTCCCGAAACGTCTGTCGGGGGGCGAACTCTTGCGGCAAAGCTCCGTTTGACAAGCGTGACGTCGTCGGTCGGCGCGGTGAAGTGGGGGCCGCCATCGAAGGGGTCGACCCGTTTGGCGTAGGTGAAACCGATCCGGCGAAGGAGCTTCTCGACGCCGCGCGTCTGTGTACCGACCTTCCCGATGACCTCTTGCGCCTTTGAGGAGAGGAGGCTCGCGTAGATCGGGTGCTCGGGGAAGAGTCCTTTGATGAACTCCTTGTTCTTTTTCGAGAGGACGTCGGCTTCTGCGTAAGAGAGGCCGGTGAAGTGCCGGCCCCAGGCTTCCCAGAGATGGCTCGTTCCGTCGGCTTCGAGAGGCGGAAGAAGTTCGGCTAGGAGCGTGTCTCGGAAGAGGGGGCGATGCATCCGCAAGTAGAGGAATCGCACGTAGCTTACAAACTGGCCCAAGCGCTCAGGAACACGGCGGTATTCAGGCAGGAGCACGAGGCCACCGATCTCTGTCGGGCCATCGAAGCTGTAACCGATGTTCAGCGTGGTGTGCCGAAAGTGACGGTCGATCGTGTGCGAGTAACGCTCTTCGTCAATGACATCAACGTAGATGTACGGAGCGTCTTTGTTGCCGAGCTGAGAGATAATCATCGACGTTCCGATGATCCGCTCTTCTTCGACATCGCGGAGCACAAACACGTACTCCCGGCGGAGCGGTTCTTTGATGACACCGTTGAAGCTTTGTTCCGATTTTTCGAGAATTCCTCGAATGGAATCACGGTTCGCGGGGAGGTTCACCGTATTGAGATGACGGGCCACCGCGAGCAGCTGGTCTTCGTCGGCGAGCGACGCCCCCCGGATCTCGTACTGCTTCATGGCGCCAGTGCCTTAGCAGGTTTACCGGTTGAGATGGGGGGGCGCCCTCGCTACCGTCCGCGCGTGCACTTTCGAAGGTTCGCAACCCCAGCGCTTTTCCTGCTCGCATCGCTCTTCGCGTCGGCCGCCTGCTCGAAGCCGAAGGAGGCCGAGCGGGTCACCGTCCTCGCCTCCCTCTTCCCGGCGTGCGACCTCACCGGGCGGCTCTTGGAGGCCGATGGCTCCGTCCACTGCCTCGCCTTTGGCGGCCACGATGTGCGTGGCGGTTCGGCGGCGATCGGCGGTGAGGTGACGACCTGGGCCGGCGACGCGAAGCTGCTCATCGTCGGCGGAGGCGTCGATGGCTGGGTGGAACCCTGGGCGAAAGAAGCAAGAAAAGGGAAAGAAATTAAGGTTTTCCGTCTTGGTGATCGCGTCCCCTCGACGGCGGAAATCGGCAAAGAAGATACGTCGGATCCCTACGTCTGGCTCGATACCGAGCGCGCGCGTCTCTTCGCGAAGGCGCTCGGCGAAGAGCTCGCCCGTGTCGATAAGGGGCATGCGCTCGCGATCCAGCAGCGTGCGACCGCCCTCGAAGAGAAGATGGCGCGCTTCGACGCCTCCCTTGAGCCGCGCGCCGCTACGCTGGCGGGCGCCAAGTACGCGACGAGCCGCCCGTTTCTCGGCCCTTTTGCCGAGCGTTGGAAGCTCGCGCTCGTCGCTTCGGGGCCAGCCGACGACTCGGAGAAGCCGACGTCGGTCGTCGCGCGCGCCAAGGGCGCCGGCGCAACCGTCATCGTAATCGATCGTACTCGCCCAGAATCAAAAGATTTTCTCGAGGCCGCAAAAGCAGGCGGCCTCGCCACGCGCCTCGTCGACCCGATCGGTCTCGGCGCCGGCGGGCACGACGGAAGCTATGAGGCGTTCATAAACCGTTTCTTTGATGACTTGAGCAAGCCATGATCGGAATTGGTTGCTAGCGTCCACGGGCAATTGCGATGAGACGGCGTGACGGCATCCCGATCCTGCTGTGGCTCCCCCTCGCTGCGTGGTTCCACGCGGCGCTAGGCGGCGGGGGCTATGAGGCGGCGAAGCTGCGCGCCGAGTTCCAAAGTGTTGTCTCTCTTGGCGATTCTGTCCGCTTCCGCGTTCAGGACGGCGAGCATCGGACCGAAGTCGACTTCGACCTCGCCTTGCCAACGCCTGCCGACGAAAAGGCCGACGAAGAGGCGAAAAACGACGATTCTTCGAAGGACACGTCGCCGAAGACCGACGAAGAGAAGAAAAAAGAAAAAGAGAAGAAGAAGCAGGAAGAACGGCAGAAGAAAAAAGCCGAAGAAGAGAAGAAGAAGGAACCGCCGAAGCCGCTCCCCGAAGCGAAGAAAGCGCCCGAGCCGCCGAAGCCGGAACCGGCAAAAGTTCCGCCGCCGCAGCCGGTCGCTGCCGTACCGCCGCCCCCGCCGCCGCCCATCGACAAGCGGACGCCGGTCCAGCAGCATGTGACGCCGAACCAGGAAGACAATCCGACGGCCAACCAACTCGGCGACGAGGCGAATCACGTCACCGAAGAGACGGTTGCGCGGCTAACCAATCACGATCGCGACGACGCGAAGCCGACGCCGGGGGCCAACCACAATGGCCCGACCGATGACCCGGGCAACGCCGACCAGAATAAGCTCGGCCACGTCGATACGATGGCCGGAGCGCCGCTGCTTGCACCCGGAGAAAACGGGCGAAATCCAAACCTTGACCCCCCGTCGACCTCAAAGCCAGCGACGGAAGTCAAATCTGCCGACGCAACCCCGAAGAGCGCTTCCGGGCGAGGCGATGATCGTGCCGCATCCGCCTCGCAAAACCGGGAACCGGTCGCCGTTGCCGCGGGGGGCCGCTCGGATCCTTCGGAAGTCGTGAGTGCCGCAGGGGGCTGGAGCTTTCAGCCGTTGAAGCCGCCGGGAGCGGCTCGCGCGGCCGGCGTCGGCTCCGGCGGATCGGAAAAGCGAAGCGGCGGTAGCGAGGCCTTTCTTGGGCTCGGCGCGAAGGGGGAACCGGGGCGCATCAATATCAATTTGTCCCACGATGGCGTCGTCGCCGCTCTTGGTGAGGATCGTCTCAACGCGGAAAGGGCTTCCGACGGGGAGCGCCGTCGGAGCGAACACCGCGGAACCTTTCAAGGCGCGAGCATTGAGCGGTACAAGAGCGCGATCGAGAACTACGTAGCGACCGTCAAAGTCGGGAATCAGACGGCACTCAATACGGCAAAAGCCCCCTTTGCAACCTATCTGGTTGCAATTCACAATCGGATTCATCCGATTTTTGGTGAGTCATTCTTGGAGGCTCTCCACTCATTGCCACCGGGGCATCCGCTTGCAAATCCAGGTCTTTCCAATCGGATTGAGATCGTCGTCTCCCCGAAAGATGGAAAAGTTGTGCGCCTTGGTGTCGTCCGGACGAGCGGGATTACCGCCTTTGATCTTGGGGCTCTCGACGCAGTGACACGCGCCCAGCCCTTCGGACCGGCACCGAGTGCAATCATCTCCCCGGATGGGTGGGTCTACCTCCATTGGGAATTTCACAACGACGAGACCGCCTGCCACCCGTCGAATGCTCGTCCGTTCCTCCTGCATGCGCCGGGCGCGGAGCCGGAGCCGACCTTGCCCCCCAAAGGGGATCCGCCCGACGGCGAGCGCCTCTTCGCGCCGCCGCCCAAGGGGGGGCACGGCTGATCGGCGTTCGCGAACACAATTCGAAGCGTCGACGCAGACATTCGTGGTCGACTGCCCGACGAAGTCTCGCCCCGCGATCGCTGTGCTTTCAGGAGTCGACGCGTGCAGTCAGAACCGCAACCTCCCGCCGATCCGTCGGTACCGACCACGGGCACCAGCGACGCCAGCCTCGACGCCGCGAGCGATTCCCCCGTGAGCGATTCCTCAGGCGATCGTGGAGGTTCCGGACTTGCGAGCGACGTCTCTTTGGCGTTTGTGGGGGTGGCCGCCCTCGGCGCACTTGCCCATTTTGTTGCCGTTCCAGTCCTCCACGGACTGCTTCACGATCGAGGCGTCGACCTTGCTGAACAGGTCCAGTCATTCCTCGCTTTCTTCGCGTTTCTGCTTGGGGCGTTCGCGCTGTTCGCCGGCTCTATCCGTCTGATTTTCTTTGGGGAAGAGACCAGTCCCAACCTCGTCTACGGCCTCCGTTCTGGAGTTGCCGGCATCGCCCCGGCGATTGTGCTCGGCGGCGTCGGCACCTTTTCGCACCTCGCGCCCCCACTCGTCGCAACTCTCTATGGAGCGGTTGCGGCGGCGTCACTCGGCGTAGCCGGGGGGCTTGCGCTCCGCCGGCCTTCCACGCGAGGACTCGGATTCACAGTCCTCGCCGTCGCGCTTGCTGCCTTGTTTCGACTTGCCGCGCAGAAGGCGGCAGTGGTGTCCGGTGTCCGCGCGCTTCAATCCCTCTATACCGTTGCGGTCGTTCTCGCCGGCGGGGCAACGCTCTTCTTCGCGGCTGCCGTTGCGTTGGCGGTATTGACCCAACGGCGTAACAGAAAGTCGTGGAAAAACGTTGTTCTACACGGGAGCATCGCCACCGGGCTCTCCGTTGCTTGGGCCGGCCTTCGCGGCCTGGGGGACCACGCTTCGCCACCGTTGGTCGGTCTCGCTATCGGTCTTGATGGCGCATTGGTTGGACCTCATGCGGGGGCCCTTCTGGTTGTGGGGCGCCTGATGGCCGCGCTCGGAATTTTCGTCGGAAGCGCGTTTGTTCTGCTGGCCTTGCCGGCGAACTCGCCCGCGGCGCTTCCGGGCGAGCGTCCGGCGAGGGTTGCTCTTGCAGCGGTGCTCCTTTCGGGGGCCCGCTTCGATGCCCCGCTTGGAGCAATCCTCGCGCTCGTGGCGGCTTTCGCTGCGTTTACCGCCTGCGATGGGAGTGCTCAGAAGGGGACTGCGGTCGCCAAGGTCGACTGGAACGCGATGCTCGCGAAGCGGGGCGCAGGCCCGACGGAATAGCAATGGCTGCGAGGATCACGGACATTGGACGTTCTCGACGACGCCCCCTCGATCGCGCGGAAATGGGTCGTGGGGGGTGAAGCTCGGCTCCTGAGCCGACATCAAACGCAGCAAGGCTCCGCACGATCGGCTTGCTACGCGCGACTCTTTCCTTCGAGCAGACCGTAAACGCGCCCGAGTCCATCCACCAGAGCGCCGAGTCCTGTCTCGAACTCAATCTCGGCATCATACCGCCCGAGCATGGTTGCAACCGCTCGCACGTTGGCGAACTTCTGCGGGTCAAGCGATTCATAGTGCGGCATTCCGTGGTCGTCCGAGGACCGAGGCGCCAAGCTCCATAGGGCGTGACCGACAACGAAGGCGAAGACGACCTGAACGACGCACAGCGCCTGAAGCGGGTCGAGTCCGCCGTGGCGAAGGCTGGATAGGTTTCTTTCAAGGCGAAGAAGTGCGTCCGGCGTTGTCGCTGGCCGCGATGCGAACAGCGGGATCGCATTTGGATGGGCGGAAAGCACCGAGCGCAAGGCTTGACCTTGGTGGCGCGCATGTTCCGTCCACGTCAACGACCCCGGCGCGGGCTCTAGGCGCCCGACGATCCGCTCATAAACGCCGTCAAGAAGGGCCGCCTTGTTCGGGACGTGGTTGTAGAGCGACATGGCTTCGACGCCGAGCGCTTCTCCCACTCGGCGCATGGACAGCGCCGAGAGACCCTCGTCATCAATGATCGATTCGGCGGCCCCCAAAATCGCCTCGCGCGAGAGCGTGCCTCGGTTTCGTTCGTGCTTCACTTGACAACTTACACCATAAGTTTACGCTGTAAGTCATGTGGATTCGTGAACAGGAAGCAGATTTGAGGTCCCCAGCAGAATCGGCGCGCGAAAGCGACCTGCGAGCATGGGTGCGCGCCCTTGCACGACCGAGGCACTTCTGGGCGGAAGCGTCGGAAAACCGAAGGATCGGGGACCTGATCGCCGGGGAGCTGGGACGTCTCGGATTCCGCGTCGAGATCCAGGGGCGCTACCGCAATGTCGTCGCTCTCCCCGCCAACGCCGAGAAGCGCCCCTGCACACTCGTCTCGGCCCACTACGACAGCGTGCCGGGGTGCCCCGGGGCCGACGACAACGCGAGCGGCGTCGCCGTGATGCTTGCGTGTGCTCGTCACGTCGCCGACTCCCGCGCCGGCAACGTCGGCTTCGTGGCGTTCAACGCGGAGGAGGACGGTCTCTTGGGGAGTCGCGACTTCGTGGAGTCCGGGCTTTCGAAGCTCCCGATCCATCTGAAGATGGTCCACGTCCTTGAGATGTGCGGGTACCGAGCTTTCCACAAGGGGAGTCAAATGGGGCCGATTCCTCCTCGACTGCTCGGGCTGGATGCGGGCACGTTCATTGCCATGATCGGGCGCGGCGTCAGCAACGGCGTGCTTCAGAAAGCGTTCGACGCCGACGTGGTACCCGCCGTGCACCGAGTAGGCTTGCAGACGACGGAACTCGCAGGCCGCTTGTTGCCGGATCTCGCTCGTAGCGATCACTATCCGTTTTGGGCTGCGGAACTCCCCGCCCTTCTGTGGACCGACACCGGCAATTTTCGGAACCCGAACTACCACCGGCCTTCGGATACCCCGGAGACGCTC
>DYPH01000224.1 GCA_020720045.1 Sorangium cellulosum | reverse complement strand
TGGGTGCGGCGATCTGGCTGCGAAAGCAGCGCGTTTTGCAACAGGCTCTAGCTAGAGCCTGTTGCAAAACGACGCCTTCGGGCGCGATCCCGCCCGGGCCCACTCTCACGTAGCGGCGCGGGAGCCTGGCGGGACGTGTCCGCTCCCGGACCGTGGCGCTGGTGATCCGGACGAGGTCGAAGGGGGCACGATCGCTGGGAGAGGAAACCGCCAGGGCGCCAGGGCAAGCGACCGCCAGGATTCGCGGCTCGTCAAACGCGACCACGCGACGCGCGGGATCGTGTGTCCCCAGGGCGAACGGCGGCCTCGGAGGTCATCGTGAGGGAGTAGGACGAAGGTTATCCACGCCAGGGTGTCCGAACGGGCAAGGTGAAGCCGCAGGTAGGCCGCGAGCTTGCGCGGCAGTGCTGAAGCTGAGAGTTGCGCCCACCATGTCGGAGGGAGGTTGCCCAGCCTCGCGAATATCAGCGGCGCGCGTGCTGTCGGACCCAGCGCGGCGAACGGGCCTGGACCAGCCGCGAGCACCAGCAGCGCTGAGCACAGCCAGATGAGCAACCACGTCATGGCTCGTTGTCCTCGCGGGCCCGCTTCAATGCCTGCTCCTTGTTCATGTCGGCCAGCTCGCGCAGACACGCTTGCATCTGCTTCCAGGCTTTCAGCCCTTCGAGAACGGCGGGCTGCGCCGCCTTCGGCACGTACGTGTTCCTGGTTTGCCCGTCTCCGCGAAACGAGATGTACAGGTGAGGTCCGTGCTTGGGGCCGCCGTGGTGACAGCGGCAGCCGGCATTGCCGCATGTGCGGAAGGTCTCCGTGGGGTTGCCGAAGATGGCGACCTGGGCCAGGACCTGGACCTGCTCGAGCAGCTTCGCGCGACGGCTACGCTGCTTCGCGTTCATCGGCATCTTGCATTCTCCTTCGAATCTCACGGGCGCGCGCGATGTTGACCAGATTGTTGGCGATGACGCTCCAGCCCACATGGCGCTGGAAGCCCTTGTCGCCCTTGTAGGACGCGCGCTCCATGCCGAAGCGGTGCTTGAGCGTGGCGATGCGAGACTCGATGCCGGCACGCCAGCGTTGGGCATCCTTGAACCACCGCTGCTTCTGGACCCGCGCCCGCAGCTCCGAGAGGCGTCCTCGCGCGGGCAGCGCCACCTTACCGACGCCCGCCTCGCGGGCTTCTCGCTCGTTGCGAGCAGAATGGAATCCCCGGTCGCCGGTGGCAACCTTCGGCGCTTTGCCGAAGATGTTCTTGTGTTGCAAAACGGCCGGCATCCACTGCCGCTGGTCTGCCGGCACGTCGGGAGCGACATCGTAATGGCTGACGATGCCGTTCTCGACTTCGTCGATGCGCACGACCCGCCCGAACTCGTTGGGCTTGGCCGCTTTGCCCTTGCGGATGACCTGGGTGTGCTCCTCGAAGATGCTGAGGATCTTGCCAGGGAAGTGGGTGTCGCCGCCGAATACGCGGGCCTTGGTCTGGGCGATGACCTGCTCGACCAGCGGAATGAAGTGCTCGAGCTCGGCCTGCGCGCACAGCACTTGTTCGACGTCGCCGACCACGGGCAGCACGCCCAAATCGATTCCCTGTACGACCATCTTGGCCTTGTTGACCACGGCGCCCGTCATCGAGGTCAGCTTCCCGTACAGCTGCTGCAGACGGCCCTGCGCGGCTTCGCCCTTGGCCTTCGCGGTGCGATGGATCCCGATGACCCGCAACTTGGCGGCGCGGGCGTGGTCGACGAGTTGCACGGCTCCCTGCTCGCACTCGGTGGCGACTCGTTTGACGATGCGGGTCAGCACGCGAATGCCATCGCTGAGCAACGAGCTGTCCGTGGGGTAATGGATGTTGCTCTCGACGGCGGTGGTATCGGTGCGAAGCACCCGGCCGCGAGCCGTGCCGTCCTGGATAGCGATCGCCACGATCCTGCCGTGGATCCTCGCGGTCACCTCCGGCCCCAGGGCGACGAAACTCCTGGAGAACGTCGAGTAGCGCGGGATCTTGTCGTCGTCGAAGTGGGTGAAGCGGCGATACGCGATGTTGGCCCGCAGCTCGCGCTCCAGCTCGCGGAAGGACAGGCTCTTGACGTGCTTGAGGACCAGTGATCGCAAGACGCGGTCCGCGGCGATTCTCTGGCGGCCGGTCTTACGCGACTTGGGCCGCTCGCTGCCGAGGGCCTCGGAGACCAGCTCGAGCAACTCGGGGTCATCGAGCACGGCATCGATCTCGTCAAGCATGTCGTCCTTGATGAGACCCGCCTCACGGTGCAGAGCGTAGTAGAACAAGGAAGTATCGCGGTGCAGACGTCCGAGCATGACCTACGCGATATACACGATCACGCCGAATGTCAATGGCCAACATGCTCGGTCGCGTCGTTTCTTGCGCGCGCGATGCTCCACCCGTCCGTGACTCGGACCGTCCACCCGGCTGCGAAGGCGCCACCGTCCACGGCGCCCGACATCTCGCATGGCCGAGCGAGGTGTTGGCGCCGCTCAACCGGCGGTAATCCGTGTTCCGTGTTCCGCAAACCGTGGCCGTGACCGTGACCGTGACCGTCACCGACACTCGCGGTCAGTACGAGATCCGTCTGGATTCAGCGGGACTGGGTGCGGCGATCTGGCTGCGAAAGCAGCGCGTTTTGCAACAGGCTCTAGCTAGCTAGTGTCTGTCCCTGGGTCGATTTCGGTCGGCTTTTTTCGGAACGGATGAACATATCGGGCCGTCCGTGAAACCCAACTCTTGGACAAGAGAGACCCACGGAGGACCCGATGCGCACGATGCTACATCCCCAGACTTCGCTCGTCTACGTTGCTGTGCCTCACGAACACAGCCGAGAACTCGCGAGCATCAGCGCGCTGCTCGACTCCGAGCCGGGTGTCGTTCGTCTGGTCCATGACGCGTTGGTTTCGGCGGGCGCAAAGCCGGGCACGGGGCGCGAGGCGCCCACTGCTGAGCAGGTCCTCCGGTGCATGCTGGTCAAGCAGATGCATGGCTTCACGTACAGAGAGTTGGAGTTCCACGTCGCGGACTCGGTGACCTTCCGCGCGTTCTGTCGATTCGGGCAGCAGGAAGGCTGTCCCAGCAAGTCGGCGCTCCAGCGGAACATCAAGAGCCTCTCCCCAGAGTGCTTGGAGGCCGTCAACCAGTTGCTCGTGACCCGTGCGCTCACGGAGCGAGTCGACAACGGGAACAAGGTGCGCGTGGATTGTACTGTCACGGAGACCAACATTCACGAGCCCACGGATTCGTCGCTACTCTGGGATTGCGTGCGCGTGCTGTCTCGGCTCGCAAACGAGGGACGGGAGATGAACGGCCTCACCTTCGAGGACCACACCAAGGTGGCGAAGCGTCGGACGGTGGCGATCCTCAACGCCAAGTCTCCCGAGCAGCGACAAGAGTTGTACAGAGACCTGATCAAGGTCACCTCGCGCGTTCGCTCCGACGCTCTGCGTATGGCAGCGGCACTGGGCGAGTCCCTGCCCACAGCGGACATCCTGGATCGGCTTCGGGCCGAGCAGACGGCTGCCGAGATCGAGCACTTCGGGAACCTGGCCGAGCAGGTCATCTGGCAGACGGAGCGCCGGGTAATGCTCGGTGAGTCGCTTCCGCCGTCCGAGAAGATCGTATCCATCTTCGAGCCCCACACCGACATCATCAAGAAGGACCGCCGGGACGTCTCCTACGGCCACAAGCTGTGCCTATCGACAGGCGCCTCGAATCTGGTGATCGATGTCGTCGTAGAGGATGGCAATCCCGCGGACTCGACCCTCGCTGTTCGCATGGCGCGACGGGCTTCCGCGATCCTCGGTGCACCTCCCCGTCAAATGGCATTCGACGGTGGCTTCAGCTCGAAGCAGAACGTGGCCGACATCAAAGAGCTCGGTGTTCGAGACGTTGCCTTCAGCAAGTCGCCGGGGATCGCGATCGAGGAGATGGTCAAAGACCGGCGCGTGTACCGCGCGCTGCGCAACTTTCGCGCGGGCATCGAGGCTGGCATTTCCTGGCTCAAGCGAGCCCTGGGACTCACGAGATGCAACTGGAAGGGACTCGAGGCGTTCAAGTCCTACGTATGGTCCGCCGTAATCACGGCGAACCTGCTTACGATCGTGCGCCGCGCCGCCTGTTGACGACGACCCGCGCGTAGCACGACCGCCGGCGAGCTGCCGAACGCGCGCCATCGCGACGCGGATGGACTCCTATGTAGTCTATTACCCAACAACGACCATATAGTCCATGTATTCCTCCTCCAATAGCATCGCGCGCGAGGTTGTGTGCGTGCTCGACCTACACGGCGCTACGTCCCGGCGCTTGCTTACGGCTCGCGCCCACGCTTCTGGGACAGACACTAGCTAGAGCCTGTTGCAAAACGCGCTGCTTTCGCAGCCAGATCGCCGCACCCA
>DYPH01000014.1:47578-71582 GCA_020720045.1 Sorangium cellulosum | reverse complement strand
CGCGAGGACGTGTCGCACTCCGAAAAGGAGATTCCGAGCAGCTACCTAGGTCGGCATCGTTTTGTTCGACGATGACGTCGGCGGTCTCGTCCCCCGCATTCGAAACGACGATTCCCCAGGGGGCGCCCGCGGCGTCATTGAAGGGGTCTTTGTTGTTGTCTAGGTCGACTGCCCAGAACTCACAACCGATGTTTGAAGGGAGCGCATCCGCTGCGGCACACCCTTTGGCGCACGCGCCGTCGATGCATACCTCCTTCTTCCCGTCGCAAGAGCCGACTTTCTCTCCGGCAGTTCCGTCGGGATTGCACGTATGAATGTCGTTCGCGACGCAAACCTTGCCCGTCGCGTTGCAGGCGGTCGACGCGCCGTCGAGGTCAAGCTTGGGTCCTGTACCGGCATCGGTCTTGAAGCCGCCGTCGCCGGTGGAGCGCCCGCAGGAGGCTGCAATTGCGAGGGAAAAGACGAGGGTTGCGAGGGTCGAGGTTCGGCGAAGCATTCGGGGTCGGTATCGTACCTGAGACTCCCGATCGGCGCCCTCAAATCCCGACAACGTCCGCTTCTTAGGCGGCGGGGACCTGCCGATGACGCCCCGTGGCGACGTACAAGAGAGGTCCGAGCGCGACCACGACTGCACCGACAAGGAGCGCAGGGACACCATAGAGGGCTTCGTGGGCGTTGCGCACAAACGCCGCAATCATGAGCGCAGTGGGCGGAGCGGCGAGAAGACAAATCCCAAGCATTCCGCCCGGAATGCGGAATGGACGCTCAAGTCTTGGCTCGCGAATGCGCAAGACAATGAGCGCAATAAACTCGAGAAACAGACTCGTTCCGTAGAGCATCAAATCGAGAATAACGAGCTTTGCGAACGGCAGCCCCAACGTCGCGAGCCAGGCAACCCCGCAAAAAATCACGGCGGCGTAGGGGACGCCCCGCGTCGAGCGGCGCCGCAGGAAGGACGGCAACAGACCGTCCTCCGCGACGCGGTGGATGAGTCGTGAGTAGGACAGGACAAGCGCGGCAAACATTCCGAAGGAAGAAACGAGTGCGCCACACACCGTGAACTTGCCGAGCCACGGTCCGACCTTTTCTGAGGCAAAATCGGCCCATGAACCGGTCGTCCACCCCCCCGGATCAACGCCGGCGCGGGAATCATGTAGGTGATCCCAACGAGCATCGTCGCCAGAAAAATGGCACGTGGAAATGTGCGCTGGGCGCCAGAGCCCTGCTCAGCCTCGACGGTGGTTCCGTTGTCCCAGCCCATAAAGTTCCAGAGTCCGATCAACAAAGCCCCCAAAAAGTCTGAGGATTCTTCCGTCACCGGCGGCGCATGAAACGACGAACTCCCGTGGGTGACCATCGGAAGGCCGATCCCAGCGACCAGCAGTACAAACGGGAGAAGAAGGAGCGAAGTAAGCGCAATTCCCCCTTCACCGACGGCCCCAATCGGCGCGAGATTGACCGCGCATCCCGCGAAAACAAAGAGCACACCGATAAGAACGGGGTGTTCGGTGGCAGGGGGCCAGAAACGCGACAGGTAGGCAACGAAGAGCGCCGGATAAATCCCCATGTCAAAGAGGCTTGCGGCGAACGAGAGCCACGCTTCTTGAGCGCCCCAAAAAGGCCCAAGCGCGCGGCGGACCCAGGCGTAGTACCCGCCCTCCTCGGGGATCGCGGCGGCGAGTTCCGCGGCCATCATCGCGACGGGCATTGCCCAAATTATGGGAACAACAGCGAGAATCGCGAGGCCACGCCCGAAACCAACCTTCGCAATCAGCTCTTCAAGACCGTAAGGCCCGCCCGCAACCATCAGGTACATCGCCGCGGCGAGGGCGCGGACCCCGAGGCCGCGAGGGGCGGAACGTGTGCATTCCTCAATCATCATCGCCAGAGCTTTAGAGCATTTCTGGGGCTTTCGCGGGGAACCTCAAGCGTTTGCCGCGCCAAACGGCCGTTCACGATGCCGAGCGCGGTTCGAGGCATTTTTACCCCCAACCGAGCGGGCTTCCGGTACTTTCCCGCCCGTTATGGCCCAACACCCACAGGCAGCCCTCGTCCCCTCCGGCGGTAACGCGCTCGCCGCGCCCCCGGTTCAACATACCATCGAGCATGGCCCGAGCTTTGCGATGCTGAAGGTGGCGATCCCGCCGAACCAGACGCTCATCGCAGAAGCCGGCAGCATGGTCGCCCGCGACGCTCACATCACCATGGATGTGAAAATGAACGCCGGCCGCAACGCGGGCTTCTTCGGGAAAATGAAGGCGATCTTTATCGCATTCATCCGGAAGGCAGTCGGCGGTGAAACCTTTTTCGTCAACCACTTCTCCTCCCCGCAGGGCGGCGCGGTCTGGGTAGCACCTGGCCTATCTGGGCACGTCCAGCACCGACGACTTGCCGCCGGTGAATCGCTAACTCTCTCCTCCGGTGCGTACCTTGCATCGATGGGAGATATCGATCTCGCCTTGAAATTTGGCGGACTTAAGTCGCTTCTCGCGAAAGAAGGCGCCTTCATGCTCCAGGCGAGCGGCCCCGGCGAACTGTGGTTCACCAGCTACGGCGGTATTCATCCGATCGACGTCAACGGGACGTTCGTCGTCGATAACGGACACCTCGTCGGCTATGAGGGGAATCTTCAAATGAACATCAAGTCTGCCGGCGGCGGATTGATGGGCTTCATGGCCTCCGGCGAAGGGCTCGTCTGCGAGTTCAGCGGCCAGGGTCGCGTCTACATTCAGTCGCGCAACACGAGTTCGCTCGTTTCGTGGCTTTCCCCGAACTTGCGCTGAATCAAAGGCGGAAAGAAACCATGCAAATCGATATCGCCTATCGTCCTGCGCACTCGCTGGCCAAGGTCTACTTGAACCCCGGAGAATCGATCACCGCCGAATCGGGCGCGATGGTCGCGATGAGCACCAACATCCAGCTCCAGACTGGCTCAGGCGCCCCCGCAGGTGGCGGCCTCATGTCCGGTCTGATGTCCGGTTTGAAGCGCATGCTCGCCGGTGAAAGCTTCTTTCGAAATACCTTCACGGCTCAGCAAGGCCCCGGCGAAGTTCTCCTCGCTCAGTCCCTGCTCGGTGACATGAAGGTCCTGGAAATGACGCCGACCGGGTATGTCATCTCTTCGAGCGCGTATATTGCGTCGACCCCGCAAGTGCAAATCGACACGAAGAACCAGGGCTTCAAGGGGTTCTTCTCGGGAGGCGGCATGTTCATGATGGCCGCTTCCGGCCCCGGCCAGCTCCTCGTCGGCGGATTTGGCGGGATTTCCGAGCTCGTTTGCGACGGAAACCTCGTAATCGACACCGGGCACATCGTCGCTTTCGACGCCAATCTCACCTATCAAGTTACGAAAAGCGGCGGCGGCTGGATCGCGTCGTTCCTCTCTGGTGAAGGGCTCGTTTGCCGCTTCCAAGGGCAGGGTCGGATCTGGATTCAATCGCGAAATCCGCAAGAATACGGCCAGGCCATCGGTGCCCTTCTTCCGGCCAAGGAGCAATAACCATGCGTTTCGACATGCTCGACAAACCGGATTTCACGATGGTTCAAGCGACCTTCGACGCCCCCGGTGAACAGTTCGTTCTTGAAGCCTCTGCGATGGTCGCCAAAGACTCCGGCGTTCAAATGCAGACGAATATGCGCGGAGGCCTCGGCGCCGCGTTGAAGCGTGCCGCGCTCGGCGGAGAGAGCTTGTTCCAGAATACCTTCACGTCTTCCGCGGCGGGCGAGCGTCTGTTCTTCGCGCCTGGTCCGGAAGGCGACGTAGAACGCCTCGATCTCAATGGGCAATTTGGCCTGATGCTGCAGTCCGGCGCCTTCGTTGGCTCGGCCCCGTCGGTGACGATCGACACCAAGTGGGGCGGCGCGAAGGGCTTCTTCTCAAGCGCAGGCGCCGTTCTCCTCAACTGCACCGGTCAAGGGCCTGTGTTTTTCGCAAGCTACGGCGGCCTCCACGCCGTCGACGTCGGCCCCGCCGGTTACGTCGTCGACAACAGCCACGTCATCGCGTTCACGAGCGGGCTCAACTACCAGGTGGAACGCATCGGCGGGATGAAGAGCATGCTCTTCTCCGGCGAAGGCCTCGTATGCCGCTTCCAAGGGCAAGGGCGCCTCTGGCTGGCCACGCGGAACGTCTCGTCGCTCGTCTCGTTCCTCGACCCGTATCGACCCGTCAAGACGAAATCAAACGGTTGATCCGTGAAGGGCCAGGCGAAATCGCCTGGCCCTTTTGGTCGTTGCGCGAATTCTTGACCATTGATGAATAGCAGCCCCCGCCACTCGTCTGGGCGCCGCTCTTTGAAAGGACCGTCCATGAAACTCGGAAAGCTCTTTGCCACGCTCGCCCTCGCCGCACCGCTCGTCGTCGCCACCCCGGCCTTCGCCGACGACGCCTGGAAAGCGAGCACCTCCTTCACCTACTCGGGCCAAGCGGCCATCAAGATTGTGGAGCCGAAGGGGATGAAGGTTCTCTTCACGGGGAGCGACGGGAAGCCGGCGGAAGACACGCTACCGGCGGTCATTTCTGTAGCGAATCAGGATGCATTCGTCCCCGTTACGTTCGTCGCCGAAGACGGCAGCAAGCACACGGAGAAATTCGAAGTAAAGCGTGGACAAACGACCGAAGTTCACGTTGTCCATACGGCGAAGGGGGCCGCCGCAGCAGCTCCGACGGCAGCGCCGGCCCGCAAGGTCATCGGCCACCTCGTAAACGCCTCGGCCGCCTGCCCGAACAGCAATGGCTGGAATGCGCGCCTCGACTTCGTAGGCAAAGTCGATGGAAATACGGCGGCTTCCATCCGATCTCCAAGGATAACTTCCGCCTCGCCTGGGGCTGCGACAAGGCAAATCCGAAGCCGATTTTCCTCGCCCAGTAGGCGCCAAGTACATGGAACGAGAAAGGGTCGCCGGCTAGCTCCGCGACCCTTTCTTCATTCCATGGTTCAGAGGATCTTGATCGGCATCGGCACCGGATGATCGTGGGTCGTCTTGTCGCCAAACCGCCCCGTCCCGTTCGACCCCCAACAGCGCGATCCGCCGTCCTTTTGGGCCGCACATGCACCACGACCACCAACGACGAGCCCGGTGACCTGGAAGGCCCCGAAGACCGGCTTCGCGAGGAGTGCGCGGTCGGTCGTCCCGTCGGCCAGTTGATGGACGTCGTTCGCCCCCCAACATCCGATGGTCTCGTCCCGGCGTAGCACGCACGTGAAATCGGCGCCGGGATGCACAGAAACGGCACCACTTACGTTCGCAACCGCGACCGGGAGCGACCGGTCGACGTCCGTTCCATCCCCGAGGCCGCCCGAGCCGTTGGAGCCCCAACAGAATACCGCACCGCCCGCATCGACGGCACAGGCGTGGTGGTCGCCAACGCCCACCTGAAGAATCTGCGCCAGTCCCGAAATTTCTTCGGTTTTCGGACTCTCGAACCCGTCCTGGACGCGCGCAACGCGACCGTCGTCGCGCACCACAAAGAGGCCGAAGGGGCCGGCGGCAAGCGCAGCGACGCGCGGCGCATCCAAGGGGAGCGCACTACCGGCGCCGCCAAGTTCGACGCAACGGACACGCGCATCGGCGGAGCGACCGCAGACGCGAACGCCCGCGGCCTCCGTGCGGAGCGCAATCTGCGTCACCCCGGAAAGCTCGGGAACCGCAGTAAAAAAACCATTCCCGAAGTTTCGCTTTCCGCCGACGCAACGCACCTCCGTTGCAGTGCGAAGGCAACTTGCACCGGCCGACGCGGCAACTTCGAGCACGTCAGCGGGGGCGTCTGGGACGAGACGCGGAGCCGGCGATGGCGATCCCGGGAGGCCGAAGCCGAGGGCCCCGTTCTCCGCGGAGCCTGCGGTCCAGACCCCCTTCCCTTTCGTGGCGATCACGGCGTGATCGGCGGTCAGCGCAAGGTCGACCGTCGGTGGGTAGCGGCGATTCTTGCACCCGCCAAGTGCGGTCACCGCGAAGGCAGCGACGAAAACAAGCGCGAGGGACGGACGGAGGGGCGGCATGCTCAGTGTCCTAGGGCCGCCGCCGCATGCGCGGCTAGTACCTTCGCCATCACGAGCTTCGCACAATGCACGAAAATGATAATTCCAAGCACGTCGACCAAGCTCGCAATAAACGGAGTAGACGACGTCGCAGGGTCGACTCCCAGGCGCTTGAGAATGAGCGGGAGCATCGAACCGACGGTGCATCCGGTAACGACGATTCCAACAAGCGTCAATGCGACCGTGGCCGCGAAATCGACCCCCTGATCCCGGTACATCAGGACGCGCGCAAACCCCAAAATGCCGAGGAAGGCGCCAAGCACGAGGCCCATTAACGCTTCGCGGGCGAAGATCCGCGGCCAGTCGCTGAACTTGATCTCGCCAACGGCAAGTCCGCGAATAATAAGCGTAGATGACTGACTACCCGAGTTGCCGCCCGTCGAAATGAGCAGCGGGACGTAGTAACTCGCCCCCTTGATCGCCTCAAAGACGGGGTCGTAGTAGCGGAGAGCGGTCTGAGTGAAGAACTCTTCGACGAATAGGACAACGAGCCAGACGCCGCGCTTCTTAATGAAGTCGATGAAGCTTGTTTGAAAATAGGGAACGTCGAGCGGCTCAATGCCGCCAATCTTCTGGACGTCTTCCGTCTGTTCCTGAGCGAGCACGTCGATAACGTCGTCGATCGTGATGACGCCGAGGAGCACGCCCTTCTCGTCGATGACCGGCATCGCGTTGAGGTCGTATTTCGCCATCTTCCGGGCGACATCCTCCTGGTCGGCTTCCGGCGGGACAGAAATGACGTTTGTTCGAAGAATGTCGTCGAGACGGGTCTCGGGGGTCGCTCGGATCAAGTCACGAAGGGCGCAGAAACCGACGAGACGCTCGCTCTTCCCCATCGCGTAAACGTTGTAGATCGGCTCGTCGTCCTGCTCCGCGAGGCGGCGGACGGCGAGGAGCGCGTCAGCGACCGTCTCATCCGGGGAGACCGAAACGTACCGCGTCGTCATCAGGTGGGCGGCCGACGTCTCCGGGTACCGCTCGATTTCCCGAACCTCTTCAGCTGCTTCCGGGTCAACACGCTGAAGCTTTTCGAGAATTTTGTCGCCGACGTCGTCGGACAGGGCGCTGAAAAGGTCGGCGCGATCGTCGGCTTCCATTTCCGACGCGATCTGCGCGACCGACTCCGGCGCCATATGGCCGACGATTTCTTCCTGCTCGTGCTCTTCGAGGCGCTCGAAGATTGGCGCCGCCGAGGCAGCCGGCATCCGCGCCATGAGCTCGGCAGCCTCTTCAGGGTCGAGATCGGCAACAAGATCGGCAAGGTCCTCCGGGTGGATTTCGTCGAGCAGCTCACGGAGCTGGTCCGGATCCTCCTTGAGCACCTGGCGCAGGTCCGGAACGAGGAGCGCCGCGAGCTTCATAACGCGGCGCTCTCTAACCCCCTTCCTGGCGAAAAGAAACCGCGTTGGTTCTCGGACGGCCCCGGCCGTCCGGAAGTCGCGAACCGCGTACCAACACCTTCCCCGTCCGCATGCGCGCGCCGCGCACCGTCGCGCACGTTTTGCGCAGCAACGCAGGTTGCGCACTTCGCGAATTCCACAAATCGCTGAGGTTTCGACAAAAGGACCTGGCACGGCGCCTGCGGCTACCCGCCGATCCCATGCACCGAGACCCTCGCTACGAAGAACTCCTGCGGTACGTCGAACTCGACGGCGACGACGCGCGTCGCCTCGCCGAGCTCCACCCCCACGCGGAGCCCCACTTCGCGCATATCACGGCGGCCTTCTACGACCGCATTCGCGAGCACGAGGAGGCGCATGCGGTTTTTCGCGACGAAGCGCAGGTACGGCGCCTCCAGGCTTCGCTGGTAACGTGGCTTCACCGCCTCCTTTCGGGTCGTTATGACGGCGCCTACTGGGCGCAGACCCTGCGCATTGGGCTGGCCCACGTGCGCGTCGGCTTGCCACAAAGATACATGTTTACGGCAATGTCGCTCATTCGCGCAGAATTTGCGTCGATTGCGATGTCGGCCCGCATCGAGCATCCCGACGCGACCGTCCACGCGTTGCACCGCATCCTCGACCTCGAGCTCTGCGTGATGCTCGAAGGATACTCGGAAGCGCTCCTTGCGCGCACGACAACGGCCGCCGAACCGCCGGCGAACGACCTTGTTCTCGCCGGCGCACGGGCGATGCGGACGCGAGGAGACGCCGTCGGGATCCCGTTGGAACTTGGCGCGGGGGAAGATCCGTGGGCGCGGGTCTTTGAGGCCGCGCCGCTGCTGCTTGTCGTCCTCGGCGGCGAGAATCGGATCACGACCGTCAATGGGGAAGTAGAGCGGCTCGTCGGCCATGCGCGAGAGCGCCTTGCAGGGGGTCCTTTCGAGGAATTGCTTGCTGAAGAGAGCCGCGACCTCGTCAGCGCCGCCATCGAGCGCGCCCGCCACGACGTCCGCGGCGCCGGGGCCTTCGACGCGACGCTGGTCACTCGAACAGGGCGCCGCATGGAGATCGCCTTCCGAAGCCTTCGGGCCGACGGCCACGATGGGCGCGGCGCCGCTGCCGGAAACGCCCATCGCCTCCTCCTCGTCGGCCGCGACGTCACCGAAGAGCGCGCGCGAGAGGTTCGCGCCCGTCAAGCAGAGAAGCTTGCGGCGGTCGGTCGCCTCTCGGCGACGCTTGCCCATGAGATTCGCAACCCGCTGAATGGCGCGAAGCTCCACCTGACGTTCGTTGCGCGCGCACTCGCAAAAGAACAAGGAAAAAGCGATCTTGCGGATGCGGTAGCCGTCGTCGGCTCCCAGATCGATCGCCTATCCAACCTCGTCGATGAGTTCCTCGCGTTCGCGCGGCCGAGCGCGCTACGCCGGCGGGCTACCGATCTCCTCCCGCTCGTCGAGCGCGTCGCGCTTCTTGTGGACGAGGAGTTTCGGCGCGAGGGGTTGGAGCTCGAACTGGACCTCCCGACGCGCGAGGTCGTCGCCGACATTGATCCCGCGCGCATCGAGCAAGTCCTATTGAATTTGTTGCGAAATGCGCGCGAAGCCTGCGAAGGGGGGCGAGGTTCCCGCATTCGCATCGTCGTCCGCCGGCGCCCCCGCGAAGCATCGCTCCGTGTCGAAGACGACGGCCCCGGCTTCTCGGGAGAGAACCCGGTGTTCGACCCCTTCTTCACAACAAAAGACACGGGGACAGGCCTCGGCCTCGCGCTCGTTCAGCGCGTTGCCATCGAGCACGGCGGCGAGGCCAACGTCGTCCCGAACGACGCGGGCGCCACCGTCGAGGTCCTCCTTCCGCTGGCCGACCGTCGTGACGAGCACGCGCCCCCGGTGACCCAACCCCCGCTCGCGCCGTCGAGCCCCCGCTCGAAGTCGGAGACGAAATGAATCGCGAAGAGAGACACATCCTGGTCGTCGACGACGAAGCAAGCGCACGCAGCGGCCTTGAGCGGCTCCTTGTTTCCGAGAAATACAAGGTTTCCACGGCGGATTCTGGCGAGGCGGCGCTGGCCCTTGTCGAAGCGTCCCCACCGGACCTCCTCGTCACCGACCTGCGCATGCCGAAAATGGATGGAATTGCGCTGCTTGAGGAGCTCCGGCGCCGCGGAAATGACATCCCCGTCATCGTCGCCACCGCCTTCGGTGACATCCAAAACGCCGTCTCTGCGATGCGCGCGGGTGCCGACGACTACCTCACAAAACCGATTGAATTCGATGCGTTACTTGTCGCTGTGGAGAAGGCCCTCTCCCAGCATGCCTTGCGCGTCGAAGCCGAGAACCTCCGCCGGCAGGTTCGTGAAGAAAACGGCCAGGGGCTCCGCGGCCTCGTCGGCTCGAGCGCCGCGATGCAACGTTTCTATGCAACGCTGCGAAAGGTTGCGCCGTCGCGCGCGACGGTGCTCGTCAGTGGCGAGAGCGGAACGGGCAAAGGGGAGGTCGCGAAAGCACTGCACGAACTCTCCCCACGAAAATCGAAGCCTTTCGTCACAGTTCACTGTGCAGCGCTCGCAGAAAACCTCCTTGAAAGCGAACTCTTCGGCCACGAGAAGGGGGCATTTACGGGCGCTGACCGGCGACGGCCGGGGCGCTTCGAAGTAGCCGATGGCGGCACGCTCTTTCTCGATGAAGTCGGCGAAATTCCACTTTCAACGCAAGTAAAGCTACTTCGAGTTCTCCAAGAACGTGCCTTTGAGCGCGTCGGCGGCAATGAAACCATTCGCGTGGACGTTCGACTCGTTGCCGCGACGAACAAGGATCTAACCGAGCAGGTACGCAAGGGCGCCTTTCGCGAAGACCTCTATTACCGCCTCGCCGTCGTCTCCCTCGATATGCCCCCCCTCTGGCAGCGTGGCGGGGACGTTCTTCTGCTCGCCGAGCACTTCTTGACCAAGTACGGCGCTGAAAATGGGCGTTCAATGCGTGGATTTTCGGCGGCCGCCCGACGCCGTCTCCTCGAGCACCGCTGGCCGGGGAACGTTCGTGCCCTGGAAAATACCGTCGAGCGTGCGGTTGTGCTCGCCGAGGGGGACATCATTGAAGAGAGCGATCTTGTCCTCGAAGGGGGGGAGGTTTCCGTGACGGGCGCGTTGCGCATTCCAGGCGCGACAATGGCAGAAATCGAGCGCCACGCGATCCTGACGACGCTCGGTGCTGTTGGTGGGAAGCCGGCGAAGGCCGCCGAGATCCTCGACATCGGGGTGCGAACCATTCAATACCGCCTCAAAGAGTGGAAAATGGACGGTGGTCGCGCCGACCACGAAGCGAAAGATGACTGACGATTCGTCGGATTGGCGCGTCGCTCTGGTCGATTCCAGCGATGCGCTTCAGGCTTTCAATGGCGCGGGCTCCGGTACTTCTGGGGCCCGCGCCGTTTTTGCATCGGCGCGCATTTTAGGCGCCCGCGACGAAACTCCGCAGGCAAATTCTCAGCATTTGGTCACGGCACGGACGTTGCGATGCGTCAGACGTGGCTCCGAAAACCCCTCTCCGTGCAACCGCCGGTGCTCCCCAAGCACTCGCCCAGGCGCTGCCTGCAGTATGCACTCATTGCGCGGCCCCGGTCCCCGACGCTCGCCAGGCGCTTCCCGCCGACGAAAGCCGCTTCTGCTGCAACGGCTGCAAAGAGGCGAACGCCTTCCTCCAAGACGCTGGCCTGAACCGCTTCTACGACCTGGCCGACGGAGGAATTCGCGCTGCCAATCGGGAGACGAAGCGCCCGACGCTCTGGCTCGCCCCCCACCGGGACGCGATCGCCGTCGGTGACCGATCCCCGCGTAAATTCGCGCTGTTTGGCGTTCATTGCACGGCGTGCGTTTGGCTCATCGATCAGCTCTTTCGCCGCCGCGCAACCGCTGCAGACACCATCCACATCGATACCGCCCGCGGCGCCATCACGCTCCGCGTGGCGCCCCCCTTCGATCTCGACGCCTTCGCCGAAGACGTTCTCCGCGTCGGAATGGAGCTCGGCCCCGCCAAGGACCTCGGCGCCCGCCGTGATGCCGACGGAATCACGATGCGCTTTGGCGTCGCTGTTGCGCTCGCGATGAATGCGATGCTCTTTGCGTTCGCGATCTACGCGGGGCTTAACGAAGGCCCACTTTTCGTTCTTTTTCAGAGACTTCAGCTCGTCATCGCCGGGCTCTCCGTGCTGATCGCCGCGCCCGTTTTCGTCAAGGGGGCGGTCGGAGCGCTTCGTCGGGGAGTCCTCCATCTCGACCTCCCGATCGCGCTCGGGATGCTCCTCGCGTACGCGAGCGCCTGCATCGGCTACGTCGCGACGAACGGTGGCACGTCGGCCGCCTACTTCGACACCGTCACCGTGTTCGTCGCGCTGATGCTCCTTGGCCGCCTCCTCCAGCGCCGAGTCGTCGACCAAAACCGGAAGGGGCTCCGCGAGTCGGCAAGTGCCGATCTTTTGTACGCAAACGTCCTCGAGTCCGATGGCGGCCCGTCGCCGCGGCTGAAGACGGTCCCTGCCGCGAATCTCGTCATCGGCGACCGCATTCTCCTCGCCCCCGGCGATCTGCTCCCCGTCGACGCGACGCTAGCCGCCCCGGAACTCTCCGTCGCCCTCGACTGGATCCGCGGCGAGAGTGCACCGGTACGGATGGCCGAAGGGGCAGTCGTCCCCGGCGGCGCCTTTCACGTCGGCCGGCGCGCCGTCGAACTCGTCGCGACCGAAGCCTTCGCCGAGGGTCGCGTCGCCGATCTTCTGACGTCCGCGCTTCCCAGCGACCGCAACGATGCCCGAGAAACTTCGTTTGATCGGGCACTTGCGCGCTATTGGGTCATTACTGTCCTCGCGCTCGCCATTGTCGGCTTCGGCGGCTGGCTTCTCGCGACCCACGACCTTCCGCGCGCCCTCGCCGTCACCGCCGCCATCCTGATCGTCACGTGCCCGTGTGCCTTCGGTATCGCGACGCCACTCGCCTACGAGCTCGTCCAAGCGGGCCTCCGCAGGAGCGGCTTCTTCGTCCGGACGGCCGGATTCCTCGACCGCGCTGCTACCGTCACTGCGCTCGTTTTCGACAAGACCGGGACGCTCACCGAAGGGCGCCCTCGCCTCGAAAACACCGAAGCGCTCACACGAATTTCTGAGGAGGATCGCGAGGTTCTCGGTGCGCTCGTCGCCCGCTCTTCCCACCCGAAGAGCAAGGCACTCCGCGACGCGCTCACCGCCCAGCGGAGCGACGGCCTCGTCTGGCGGAACGACCTCACCGTCCTCGAGACTGCTGGTGAGGGCCTGCGTGCACGATGCAACGATCGTCGCTACGCGCTCCTCGGCGCCGGTGAGACGACCGTCTTCAAAAAGGATGACGACACGATCGCAGCGTTCACCTTCGTCGAAGCCGAAAAGGCGGGTGTTTCCAGTGCTCTTGAAGAGCTTCGTGGCGAGGGCTACCGCATCTCCCTGCTCTCCGGCGATCACCCGGAGAAGGTCGCTGCGCTCGCCAGCCGCCTTGGGCTCCCGGCGGATGCCGCCCGCGGCAACGCCCGTCCTGAGGACAAGGCCACCGCCCTTGCGGCCCTTGCAACCGCGGGGGAACGCACACTTTTCCTCGGCGACGGCCTCAACGACTCCCTCGCAGCCACCCAAGCGTTCGTCTCGGGAACCGCCGTCGTCGACCACGGAATGCTCGCCGCAAAGTGCGACTTCTACCTCGGTCACCAGGGCATCGCCGCCGTCCCCGTGGCGCTCCGCGCCGCCAAACAACTTCGTCGGGTCGTGCGGCGGAATCTCGCCATGGCCCTTGCCTACAACGTCCTCACCGTCGGCCTCGCGCTCGCCGGGAGGATGTCGCCCCTCTTCTGCGCGGTCGTCATGCCGCTCTCGTCGCTCTCGACGATCGCGGTGACCGTGCTGTCCCTCCGCAGCCCGAGCGAGCGCCAGTGAACGTCATCCCCCTCGAAGTCTTCGTGAGCTTAATCCTCGGATTTTCCTCACTTCTCCTCTGGTTTTTCACGAACCGCCAAGGCGATCTCGACGAAGCCGACCGACTCGCTCTCCTCCCCCTCGACGACACGCCGCCGCCGCCCGCGAAGCCCGCCGTCCGCCCGGAACCTCTCTGACTTGCCCCGGCACACGATTCCCTAACGGAAATCCAAAACATGGAAACCACACCTAACGCCCTGGAAGAATCGTTGGAACACCAACCTTCTTCCCCCAGCGATTCCAAGATGGATCGCATCACCTACAACGATGACGTTGTTCGCAAATTCATCGCAGCATCGATGATTTTCGGCATCGTCGGCATGCTCGTTGGCGTCATCGTCGCCCTCCAGCTCGCCTGGCACCCGGCAAACGCGTCGGCGGCTGGCCCCTGGTTCTCCTTCGGGCGCCTCCGCCCGCTCCACACGAACGCCGCCATCTTCGCCTTCGTCGGCAACATGATGTTCGCGGGCATCTACCACTCGACGCAGCGACTCGTAAAAGCTCGTCTTTTCTCCGATTTCCTGTCGAACCTCCACTTCTGGGGCTGGCAGGCGATCATCGTCGCGGCCGCCATCTCCCTCCCGATGGGCTACACCCAGGCGAAAGAGTACGCAGAACTCGAATGGCCGATCGACATTGCGATCACGCTGATTTGGGTCGTCTTCGCGGTAAACTTCTTCGGGACGCTCGCAAAGCGCCGTGAAAAGCACCTTTATGTAGCCATCTGGTTCTACATTGCGACGATTGTAACGGTCGCCGCTCTTCACATTGTGAATTCGCTGGCCATCCCGATCTTCGCAATGAAGAGCTATTCGGTCTTTGGCGGCGCGCAAGACGCACTCGTCCAGTGGTGGTACGGCCACAACGCGGTCGCCTTCTTCCTCACGACGCCGATCCTCGGCATCATGTACTACTACGTCCCGAAAGCGGCGGAACGCCCGGTTTATAGCTACCGGCTCTCCATCATCCACTTCTGGGCGCTCGTCTTTATCTACATTTGGGCAGGCCCCCACCACCTCCTCAACACCGCGCTCCCTGCATGGGCACAAACGCTCGGGATGGTGTTTTCTGTCGTGCTCTGGCCGCCGAGCTGGGGCGGGATGATCAATGGCCTCTTCACGATCCGCGGCAACTGGGCGAAGCTCCGGGTAGACCCGGTCATGAAGTTCTTCGCTGCCGGCATCACCTTCTACGGGATGTCGACCTTTGAAGGACCGCTGCTCTCCATCAAGTCTGTCAGCGCGCTTGCCCACTACACCGACTGGATCGTCGCCCACGTCCACGGTGGCACCCTCGGCTGGAACGGCCTCATGGCCTTCGGCATGTTTTACTGGCTCGTTCCGCGCCTTTACGGTGTTCAGCTCCACTCGAAGAAGGCGGCAGACGCCCACTTCTGGCTCGCCACCGTCGGCATCGCCATCTACATGCTCTCGATGTGGACCGCCGGCATCGGCCAGGGGCTCATGCTCCGCGCGGTGAAGCCGGACGGCTCCCTGTCCTACGCGACCTTCGTCGAGACGCTCCTGACCATCAAGCCGCTCTACTTCGTCCGCTTCGGCGGCGGCCTGATGTACCTCACCGGCATCCTCCTGATGACGTGGAACCTGATCGCGACTGTCCGCGCCGGCAAGCCGGTCGTCACCACCGTCGATGTCCCCGCCCTTGTTGACGAAAAGAAGGAAGTCCCCTGGACGGAGCTCCTGTTCGGCAAGCCGACCCTCATCATCTTCGCCGTGATTGGCCTCGCGGTCCTCACGGGTGCGACGAACCTCATCGCCGGTAGCTTCTTCCTCGTCGTCGCCGCGATGGTCGCCGTCCTCGGTGGGCTCGTCCTCACCAAGAAGGATGACGGCGGCGAACCGACCTGGCACCGCCTCCTCGAAGGGCGCGGCCTCCTCTTCACGGTCCTCACGACCATCGCCATCCTCATCGGCGGCGTCGCCGAGATCGTCCCCTCCCTCGTTTCCTCGCCCACCGAGGCGGGCATCGCCGTCAAGGTCGACCCCTACCGCCCCCTCGAGCTCGAAGGGCGCGACATCTACATCCGTGAAGGGTGCTACAACTGCCACTCGCAGGCGATCCGGACCTTCCGCTACGAAGAGCAGCGCTACGGCGCGGTCTCGACGCTGGCCGACTCCCGGTACGACCACCCCTTCCAGTGGGGCTCGAAGCGCACCGGTCCAGATATCGCCCGCGAAGGCGGCAAGTACCCGAACTTGTGGCACTACAACCACCTGGTCGACCCGCGCGCAGTGACCGCCGGCTCGAACATGCCGCCCTACAAGTTCCTCGCGACGAGCAGCGTCGACCTCGAGAAGACCCGTTTCAAGATGCGAGGCCTCTCCAAGGTAGGTGTACCTTACACGCAGGCCGACATCGACGGCTCCGTCGAGAACAGCCGCGAGCAAGGGAAGGCGATCGCCGAAGACCTCAAGGCGAACGGCGTCACTGTCGCCGCCGATAGCGAGATGGTTGCCCTCGTCGCCTATCTCCAGCGGCTCGGAAAGCTACGCGTCGATGTTGCGCCAGCGCCCAGGTCGGCGACGCTCGATCCGCTCGGAACGCACTGACCGTGCTCGGAGGCCGCGGTTCAACCGCGGCCTCCTTGAGCGACCACTCGCCGAACTGGCAACAGACAAAGGACTTTTCTCATGTTCGCTGAATTCCTTCGCCATGCGAATGCGCTCGGTTTTCCACAGGGTGCCTTCTTCTTTTTCTTTACGAGTTTCCTGCTCCTCTGCGTCGTTCTTTACCGCAGCGGTGCCGCACCGTGGGCGAGTGCGGCTTCCCTTCCGTTGGGTCCGGAAGACGTCGACTCTGACGCCAATTCTTCGACGAAAGGGGGTGCCGCTTGAGCACCAAGGCACCGGCGACGGCACGACCGCCGGTCGTGCACACCTACGACGATATCATTGAAGAAGATAACGAACTTCCGAAGTGGTGGGTCGGCACGCTCCTGCTCTGTACGGCGTTCGGTGTCGCGTATTATATGGCCTACTCTATGTACGGGATCTTCGACAATCCCGACATTGCCTTCGAAAAAGAGTCCGCCATCACGCGCGCCAAAGAAGCGGAGCGACTAAAAGCGGAAGGACCCGTGGACAAAGCGGCACTGCTGCTCCTATCTAAGGACTCAGCAACCGTCGCCGACGGCGCCCAAGTCTTCACCACTACCTGCGCGGTTTGCCACGCAGCGAACGGCGGTGGTGGCATCGGTCCCAACTTGACCGATGACGCTTGGCTGCATGGCGGCGCCCCGGATGCGATCTACAAGACGATCAACGAAGGGGTCACCGGTAAGGGTATGCCCGCCTGGGGCCCCCAGCTCGGTTCGAAGCGTGTGAAGGCGGCAGCCGCGTATGTCATCACGCTCCGTGGCACCAAGGTCGCGGGCGGGAAAGAGGCACAAGGGGCGCCCTTCGAAGGGGATTGAGTCGTGAAAAAGTCATTGCCAGTGCTCGAGACCTCGTGGCGCGAAAGTTCCATCCTTCCAGACGGGAGCCGTAAGCGGATTGTTCCGCTGACGATCGACGGGCGTTTTGCGACGGCGCGCAAGTTCGTATTCGCGGTACTTGTTGCGATTCTTGTCGTGCTCCCGTGGGTCAAGATCGCTGGCAATCCGGCTGTATTTCTCGATATTCCTGCACGCAGGTTCTTCCTTTTCGGTGCGACGTTCAATGCGCAGGATGCCGCGCTCGTCGTGCTTCTTTTCTTCGCAGTTGCGCTCACCCTCGTCGTCGCGACCTCGCTCCTGGGGCGCGCCTTCTGTGGGTGGGCCTGCCCTCAAACGGTCTTTTTGGAGGGGCTCTTTCGCCCCTTCGAACAAAAGATCCTCGGCACCATCGCCGACCGGAAACGCCGCGAACGCCTCCACGGACCGACGGCGAACCGCGGGCGAACGATTCTACTCCACGCAATCTGGATCGTTCTCGCGACCTTCGTCGCCCACGTCTTCGTCTCGTACTTCGTCTCGATTCCGAAGCTCTTTCAGATGGTCCGCGCGAATCCGGCGGCCCACCCGGAGGCCTTCCTGTGGATGGCCGCAGTAACTGCCGCATTCTACGGAAATTTCTCGCGTTTTCGCGAGCAGACCTGCCTCGTCGTTTGCCCCTACGGGCGGCTCCAGGCGGTGCTCGTCGACGACGACTCCCTCGTCGTCGGCTACGACGCCACGCGAGGCGAGCCGCGCGGAAAAGCGGTCGCAAAGGCCTCCCACCCCGCCCCCGACGCTGCCGAAGAGAGCGGACCGGCTTCGAAAGGGGCTTGTGTCGACTGCGGCCGATGCGTGGCCGTCTGCCCGACCGGCATCGACATCCGCAATGGACTTCAGCTCGATTGCGTCGCCTGCTCGGCCTGCATCGACGCCTGCGACGACGTGATGGACCGGCTGAAGCAGCCGCGCGGTCTCATCCGCTACGATTCGCTCAACGGCCTCGCCGGCCGGGCTAGACGCGTCCTCCGCCCTCGCCTCGCGCTCTACGCAGTCGCCGCCATCGCCCTCATTACGGCGACGACGTTCGCAACCCGACGCCACCACAACTTCGAGGCAAACCTGCTCCGAAATACGGGAACTCCTTATTTTTCCGACGGAAAAGATGTCGTCAATGGCTTCGAGCTCCACGTCGTGAACAAGGGGGCCTCGGCAACCGACTACACGGTGGCTGGCGATGATCCCCGGTTCACCTTCGTCGTCCCCATTGCGACGCCCCACCTTGAAGGCGGAGCCGACGTCCGCGTCCCTGTCATGGTTCGCGCGCCAAAAGGCACTCTGACCGGCGAGAAATTTCATTTGAAAATCTCGGCTGCATCGGGGGAGAGCTTTCCGATTGAAGCAAGCTTCCTCGGGCCCGCCGCCGGGGAGTCGATCCGGTGATCGCCACCGCGCTGGTCGCCGGTGGGGCTCTCCTCGGTCTGTCGTCGGCGCCGCATTGCGTCGGGATGTGCGGGCCGCTCCAGTGCGGTCTCCTCGGCGTGCGCCCCGCAACGTCAAGCACTTCCACATCAAGTATCGCGGCAGTCCTTGCCGCGAATGCGGGGCGGCTGACCGTCTACGCCACCTTCGGCGCCCTCGCCGGATCGTTCGGCGCCTTTGGCCAGGGTCTCTTCGCGACCGAAAAGCTGCGCCTCGCCTTGCGCCTGCTGGCCGCCCTCGCCCTCGTCGCCTCGGCGGCAAAGCTTGCAGGATACACTGATCTACTCGCCCCCTTTGAACGGGTGTCGACGCCGCTCTTTCGCGGGGTCCGGAAGCTCGTCGGACCGCTCCTTCCAACGGGATCCCAACCAGGCGGCCCGCTCCGCGCCTTCGCCGCGGGGCTCCTGTGGGGGACGGTCCCTTGCGCAGTGGTCTGGGGGGCGATCCTCGCAGCGACGGGCGCTGGCGGCCCACTCGGCGGCGCCCTCGTCCTGCTCGCGTTCGGGGTAGCGACGCTCCCGGCGCTGCTCGGGGTCGGCTTACTCACGGAAATCGTTGCACGTTTTCTTCCGAAGGCGGCGAATTCCCGGCTGCTCGCCGTCCCCGTCGCAGCGCTCGCCCTCTACGCGGGCGGATCGGCGCTCCGCGACTACGCCCGCCCCCACGCCTGCTGTGACAGCGGCAAGGCGGCGAGCGCTGTCATCGACGCAAGTGCCCATTGACTGCGCAGTAGTTCGCGAAACAAAGGCTCAATGAGAGCCGTGGGCATAACCCCAGTCGCGAAGGACTTTGTCCATTTCTGCAGCCCCCTCGTTTCCTGCCGCGGCAGCTTCGACGGCGCCTGCACCGCTTCGAACCACGAAGACGCCTTCGTCGCGTGCCGGGTCGATCTCGGGCAATGTGGGGCCGCGGAGAAGCGCTTCGAGGCCATCGTCGGCCGCGGGAATCTTTAAAGTTCTCAACTCTTTCGCAGGTGCGAGCGCAAACGGACCGACGTGGTACAAGGCCGGCTCCGTCGCCAATCGCGCACCGATCTCGCGGCCGTCCCACCGAATCGTACCGCCCAACTTCGCCGTCGCGGGAAAGGGGAAATCAAAGCCGGCCATTGCCTTTTCGGCGAGGGCGAAGGAGAAACGAATCTCCCCTTTGTCGAGCGACCAGGTGCCCGCAGGAAGCGAGATCGGAAGCGGCGTACCGACCTGCTGGAGCGTCAGCGTCCCGTCGACGCGATGGGGCTTGCCGCCGGCAGAAAAACGGAGCTGGACCCGCCCGATGCCGTCGGTCACAGGCGGGGCAGCGACGTTTGCAGGCTTCGCCGCTTCGGCGACCTGCGGGGGAGCGGTCGTGGGGGCGACGGTGGGGGCGGCCTCGGCACGCGCGGTCTTGAGCTCGGCGCGGAAGGCGGTGAGTGCGGAGGCGAGCCGCTGCGCGTCGGAAGATCTCGAATTTGAAAGGTTTACGCGCTCACCGGGATCGGTCGCGAGATCGAAGAGGCGCCCCTTTTCCGTGTCCGACGCGATGTAGTGAAGGGTGCCGTCGAAGTAGCCTTGGAGGGCGCGCCCTTCCGTGTAGAACGCACGCTCTTCGAGCGGCTTTCCATCGAGGGCCCCGACGAGGCTCCGGCCGCGGCTGTTCGTAGGCGCGCCAACCCCCAAAAGTTCGCTCAGCGTCGGTACGATATCAATGGAAGATACGCGGGTCTTCACGACCTGCGCCTTCTTCCCCGGCACAAAGAGGAGGATCGGGATGCGTACCGTCTCCTCGAAATGGCCCGCCGCATGATGGAAGCGGATCTGGCTCTTCTCGAGGCCGATCCCGCTGTGGGCGCTGCTCAGCGTCTCCCCGTGGTCGGCGGTCACCACGACGATCGTGTTCTTCGCGAGCCCCGTTTCGTCGAGGGTTGCGAGCAATTTCCCAATGGCACGGTCGTCTTTCGCCGCCTCCGCCATGTAGCCACGGACCTGATCGTCGAGTTTGTCGCTTCCGTTTGCTTTCGGAACCTTCGCGATAAACTCGGGGAGAGGATCGATCGGATCGTGGGGGGAATTGTAATTGACGAAGGTGAAGAATCGCGCGTCTTTGTGGGCGCGAATCCAAGCATCGGCGTCGGTCGTGATCGCGTCGGTATCTTTCGTCCGGTAGCGGTGATCGACGAGGCGCTCGAACCCCATGTCGAGGCCGATCGGCGTGTAGCCGGCCATGAAGAAATTGTTCACAAAACCGGCGGTAACGACGCCGCGACGGCGGAGCGTCGTCCCCAAGAACGGGTCGGTCTTAGTGTACACTGCACGAATCTGATTCGGGTCGGGGCCCCAGCGCGTCGCATCGACGCCGAGCGCCGAGGTCGGCGCGCCGGTGAGCATGCCGATCGTCCCCGGCCGCGTCCACGACGCCGACGAATAGGCGTGTACGAACCTGGTCGCCCGCGCCCCAAAGCCGTCGAGATGCTCCATAAGTCCGGGTACTTTAGGGAGTCGAGCCTCAAGCGGCTTCGTCGCTGCTTGCGCGATGGCTGCATCTTCCGCGTCGTCGTGAAAGCTCGCGAGGACGTCCGGCCGGAGCGCGTCGACAACGATCCAGAGGACGTTGTACCCGGTTTGTGCGGGGCGCTCGACGAGGAGCGTCGGGTTCCCCCAAAGGGCCGCCGGGACCCCAGGCGAGCGATTCTCGGGCGCAATTTCTTTGCCCCCGCCGTCGCCGCCACCGCCCGTTTCGCCGAGGTCTTTCGCGACGAAGCTCGTGCGAAGTTCAAGGGTTGCCGACTTTCCGCCAAATGCGGCAAGATCGACGGCAATGTCGTGCCAGCCGCGCCCTGACTTTCCGCCGAAGGTCACGTCGTGGACGATCTTCTCCGCTTCGCCGGCCGCCGTAACGAGGACCTGAAAGCGGACCTCTCCGCGCGGCTCATTGGCAATTCCAGCCGAGACTTCAAAGCGTGCTTTGGGCGGAATCTGGACAGGAAACCGGTAGCTCGCCGGCGCGGGGGCCCAGAGCGCCTCGCGCTGATCAAAGCTCCCTTCGTTCATGTTCCAAAGGCGAACGTCCGGCTTCCAGATGCGCCCCCCCTCAAGCGGCGAACTGAACACCGTCTCCGTCGCCGAGACACGGAGTGCGATGGAGGTTGCGTACGGATAGGCGGCGGTATCGATCGGTCCGCCGGCAGCGGCTCGTGCCCACTGGGGTCGCATCTTTCGCCAGTACGCGTTGAAATAGCCCTTTGCCGCAGGATCGTTGGAAATTTCGATGCGCGCGGTGGCTAGCGCTTCCAGCAGCCGCTGGTGAACTTCGTAGGCAACCGGCGCCCCCGCTGCGACCGCCGCTGCGTCGGCGGGGGGGACGCTGGCCGCGACCGCTGGGTGCGGCGCCGGGCGAACGGCATCGGCACCGCCGCCGGCCCGGTAGGCGATCCCGAGGCACGCAGCCCCCAAAAGTCCTGCAATTGCAAGACGTTTCATCGTTGCCCCTTGTGCACGAGAAAGCCACCACGCTCTTCCATCTCGGTGTCCCGGAGCATCCACGCCCAGAGCGGCGTCGCGAGCCGCTTTCGCTCCTCCGGCTTCTCCGACGCGACGTCGCGAACCTCGGCCGGGTCGGTCTGGCGGTCAAACAGCATGTATCTTGCACCATCTCGCGTCGGCACGTATACGAGCTTGAAGCGGCCGTCGAAGATGGCGCGGTGCTTGGCGGTCATCGCGAGGGGGCGGTAGCTCGCGCGGAGAACGATGTCGTCGCCGTGCTCGCGATCGACCTCGGTGAGCCCGGTGATGCCCGGGTAGGGCAAACGAAGGCCAGGGCCAAGTGCCGAAATTTCATCGGTAAACCAGAGTCCTGTTTCTGCGAACGCGTAGACCGGTTCTTTGGCGGTCTCCTTCCCGGCTGCGAGGACCGGCACGAGCGAGCGGCCGTCGAGGTCCGAGGGGGCCGCCGTCTTTGTGAGCTCGTAGAGGGTCGGCGCAAGGTCGACGTCTCGCACCATCGCCAGGTTTTCTCCGGCGGGGATGCCGGGTCCGCGAATCGCAAAGGGGACGTGCAACGCCTCGTCGCCAAAGAGATGGTCGCCGTGGCCGATCCCGTGCCCCTTCGTACCGGCCGTCGGCGACTCGCCGGGCCCCTGCCCTTCGTAGAGGGCTTCGCCATGATCGGCGGTGAGGACGACCCATGCATTCTGCAAGCGGCCGCGAGCCTCAAGATCCTTCAAGATTTCTGCAAACGCGTCATCGATCGCGCGGACGGCGCCGTCATAGAGGCCTCGAATTTGCTTCACGTCTTCGGGCGTCGGCTCCCCTTCGTTACCGAGGCCACGCGGCCGATGGTACTTGAACGGGCCCCGATAACCGGCATCCGTGTACATCGAGTAGTAGGGCGCCGGCGCTGCGTAGGGGAAGTGGGCCGTGCTGAAGAAGACCGTAAGAAATTGGGGCCCTGTACCGGAACGATCGGACGTTTGAATGGCGTCTTTCGCGAGAAAGAACGGATCCGCAGCGTCGTTCATCTCGCGAAGGACCGGGAAGAGGCTCCGACCCGTTCGCGAATGAAGAAGAGGAAGTAGCGGTGTTTCGCGCTCAAGGGCCCGCTGCCGAACGAGTTCACGAAAGTCAAACGTCGGGGTGTCGACGCGCGAAAAACCGAGGTCGATCCGCGAGAAAATGTCCCCCGCGTAGTCCGACGAGACCGCCGTCTTGAAACCTTGCTTCTCTAGGCGCCCGGGGAGCGCGTCAAAGTCTTTTTCGCGGTCGGCCCACGTCGGAAACATACTCCGAATCCCGTGGTGGTGGGGATGGCGGCCGGTGAGCCAGGTCACCCACGAGGGGAACGTCCGGGGAAGCGACACGTAGGCGGCAGGGAACCGGGTCCCCTGTTGAAAGAACGCCCACGTTTTCGGCATTGTTGTCGCGTTGAACCGATCGGCTCGCAAGGAATCGGCGGCGAGTACAACCACCATCGGCGCCTCGCTGGCCGCCGCATGGGCGTTGCGCACGGGGACGATCGCCGCGACTGTATTTTCGAAAGTGACCGTTCGCGAACGTCCGGACTCGATCCCCGCGAGTGCGAGAAGAGCAGCAGCCGGCGCCGAAAACTTCCAGTACTGTTTCGGCAGCATCTCCCGAATTTTCAGCAAAGAATCTTTCCACTTACGTGGATCATGCTGAAGATACGCGAGCACGGCGACGAGGCTCAAAAAGACGACCCCCGGCCGGCCGAGAACGTCGGTCGTGAGCAGCTGAAGGAGCCGCGGGAATCCGCCCTTCGCGTAGAAGGACGCGACATACAATTGCGGCATCTTCGCCATCGCGTAGGCGAGAATTGCGGCATGAAGAGTGGCGACGACCGTCAGGAGTTCGGCAACTTCGTTGCGCTTCTTCGTCGTGGTGATCCCGTGAAGTTTCCAGCGGAGATCGCGGAGAGCGCCAGCGACCAGCCCGAGAGCGAGCCCCATCGAGACGGCAACGGCGCCGAGCGAAAGGGCAATTCGACGCACCTCCGGTCCGAACTGGGTGCTCACGAAGTCGGCGATTGCATGAGCATTTTTGCCGAGATCGCTGTCGTCTTCCAAGCCGCCGTACCCGGCAAACGCCGTCAGCGCCACCATGTACGCGGCACCCAGGAAAAGCGGGGAGCGGAAGCCGCGGAGCAAACGCTCGCGGGGCGTGGGAGGGGCCGCTTCCGGCGCGGAGTTCGGT
>DYPH01000014.1:0-47478 GCA_020720045.1 Sorangium cellulosum | reverse complement strand
GCCAACGCGTCCGTCCGCGAAGCGGGAGACGGCGCGGAGTTCGGTGCCAACGCGTCCGTCCGCGAAGCGGGAGACGGCGCGGAGTTCGGTGCCAACGCGTTCGGCAAATCCGTTGGTAATTCGGTCGGTTCCGGCGTCGTCATCGGCGTGCCTCGACGGCCGCGAGGGCGCCACGAAACGGACGCCCCTTTGGGGAAGCGGGGTCGTGGGCCTGCGCCAAGGCATCGAGCTTCTGAGCGAGCTGGGCGATCTCTTTCCGTGGAAGTTTGCCCCCTTCGATGCGGTCACAGAAGAACGTCCGGCAGCCGAAGGGGCGCGAGGCGTAGATGCGACAACGGTCGTCCGCCCCGAGGAGCGGGCAGCGCCCTTCCTGGGTAGCCTGAGCAACAAATGTCGGTAGTTGCTTGCTTTTTCCTTGCGAAGCGAGCACCGCTTTCACGCCCCCCAAGGCGCCAAGCGCCTTGCGGACGACCTCCATCTCCAGGGAGGTGACGTAGGGCTCGCGGTTGTTGACCGCAAAACGGCAGCACTCCGTCGAGCGCCCACACGTGTAATTTGCAAGCAATCCATCGACCTCCTCATAGAGCGCGCGCAAACGCTTCTCATGGGCGAGGTCTTCCGAGGCGCCGGGACGGGGACGCGAATGCACGTCGCCGCCATACCCTGCGTAGCGGTTCCGCGGCAACTGCTCGTCCGTCCCGAAGTTCCGCTGGCCGTCGCTCGCTGCGGCGCGCATGCGCATTGCCGTTCGCGTCGAGCTACGGTCTACTGCGACCCATGCGCACGGTCTTCGGGGTCCTCCCGTTCATTTGTTCCCTAACGGTTCTTTCCATGTCCGCCTGCGTCGGCGACGACACGTTTACGCCGGCCGACGCGGGGAGTTCGCAAGATGGGGCGGTGGCCTCCGATGGCGCCTCCGATGGCGCCTCCACGGCGGACGGTGGTGTGGTCGTCGCCCCTCCGAATTGCGGCGGGGGCCTCACCGTTCCGGCGGGGACGACGCTCGAGATCCGAGGCTGCGCGGAGCCGGGCGAGAGCGCGGAAACCCCCATTAACCTTCGGGAGAAGAAGCCGCCGTTGGAGGGTTCGAAAGCGGTCAAACTCACTCTCGCAGGGACGCCCGGCGCCGCCTACCTGTTCGATTCGGGCGACGTCTCCTTCAACGCGCTTCCAGAGACCGCGGCGAAGCTCTTCCCAGTGCCGGAGCATTACTGCGTATCTTGGCGCGGGCAGCTCACCCCCGCCTCGTTTAAGGATAAGAACTATTGGAATTCGCCGCTCTTTCTTTTTGGAAAAGAAGACAAAGGACTTCGTGTCCTAGCGCAGTTCACGAGGACTGCCAGTACCGGAAGCGTCAATCCGAGCGGCGTCGGAGCGGTGTTTGAAAGTTCCGGCGCAACCGCGCTGCTCCAGAGCGCTTTCTCGGAAGAAGTGACCGTCACCGTGTTGCGGGATGGCGCGCGCGGCGTAGGGTGGTTTAACGGCGCACCGAAGAAGGAAGTGACGATTGGTGCCGCCGGAGCATCCCCGAGCGGAGCCGCGATCCGCGTTGGAGGGCGCCTCCCGGAGCCTAGTGGCTTCATGGGGAACGCGGACGACAGCAATTTTCTCGGTTCCGTGCGAACAATCGTTATTGCATCCCCGGCAACCGAAGCAGAATGCGAGACCCTGCACATGAGCGTCAAACAATGAAATCGCTTCGAACTTTCACGCCAATCTTTGCGATCCCTCTTGCCGTCGCCTGCGTGGGCGACACGAGCGACTCCACGGCGTCGGATGCCGCGCCGGATGCCGCGCCGATCGCCGACGCAGCGCCTACTGAGACTTCCGTCGACGACGCGTCTCCACCGGACGCCAGTGCCGGCGATGCGACCGCCGAAGAGGCGAGCTGCGAAGGGACCGCCGAACAAATCAAGATCGCGAAAAACACCGTATTTCGCCTCCGCGCCTGCGAGGTTCCGACGGTCGGCGAGGTCACCGTGTGGCAGGATCCCGTATCGGGGACGAAGGCCGTCGGTAAGGCGTTTCTGCAAAAGATCCCCGGCCAACCGCCGTCCATGAATTTTCGGAGCGAAACCGACGTGTTGGCCGTCGGCGCCGCGACCACCTCCCTTGGGGTCCTCGGCGGCGACTACTGCGCTTTGGTGGTCGCGGATTTTCCTCCACTTTACTACCAATCGAACGCGAACGATGGCGACCTGGACAACAGCCTCGGGGCCTACATCCTTCGGAAAGATACGTCCCGCGCGGCGGAGCGAGTCGGCTTCCAGCTCGCTGGCCACTTCGTCGCCGACTATCAAAGCGGCGGCCCCGACGGAGTCGGCGTGCGCCTTGGCCCCACTACGTTCGTCCAAAAGACGCAGGTTTCCGGGGGTAAGCACCTCTTCGACATCCGTATTCGCCCCGGGATGACCGGCACCGAACTCCGGTTCGCGCTCGACGGGACCCCCGTCCCCCCGAAGCCGGTGCCGAACGACATCGATCGCGTGACGGCCGACACCCCGCTGTCCATCGGCGGGCGGCAAGGCCTGCGCTCGTTCTACCGCGGAAGCGTTTACGAAATTCACTTCCTTGGCGGCTCAGAGGACGCTCCTTGCGACGCGTTGGCGACGAAGTTGAAAGAAATGTACCGCCTCTAATCTTTTCTCTTTACGTCGCCGGCGGCTGCGGGTACGTTCCGCCTACGAGTTGCGGGAGTAACTCAGTGGTAGAGTGCAACCTTGCCAAGGTTGACGTCGAGGGTTCGAATCCCTTCTCCCGCTCCAATGTGAGCCCCGGTCACCGTTCAGGTTGCCGGGGTTTCTCGTTTTGTCACGCAGCGGCGGCACCGAATCGGGGCAGGCAAAAAAGAACTCAGGCTGGTTCGTTTTCCCTTTACGACCGGGTCGGCGGCGGGTAGGTACGCGTCATCGCCGCTGCGGGAGTAACTCAGTGGTAGAGTGCAACCTTGCCAAGGTTGACGTCGAGGGTTCGAATCCCTTCTCCCGCTCCGAATAGCCCTCCGTGACCCAATGGTCACCGAGGGTTTTTCCGTTTGTTCGGTTCGTTTGTGCGCACGCGCCAGCGTCCTTTGGAGACGTCTCCGCGTTGGCCGGGTAGAGTGCGCGCCATGAGCGACGCCCCCCATCTTGAGCGATTCTTCCGCGCGTTTGCCGCGAAGGACTTTGCAACCATGAATGCTTGCTACGCCGACGACGCAAGCTTCACCGACCCGGTGTTCGTCGACCTGAAAGGGGCCGAAGTGCGCGGCATGTGGACGATGCTCCTTAGCGGAGCGTCCGACGATTTTCGTATTGAATTTAAAGATCTCCGCGAGACGCTCCAGGCCGAGGGGACGACCGGCGGCGAGGCCTCGTGGACGGCGAAGTACACGTTTTCGGCGACGAAGCGCCCCGTGATCAATCACGTAAAGAGCCGCGTCGTCCTTCGCGACGGGAAAATTGTCGATCAGAGGGATACCTTCCCGCTCGACACGTGGCTCAAGCAAGCGCTCGGCCTCCCGGGTACGCTCTTCGGCGGTTTCGGCTTCTTCCAACGCTTCTTTCAAAAGAAGGTCCGCGCCCGCCTGCTTGCCTTCGTGGCCAAGCGCGGCGCCTAGGCAGGGGGCGCGGCGCGCCAAGTTGGCACACTTGGCACAGGACGGTTGGGGAAATTTTCTTCTCTTTTCGATAAGGTGCGACTGGCACGGCGCGTGGGGAGAAGGAGCCATGCGCCACCTGCCCCGCCCGCTTCGCCTCCTTCCGACGCTCCTCGCAACGCTCCCAGCCCTCGCCACACTGGCCGCGTGCGACGCCGGCACCCTCTATCGGGCCGGCTCGGAGAACGCCCCGATGGGGCCCGGCTCCTGGAATGGAATGGAATGCGACTGGGACGACCGGCTTGTTGCCCAGTCGTCGGCGGATCCCGCTGCAACGCCGCCGCCCGCGGGCGCCCCTTCGCTGATCGCCGGGGACGGCGACGAAGCGCTCCGCGCCGCTGCAACGCGTGCGGCGCTCGCCACGATCGATCGGCGCGCCCTGGCCCTCAAAGCGACCGTCCAGTGGCGAACGACCTGCATGCTCCGCTGCACGGCAAACGACACCTGCAACGGCAATGGATTCCCGCTCTTCGGCGACACGACCTGCGACGAAGTCCTCTACGACAGCGCCGACAGCGCCGACGGGGGCGCGCCCGCCAGTTCTGCGGGCGGGCAGAACGGCGGCGCCAAGGAGTACTCGACGACGAATAACCAAGTCGTAGGCGTCGACGAGGCGGATTTCCTCAAGAATGACTCCAAGTACATGCATATCGCATCAAATGGCGTCGTCACATCGCTGGACGCGTTCCCCGGAGATGCCGCCTCGATCCTTGCAAAGATCGCCGGCAGCGGCACCCCGAGGAAGCTCCTCGCGACCGACACGCGGCTCGTCGTGTTCTCCAGCGACGCCCCCGCCGATGCTTCGCGAACCGAATGCACCTACGGCTACGCCTGCGTTCCCACGGGCGACGGCTTCCCGACGCTCGTTTCCGTGTATGACACCACCAATCGTAGCGCGCCGCGCCTCCTCCGCACCCTTCAGACGAGCGGATCGCTTCTGGCGGCACGCCGCATCGACGACGACGTCCACCTGGTGGTCCACGACGATTCCCTCAACGCGCGTCTCGCGGCTCTGACCGGCTTCTCCGCGTCTGTTCCGAGCTGCGCCACCAGCCAAGCCGACTACGACGAAGCCTTCGCGACGATCGACGCAGCAGCCGCCCGCGCGAAGGCAGCCGTTTCGAGTATTTCTTCAGGAATTCCAACCGTTACTGACAGCGCGGGGAGCGCCTCCGAGCTCCGGGTGTACCAACCTTCCCGCCCCTCCGGCGATAGCTTCGTGAGCGTCGTCTCGTTCTCCCTCGCCAGCAACCGCGCCGCCTCCCGGGCGACGATCGTCGGGCGCCCCGGCTTCGTCTACACGTCGGCAGACAACGTGTATCTTGCACAGAATGAGTCTGCGTCGGACACATGCAGCGGCGGGCCGTGCGGTTGGTACGACGGGATGAACGCCGCGGCGGCGACGACGGTTCACGCGTTCCACCTTGGAAGCAACGGCGCGCCGACGACGTATACGGCAAGCGGCATCGTCCCCGGAACGGTCCTCAACAGCTTCGCCCTCGATGAGTACGCGGGGCACCTCCGGGTCGCAACGACGCTCGGACGGGTCCCCGATCCGGCGGTCCACTCGACGCTCTCGGTCCTTGAACGGCGCGGTTCGGTGCTCGCAACCGTCGGCTCCATCGGCAATATCGCCCCCGGCGAAGACATCCGCTCGGTGCGCTTCGACGGCGATCGCGGGTTTGTTGTGACGTTTAAGAAGACCGATCCGCTGTTCGCGTTCGATCTCAAAGAGCCTTCGCATCCCCGGCTGTCCGGCGAACTAAAAATCCCCGGTTTCTCGACCTACATTCACCCGATGGACGCGACGCACCTCTTGACGATCGGCTACGACGCCGACGATCACGGCAGCTTTGCATATTTCAGCGGCATCCAGCTTCAAATATTTGATATTTCAAACCTTTCCAACCTTCGCCTGCTGCATAAAGAGTCAATCGGGACGCGCGGATCCTCCAGCGAGGTGCTTACGAACCACCTTGCGTTCACCTACTTCCCGCAGAAGAATCTTCTCGCGCTTCCGATGACGATTTGCGAAGGTGGGGGGAATGGCCAGTACGGCACGAACATGACCTTCAATGGGCTGCTCGTCTACGATGTCACCGTCGCAAATGGCTTCAAGAACCCATCGCCCCCGCAATCGCCTCTTCGGCAGCCGCAATCCTCCCCCCCACCGCGGCACCAATGCCAGCTTCGCCCGGCGATTTCTGGGCGAAAGCGTATGTGAGCATGGGGACATCTCCTGCCGCCGCGACCTACCTACAAACCGTGACGCAACGCTTCGCTACGTGTGGTTCGACGGCGGAGCTCCACCGCAGGGCCGTCCCGACCGACCCGGAAGAGTACGACAACACCTTCGAGGTGACCCTCGCTCAAGATGGCAAGGTGACCGCTGCGCGCGCCGCCGGAGATTCGGTTCGTGGCGACGCGTGCGCCATTTCAATCATCAAACAACTGAAATTCCCGAGCCCTCCTACGTACACATCAATTCGTATTTACGTCGATGTCGTCAAATACGTCAATGGGAAGAAAGTCCTCCCGTAGTTCTCGTTAGTACCGTCGTTCCCAGGTGAGGTCGACGGTGCTCGTTCCTTTGTCTCCGAGGGCCGACTCGAGCGAGACCCGCCCGCCTAGCCGGTATTCCAGGCGGATGGTGGAGCGATCAGGCGCTTGCCCCGGCGACGGCAGGCCGACGCGAATGCTCACCGTGGCGGCGACGTCCCGCGAAATTTGCACGGTAAGTTCGGGACGAGGGCTCTGAGAATTCGTCGTATCGATCCGCGTCTGAAGCTCGATCGGTGACACCTGAGAAAGCACTTTGTTGAGCCCCTGCGTCACAACTCCACCGCCGAGGCCGGCGGCGCGCGCGAGCGTGGAGGTCTCCGTCCCGGAATTCTGGGAAACAGCGACGTCTTTGGAGCCGAATACAATCAGCTGAAGAATTTCGCTGGAGGTGAGTGCCGGTTCCGCACGAAGCGTCAAATGACCGGTCGCCACACTGCCGCGAAATTCGGCAAAGACCTTGTAGCCGTCGGCGGCGTCGTAGGAGGCACTTGCATCGACCTGGGGGTTGCTCGGCGAGACGGAAGGGTCAAAAGAGACCGCAACCCGGTCGACCTTGAAGCGGCGCCCTTGAAGCTCGACGAAGCCGCGGTCGACGGCAACCGTGCCTCGGACCCCCGCGTCGACAACGAGGTCGCCGTTGGCGTGGATGTCGAGGTCGCTCCCGCGCTTCACGCGGATATCGCCCAGCTTGACGGCGAGCGCGATCGGCAGCGACGTCTTCCTGGCCGGCGCGCTTGGGCCTGGCGGCGCCACAGGTGCGACCTCCCCGCCGCCCTGGGGGGGCCGTGCCGCCCCGAGCACGGTGACCGTTGGATCTGGTTCGAGGGGCTGGAGTGCGCGACCGGAGACGTCGGGCAGCGTCACGGTTGCGCGGGGAATCTGCACGGAAATCGAGTACTTGTCCGCACTTTTCACGAGGCCTAACTGGACGTTCCCCGCGACATCCCCGTAGGCGACGCCGTCAAGCACGAGGGGGAACGGGTGCCTCTCGGGGAACTGGAGCGCCCCCTCAAGGGACACCGGGGACAGGCCGGCGAGCTTCCCGCGGAAGGCTCCGTGGAGTTCCCCCCCTTCGGCGGAAACGGCGAGGTTTTCAACAGCGAAATCCCCATCATTTTCCACGCGAACATCAAAGCCCACTTCCCGAAGCGGCTCGCCAAGGGCGAGTGGCTCGAAGGCGCCATGACGGAGGGCGAGGCCCCCTTCCACGCGCACAGCGTGGAGTTCAGCAACACTCCCACTGGCCCGTATTTTCCCAGTTAAAACACCATCAAAGCCGCGACCATAGGGGGCAAGCAAGGGCCCGAGCGGCGCGAGACGAAAGCGGGTGGCATCGAGCGCGAGCGAGAACCCATCGTCAAAAAGCAAGGTATCTACCAGTGCCTCTTTGCGAATCATGGGGGCCGATACCGCAATTGTAATTTTCGGAGTGTCGGGACCGACGGCGTCGGCCGCCTCCTGGATATCGACGGCAGCCTTGATCCGCCCCTTCACGATACCGGCGCGGACAGAAACCTGAGGCACCCGATCGGCGCCGACGAGGACGTCCTCGGCGTGGAGCGTGAGTGTCCCCTCGGGGTGACTCGTCACGCGCTTTGCGTGCAGCTGACCGGCGGCGGTGCCCCCCAGGGGAACGACCACAAAAGGTTGAAAGATTGCAAGAGGTACGGCACGGAGGTCGACATCGAGGTCGGCGTCCCAGGTCGGCGTGCGCCCGGCGAGGAGGGCCTCGAGGGCGACTTCGTAGCGCGCCTTGCCATCGGCGTAGCGGGTCTGGCTCGCCCCCCAGGGGCCGCGGACGGCGAGGCTCGCCTCGCCGGTACCGCCGTGCTGGGAAACGTCGAGGCGGAGGTCGACCGGTGGCGGTGCTGCCGTCCCGGCGGGGAGTGCAACCCCCAAAAGGCGAACGGAACCAAGAACTTCGGGAACGTTAAGCGGGCCGTCCATGGCGATGGCCGCTTCGAAGGTCCCTCGGAGTTCACTGGCTCGCCCGGCGATCGCTGGCAGGCTGCCGAAGGGGGTCGGTGCAAGTTGCACCTTTGCCGTCAACGACCGCTGGGACCAGTTCGCCCGTTCGGAAAGCGCCAAAAACGGCGAAACGTCCCCCTGGGTGATCGCCGTCCATTCGCCGGCCGTGAGTGCCCCTTCCACGGTCCCACGGAGCTGGTTTTCGAGGGCCACTTCGACGCGCACGGTGGCCGGATTTCCCGAGGAGACCAGGCGGACCGACGCCGGATTCGCTTCACGTTCCGCGTAGATGAGGGTTCCGTCGGCGGCGCGCAGCACGAAATGATCGGCCAGCGCCGTTGCGTCGACCGCAAGGCCCTCGGGCGCGTCTGCGGCTCGCGCGACGGTGCCTGCAAGATGCACGGAGCCTTGCGCGCGCCCCGCGGGGAGCCAAGGCGCAAGTGCAACGTCGCCGTCGATGGTGAGCTTTCCGCCGGCCCCCATCCAGGCGCCGGCGCCGAGGAGCGAGCCATGCCCGGCTTGCCCATCGCTGAGGGCGACCCGGACGGCGCCGCTCGGCAATTTCCCGTCGATGGTGCCCGAAAAGGAACGCCCTTCGGCGCGAACGATGGCGTCGATCGATGCATGTTGCACAGATGTCGGAAGGAGGGGGCTAACAAGCTCGTTGCCATGGAATTCAACGGCCCCGTGCACGGCGTTCCCATCGGCGCGGAGGTCGAAGGCGGCGCTCACCTTCCCGGCAAGCGGCGCGGGGACCCGCCCCGTGAGCGCGAGGAACCCACCCACGTCGCCGTTTTTCACAGTGCCGCGGAGGACAACCCCGCCAGCCGACCGGCGTCCACTGAGGGAGACATCCCCGAAACCACCTGTAATACCAAGATCTTCCGCGGAGACGGTCGAACCATCAACGGTCACTTCGCGGGCGCCGAGGATGACCGGAACTCCGTGGCGGGCACCGCGGACGGCAAGCCGCCGGACCGAGACAGCGCCGGTCGCCGGGGTGACGGCGACCGTCGCTTCGGCGTCGAGGGCGGCGACGGAAGCGCCGGTGCCCGAGACGTGGACTGCCGTCGCGAGCTGCTCGCCGAGTTCCCGCGCAAGCGCGACCTCGGAAAGTGCAAGATGCACGCGTTCCATCCCCTCCCCCGCGGGCAGCGTAAGCGACGATACATCTACAGATCCAGACACCTGCATGCTTTCGAGCGTCCCGTGGCCGCGCAGGTCGACGGCGACATTCCCGGCGGAGAGTCCCGGCGCGCGGAGGTCATGAAGGCGCCCGTGGAGGTCGGCGGTTACGCCAGGGGATGCGCCAAGCTGTTGGGTCGCGTGCAGCGTGACCACGCCCGCCACCGCCAGCCGCGGAAGGGCGCCGTTGCCAGCAAATTCGCTGCCGGTCGCGAACGGAAGGGCCCCTCGCAGCTCCGCGTCGACGGTTCGCGACGTCGGCGTCGCCCCGGCGGTCAGCGAAAGCGTCCCCGCGGAGCGCGGGGAGGCCGAGGAAACGACGTCGGCGAGCGCGACTTCGGCGGTTGCCGCGCCGCCGGTGAGGTCGACGAGCGCCTCGAGGCGGGGAATCGGGATCGCTTCGACATTGGCCGCCGGGCGAAGCTCACCGCTCCCCAAGACCATGCAGGACAGATGTGCCTTTCCGACGTCGAGCCACGCGTTCGCCCCCTCGCCGTTGAAGGCGACGTCTCTTGGGTCGAGGTCGACGAACGCGACGCGAATGTCGGCGCCGGCACGGGCGGCGAGCCCCGCGTCTTTCGCCTGCACAATCAAGCGCTTCGGAACGATCAAACGAAGAAACCCGCCGAAGGCCGATGAAGGTGGGCCGCTCCCGGTGACGTCGGCGTCGAAGGTGATCGGCGCTTGGCCGGCCCCCGCGTCGCCCAGCGAAGCATGGAGGCGCCCCGCGTACGGGGCGACGGTCGCGTCGACGGAAAGCGGTCCGTCGAGGAGTTGGGCGTCGACGATGCTCGGTGGAAGCTTGACCCAAGGCTGAAGGGTCGCGGCGAGCGGCCCGGCGCGCATGCAGACGGCGGCGCCATCGACGAGCTCCGCGGAAACATGAATATTTTTCGTACCTTCCCCCGCAGACGGCACCGTCGCGATGGAGGCGTCGATCGTCGCCCGGGCCCGCGCAAGCTGGGCGAACGGAAGCTCTCCGTCGCTATGGATCGCGGTCGCCGAAACGGCGGGACGACCGGAAAGCGCCGCTTCAACACGCGCAGCATCGAGTGTAGCGCGGCCCCCTTCCGGGGCGACTGTGCCGGCGAGGGCGAGGTCATCCACCGTGACAGTGCCGGACGCAAGAGTGACTGCGGCGTGGGTCACCTTCACACCTTGCACATCGACAAGAAAACGTCGGGCCGGTGGTCGTGGAGGGGCCACAGGGGCGGGTATTTCTGGCGGGGAAACGGTCGGATTTTTCGGCGCGAAGGCGGAGGCGCCCCCCCCGGAACGCGCGTCGACGGTTGCGTTGCCGACCGACGCATGCCCGCGAATATCGAGCGAATCACCCGTAATTAGCGCGGCAACAAGCGCACGCGGTGCCACATGGACGGCAACGTTTTCCGCGGTTAGCACGTCCCGTCCGTCCGGCGACTGGGCAGTCGCGCGGGCGATCGTGACGTCGCCACGGAACAGAGAAAGCGCCGAAATATCGATAGAAAAATGCCCCGCAAACGTCGATTGAAGACTGTCGACGATCTTCCCCGCGAGGAATCGGCGCCCGGGGGCGCTACCGATGGCGAACGACGCCGCGAGAACGAGGACGGTCACGAGGAAAAGCCCCTGGGTCGCACGGCGCACGACCGTCTTCAGGAACGACTTTTTCGTGCTTTTAGGCGATGTTTCGCTCAAAATGCTTCCCCGATGCCGAGCGCAATGGCGATCGGCAGCTTGAAGAGCGTCCCCGGGACGCCGTCCTCGCCGGCACTCGCCCCGCCGAGGAGCTGGGCGCCAGGAATGCGCGCACCGATGTCGAGGCGGATCGGACCCACCGGAGTTCCGTAGCGTACGCCGAAGCCGCAGGAGAGATGGAGTCGGTCAAAGCGCGGAGAAAATGCGCGTGGACCGACGTCGCCCACGTCGCAGAAAGTGGCGCCCCCGAGCGGCCCGACGACGACAAATCGGACCTCCGCCGACGCCTCCCAAAGGGACAAACCGCCGAGCGGTTGCGCGCACTTCGCCGCGTCGTAGGTGACCGCGGAGCTGCAAGACGCCTCGAGCGCCGTCGTCGATTGTTCCGGGCTGTAAAAGGGGATGAGGCCATGGGGGCCGATGCCGCGAAGCGGATAGCCGCGGTTGGAGTTGGGGCCGCCGCCGAAGAAGCCCCGGAGGTAGGTGAGCTGGACGTCACGAACCCAACGCGCCCGAGAGACGCCGTCGGGCGGGCCGGAGCCGCTGGCATTTTCGCGAAGAGTATCGCCGTAGTTGGATGGCGCGAGAAACCCAAAGGCGCCGCGTAGCGCAAGCGTAGTCCGGCGCCCGAGGGGGACGTAGCCGCGCGCCTCGGGGGCGATTCGCAGGTCGAGGGCACTCCCGGCAGGGAGGCCAGCCGCTTGAATATCGAGGGAAAAGAAGGCTCCGCGGTGCGGCGAGACCTTGCTGTCGCGGAGGTCATACTGGGCGACGATCGTCGGATAAAGAAGAACAATGGGCGAAAGATCGGGGTCGGTCGCCCCGACATAGGCAAATGGAAAATTTGCCTGAATGCCGTAACCGGGCGCCAAAAAAAGGCGTCCAAAGGGGCGTTCGACGCCTACGTTGGCACGGAGCTCCTGGTAGCCCAAAACGGTCGCTGCGTTCGCCGTCGACGACAACAGGACCGGGAACACATTGTATTCTACACGGGCAGTCCCGACGGTGCGCCCTTCGAAAAATGCGGGACTTGCGAGCGAAGCGCGGACTTTGGCTTCGACCAGCAGGCGCTCGGGCTTCTGAAAATCGGGGAGGCGCGTCGGGTAGAGGACGACGCCGGGGCGCGTGTCGATGGAAAACGTCCGATAGGCGCCGAAGAAATCTTTGTTTTCCCAACGGATCAATCCGTGCAAATCGGTCCGAATCACATCGAGTTCAAGGCCACCTCCGAAGCGGAGCGCACGCAGCTTGGAGGGGCGCGCCGTCACGCGAATGGCGACGCGAACCTCCGCCTCCGTCGGGACGGTCGCCGCGCGCACCGGCTCGACGTCAACAGTGGCAAAGGGGCCGAGATCAAGGAGGGCGCGACGGGCTTCGTCGAGGGACGTACGCGTGTAGAGCGCACCGACTTCAAGGCCAAGCGCGGCGCGCACGACGCGGAGGTGGTCGGGGCGAGTATCCCCTATTTCCAGGAGAATTTCCCCAAGCGTCGCCTTCGGCCCCCGCGTGACTTCGAAGTGGACCTCAGCGACCTTGGCGGCGGCGCCGGCGGGGCGAAGGACCGTTCGTCGCGCGACCTTCGCGTAGGGGAAACCTGCATCTTCCAGGTTTCTACGGAGCGCTTCCTCGGCCGCCGCGACCTCTTCTTCATCGAAGCGGGCTCCGATCGCCGTCCTTCGGCGAACCGTCCGCGCGAGTCGAAGGGCGAGCGGGTCGGTCGGGGCGGGGTTTCCGCGATCGGCGGTAGCGAGGAGCGCGGCCCCCTCTTCGACGACGGAGGTCGCGATATTTGTCGGCAGCCCCTCGTGAATCTCAATGGTCACAACGACGTGCGTTTCGTCCCGCTCTTCGACACGAGCCGCCCGTACCTGGGCGTCCAAGAAGCCTCGGGCCCGGTAAAAACGCTCGATCCGCTCGAGATCGCGGGCGAGGACCAGCGACGAAAAAAGGGACGGTTCGTAGACGACTTGCTGAAAGAGTCCGAGAAACTTTGGTGACGGGGCGGTCGCCAGCCGCTCGAACAAATCATCGCGATCGATCTGCGAAACGCCCTCCACACGAAGCGCGCGCACCGCTTGCCGCCCTTCGGGAACGTGGGTGCAACCTGCAAGTAGGACCGCGACCGCCGGGAGGACGACGGAAGGGCGCCGTGCTAGCGGAGCAGGTCGAGTTCGCATGAGATTCCCATGGTGCCCCCCTCGCCTACCCGCTCGCTGGCGCCACCGTGAACCCGATTCGACGCCACGACGACGATTCCTCGGAGCGGGGGCCCTCGCGCTCCTCAGCGCCTGCGCGACGCTGCCTCGTCCGCCGGTGATCCCCCACGAAGCGGTCGATTTTTCAACGGTTCCTACCTCACCGCCGCCCGCGCAGCCGGCGACCATTCCGGCGCGCCCGGCCCATGCCGTGTGGGTAGACGGCGATTGGGGGCGCGATGCGAGCACCGCCGGGTGGCATTGGCGCGAGGGGGGATTCGTCGTCCTCGACGACGGGGAGGCGCTCGCGCCGTGGGAATTGCGAAGGGACGCCGCTGGCGCCCTCCAGTACGCGCCGTCCCTGTTGTGCCGTACGCCCGTCGACGGGCGCCGCTGCGTGGAGGCCGCCCGTCGTCTCCATCCGGCAAAAGAGGGGGTGGCGACGACACTTCCGCCAGCCCCCGTCGATAGCGCAGCGCTTTGGGTCGCACCCCTTGGCGAGGACGCCGGCCGCCCGTAAATCTGTGCGCCGCCGCCGCGATCCTGCATTTCCTCGCTGCAGGAAATCGACGCCCGGAGTACGTCGCCGTTCGCGATGTCCCCGTTTCCCCATCCGCTCCCGCCGCTCCCCGCCGCCACGCTCACCCTCGGAGACTTGCGGGGGGTCCGCGCGTCCGGCGTCGCCGCCGGTATCAAAGCGAGCGGTCGCCCCGACGTTGCCCTTCTTGTGGCCGATTCGCGGCTCGCGTGTGCCGGGATCTTCACAAAGAATGCCTTCGCGGCCGCCCCCGTGCGGGTCTGTCGTGAGCACCTTTCAAAGAGCGGTGGGCACTTTCGGGCGATCGTCGTCAATAGCGGAAATGCCAACGCGTGCACCGGCGCTGCCGGCGAGGCCGACGCGCGTCGGATGGCGGCCCTCGTTGCTGAAAAGCTTGGATGTCCGGTAGAAGAGGTGCTCGTGTTTTCGACCGGCGTGATCGGCCATCGCCTCCCGATGGAAAAGATCGAAAAAGGCATCAATCTCGCCTTTGATGCGCTCGCCGCAGGCCCGGACGCCGGGCGCGCCTTCTTGACAGCGATTCAAACGACCGACGCCTACCCGAAAGAGGCTGGAGACGCGATTGATGGGGTGCGCGTCGCTGGCGTCTGCAAAGGGGCCGGCATGATCCACCCGGACATGGCGACGATGCTCGCCTTCGTCGGCACCGACGCGCCGCTGTCCCCCGCCGAGCTCGCGTGGCTCGCCCCCGCCGTCGCCAAGAAGAGCTTCAACGCGGTCCACGTCGACTCCCACCCGAGCACCAACGACTCGTTTTTCCTCTTTTCCACCGGCAACGAGGCGGTCGCGAACGGTGGGGCACCGTCCGCAAACATCGCCGCCGTGCAACGTGCGCTCGTCGCCGTGTCGAACCGCCTCGCGTGGCTCATCGCCCGCGATGGTGAGGGGGCGACGAAGGTGACCACCGTCACCGTCCGCGGCGCGACGAGCGACGACGCCGCCCGTGCGATTGCCGATCGGGTCGCCGCGTCCGGCCTCGTCCGGACCGCCCTCTTCGGCAACGACCCGAATTGGGGGCGTTTTGTCAGCCAGGTCGGCAACGCCCGCGAAGTTGTCGACGCGCAGGCACTTGTGTGCACCCTGCAAGGAGTTGAGGTCTTTCGGAGCGGCGAACCGCGCCCCTTCGACGCCGGCTCGCTCTCGAAGGCGATGGCCGTCGAAGACGTCGCGCTCGACCTTTCGCTCCGCGACGGCGACGGCGAAGCGATGTTGATGACGAGCGACCTTTCCTACCGCTACGTCGAAGTGAACGCCGAGTACACGACCTAATTGCCGGGGCGGCCGTCACGTTGGCTCAGAGAACAAGTCGGGGACGCTCTTTGGGTGTTCCCGGTAGAACGGCGTGTGGCGGCGCTTGGACAAAAAGCGCAGTTTCTACGGCGCGTGCGATGGCGCACGCCTCTTCAATGCGGGAAAAGTTCTCCTCTGCCCCCTCCCAAGTGAGGGAAATCTTCCCGCGCGCAAACGCGAAACGCAGGTAGCGCCCGAGAGAGAAGCCTTGGAGCCGACGACGAAGTTCCGCGGTTAATACACGTTCTTGGACCGACGTCGGATTCGCGACGAGGTGGAAGAGCGCGTCGAAGCCAGCGTCGCCGGTCTTTCGGAGGAACGTCTGGTCGGAAAACGGCTCCGTCGCGAGGAGTAGCTTGCCGAGGAGCGTTTGTTTGGGCGCGAGTAGAACCTTCGTGTGCGCCGCCCCGCGATGATGAACGAGCGTGACGGAGAGGTCGCTCGCGACGAAGACCTGCGGAGACGATTTCGTCGGCCAGCCCCCTTCGGCAGGCACATAGGTGTACCCTGCACTTTTTGCCCAGGCTTCCCAGCGGACTTCGAGGGCGTCGCGATCGGAGGCGTCGATCCGGTAGATGACCGCGAACCCGACGACGACCGCCACGAAGACGGCGGCTGCGAAGGCGAGCGCGAGGATCTCGTAGCCCATGGAGGCCAGGGGATGGCGAATTCGCCGAGGAACGTCAAGGTCTCTGGACGGAGCGACCCAAGGCCGAGCGCGCGGGCTTCAGCTCGACGGCGTGCAAACGATACGGACGGGGCCGGGGCTATCCGGCGGCGGAAATGTAAGCGCTTTCAAGGGGGTTGCAAGGCACGCGTCGAACTCGGGGCAGGGAGTTCCGAAGGGTTGGACCGCCCCGACGACACCCTTGCTGCGAATTTGGAGGTCGTAAAAGGCGCTCTTGGGCGCGCTTGCGGGCCCGCAGGCGCTCGTGGCGCAGGCACCAAAGGAACCGGCCGCCGCTTGCAGGGTCGCTTCGGCGTCGCGCGCGTCTTTGTAGGCAGGCTCCGCCTGGTTGAAGCGACAGACGACCTTCCCGGTCGCGCCGCCCGTCGACAGGACAATCCCGCCCGCGTCGCGAGAATCGCGTGGGGCGCCAGCGTCGACGCTTCGCGGCGCATCGGGCCCCTTCAGCGTTACTTTTCCTGTGGAAGTCCCAGCTGTTGGCCGAAGCGGCTGCGGCGCCGTTGACGACGATGGGGCCGGTGGAGCGTGGTCGGAGCTTTGCAAATAGGCCCAGGTGCCGGCGGTCCCGGCGCCGCCGAGGAGGATCGCCAGGAGCACGAAAAGCACCGATGAAGACGACTTCGGCGCCTCCCCTTGCCGGAGCGTTTGCGGGAGCGAGGAGGCGGGCGGCGGGACAACCGGCGGCGGCGTGAACGAAGAAGCCTGGCCCGAAACCGGTTGAACGACGGAAATTTGCGGGTTCCGAGCGATCGGCGCCATCGGGACGGTGCCACCCGCCGGGCTGACGAGCGTCCCCGCGCGCGGGTCGACGGCAGCGGCGCGGTCGAGCCCCTCCGGGCGCGTCTCGGGGCTCGGCGGAACGCGCTGGGCCGCCATCGTTGCGGCGAAGGCGTGATCGTCGTGGGGGGCTCCCGCCAGCGAATTTGCAGGGGGCGAACCGGCCGGGCGGCTACGGGCACTCCCGACGAGCGACGGGTTCCCGGAAAGCGGCGGGAGGGCGAGCAGCGCGTCGCGCATCGCCGCCGCGCTCGCAAAGCGTTCGTCGGGGCGCTTGGCGAGCGCACGTTCGAGCCACGCGGCAAAGGCCGGATCGGCGTCGGGAATGCGCACCGTGACCGGGATCAATGGCGCTTCTTTGAGGAGCACGAGGATGCGCGGGAGGGAATCGGCATCGAAAGGGGGGACACCAGTCCGTGCATGATACAGCGTTGCGCCGAGGCTGTAGAGGTCGGCGCGGGCGTCTACCGAGGAGCCGTACGCCTGCTCGGGTGCCATGTAGAGGGGCGAGCCGACGAGCATCCCCTCGCGAGTAATACGCTGATCTGATTCAAGTTTCGCGACGCCAAAATCGAGGACTTTGACGACGTCCCCGGTGCCGACCGGCGTCAGGAAGAGGTTTTCCGGCTTGATGTCCCGGTGGACGATCCCGGCGGCGTGGGCGGCGGTCAGCGCGTCGAGGACCTGATGGGCGATGTCACGAAGGGCGCCATCGGAAAGCGTCCCCAGGCGGTCGATGCGCTGGGCGAGCGTCTCCCCTTGGAGGAGCTCCATCACCAAGAAGGCAGCGGCGCCCTCTTCCGCACGAAAGTCCTGAATTTGAATGATATTTGGATGCCCAAGGCGTGCAGCGGAGAGCGCTTCCCGGCGGAAACGCTCGACGGCCTCTTGGCGCATCGAGAGCTCCGGGGAGAGCACCTTCACGGCCACTTTGCGGCCGAGCGCCTCGTGATCGGCCTCGTAGACCGCCCCCATGCCGCCACGCCCGAGGAGGCGTCGAACGCGGTAGGTGCCTCCAAGAAGCACCCCAAGGAGCGGGTCGGAACTGGCCATGCGCGGCGGAACCTACACGGACCGCCCGAGGGTGTCATCCGCCGTCGCCGCCGGCACGTTGCCCGGATTCATGCATGATGCACCGAGGAGCGCCCTTTGCGAGAAGGGGGCCCACGAAGTACAGAGGCTCGGTGCTGCCCGATCTTGAAGATCCGATCACCTCGGATGCCATCACCGCCGACTACCGAATTCTGCAGCGAAAGCTGGGACATCGCTACTCGCTGGACGACGTTGCGACCGCCTGGGAGGCGGTTCACGCGCGCCCGCAGGCGGCGCGGGCCATCGACCTCGGGACCGGCATCGGCTCGGTGCTCTTGATGGTCGCTTGGAAGTTGCAGCATGCACGCATGGAGGCGATCGAGGCGCAGGAGGTTAGCTTCCGACTGCTCGCCCAGAACGTCGCAAACAACGGTCTCGCCGACCGCGTGCGGATCCACCACGGCGACCTCCGCGACCGGCTCCCCTTCGCGGAAACGGCCGACCTCGTGACCGGCACGCCCCCCTACTTGCCGCCGGGGACGGCGACGGAAGCGCTCGACGGCCAACGTGCCCACGCCCGCATTGAACTTCGCGGCGGCGTGGAGGCCTACTGCCTGGCGGCCGCCGCGTGCCTCGCCCCCGGGGGCGCGTTTGTGATTTGTGCCGACGCGCGGACCCCGGAACGGACGGAAGCGGCCGGTCGCGCGGCGGGGCTGCATCCGCGGGCGAAACGGGATGTGATTCCCCGCGCCGGCAAGGGGGCGCTGTTTACGCTTCACACGTTTGTTCGCGCGGAGGATGCCCCAGAGAACTCGGCGATCGACATCCTCGATCCGGTGTATGTGCGCGACGCCAAGAGCGAGCTTACCGAACAGTCCTACGCGCTCCGGGCGACGTTTGGTATTGGGAGGCGTGCGCGCCAACCGCAGGAATCGTAACGAAAAAAGCCCTCAGGAACTCCTGAGGGCCTTTTTCCGACGGTCTCATTTCCGATCAGCGCGGATCGCCATCAATGGTCGCGCAGCCGAAGACCACAGACACGCCTGCCTTCGTATTTGCCTTTGCAGCGGTGCAGGCATCCGGGCAGAGAATCACCTTCGTCGGCGTCGTTGCGTTGTCGTAGCGCCAACCGGACGCCGTCGTGCAGTCTTGGCTCTTTCCGAGGGTGGCGACCGGGCTGCCGTCGCCGGCGTCGTACTGGACGTTGACCTTGTTCGGGTCGAGCTGCTTGCCGTTCGGCGGCGCCGGGATCGCGTACTCGCAGGAGAGGACCTGGCCGCGGATCTGGGCGAGGGCGGCGGCGAGCTCCTGCTGGACCTGGGTCGGCGAGGTCACGAAGATCGGGGCGGTGCCGGCGCCGGCGGCCATCGTCGTCAAATTCGCTTTGAGACCGGCGTCTTGGAAGGCGAGGCCGATGATGTAGGTCTGAGTGCCGTCGGTCGCCTTCGCGTTCGCGAGGATCGCCTTGACGTCGTTGCTGATGGCGGCCGGATCGGGCCCTTCGCTGCACTGCTCGGGCTTTCCGTCGGTCACCAGGATCAGGACCGTCTTCCCGCCGTCGTTGAGCTGGGCCTGCTGCTGCTTCGCGTAGGCGAGCGCCAGGGTGACGGCAGCTTTGGTCGGCGTGTTGCCGCCGTCGGCGCGGCGGGCGGTGAGCGCGGCAATGAGCGACCCGCTCGCGTTCGGGAGCGCCTCTTCGGCACCGACCGGGGCGGCGCCGGTCGCGCACGCTTCGTCGGTCGGATAGACCATGAGCGACGCGAAGGTCCCCGTCGACGCGGGCGCCTCAAAGAAGGTCTTCATCGCCGGGAGCGCCTGCTGCCAGCGGGTCGTCGGGTCGGCGCAGCCGGCGTTGTAGCCGTCGGGCTTGAAGCACATGCTGCCGGAACGGTCGACGAGGACGACGTAATGGAGGGGCGTCAGCGCCGCTTTTGCATTCGAATCTGCGCACTCGTCGAGCCCCGCGTCCGCAACGCCGGAGATGCCGCCGTCGCCGGTCGGGATCGTCAGCCCGCCGTCCCCGCCGGATCCATCGACGGTTGCGTCGCCACCTCCGCCGGTCCCCCCGTCATCAAACTCGGATTTGGTGTCGCTCGAACCGCAAGCAGCGACCGTGGTGAACGCGAGAGCGACGAGCGGAAGCGTGAGAAAAAGGCGCATGAGAAACCTCCGTAAGGGTGGCCAGCAGTCTAAAGGGAATGTCTCGAAGTTGCAACGATTGATCTCGCCGGCAGCGCCCAAAGGAAACGCGCGGCCAGGTAGGCGCTTTGCCTACCCGCCGCGCGCGACGGAACGGATCAAAGCACTTTTCCGAGCACCTCCGCGAGGCGACGACCGAAGGCCGACGGGTCATCAATCGAGCTCCCCTCGGCGAGCTTCGCGGCGTCATAGAGGAGTTCAATGGCAGAAGCGGTGTCGGCGGCGCCGTCTTCCCCGCGGGCGAGCAGCTTCTCCACGAGGGGGTGGTTCGGATTCAATTCGAGAATCCGCGGCGTCTTCGGGACCGGGCGTCCGTTCGCACGGAGGAGCGCTTCCATGTACGCCGGCACCGCGTGCTCGGGGAGCGCGAGGCAGGCCGGCGAGTCGACAAGTCGAGCACTTGCGCGAACTTCACGCACGCGATCGCCGAGGACCTCCTTGGCGCGCGTCAGCAACGGAGCGAGCTTCCCTTCCGCCGCTTTGCTGGTCTCGTCGGCCTCGTCGATTTTTGCCTTCTGGGCATTCTCGAAGGGGGCCCCTTGAAAGTTCCCAAGCGCTTCGACGACCCATTCGTCGACGGGATCGCTCATCAAGAGAACTTCGTAACCCCGTTTGACAAGCGCTTCCAAATAGGGGGAATCGGCTTTCGTCGTACGGTCGGCGCCGTAGAGATAATAGATCGACTTCTGCCCTTCCTTCATGCGCCCCTTGTAGGCCTCGAGGGACGTCGTGCCGACGTCGGCCGTCGTGGCGTACTGGAGAAGTTTGGCGATCCGATCCCGGTAGTCGGCGTCGGTCCCCGCCCCTTCCTTGAGCACGACGCCGTAGGTCGCGAAGAAGCTCTTGAAATCTTCCGGCTTGGTGGCGGCGAGGTCGTCGAGGAGGTCGAGCACCTTCTTCGTGAGCTGCTTCTTGATCGCCGAAACCGCTTTTGAGTCCTGGAGGATCTCGCGGGAGACGTTCAAGGGGAGGTCGTCGGAGTCGACGACGCCGCGTACGAAGCGGAGCCACGGCGGGAGCAGGTCGCCGACGTCGTCCATGATGAAGACGCGACGAACAAAGAGGCGAAGGCCGCGACGGGCGTTCGGATCAAAGAGGTCGAACGGGGCATTCTTCGGAATGAAAAGGAGCGCCAAGAACTCCCAGGTCCCTTCGACGCGCGCATGAAGCGTCGCGAGCGGCGCTTCGTAATCGTTCGTCAAATTCTGATAGAACGCCTTGTACTGCTCTTCGGTGACGTCGCTCTTCGAGCGCGTCCAGAGCGCCGTCGCCTGATTGATTTGCTCGAGCTTCACCCCTTCTTTCTCGTCTTCCGTGACGAGGCGAATCGGGTGGGCGACGAAATCGGACCACGTCTTGACGAGGTTTCGGAGGCGGTAGTCGTCGAGGTACTCGGCAGCGTCGTCCTTGAGGTGGAGCGTGATCTTCGTCCCGCGCCCCTCCTTCTCGCACGCTTCGAGGCTGTAGCCGTCACGACCGTTGCTGCTCCAACGATTCGCACCGGCTTCGCCGGCGGGGCGGCTCTCGACGACGACGCGGTCGGCCACAAGGAAGGCCGAATAGAAGCCGACGCCGAACTGGCCGATCAAATCGGGCTTCCCGCTCTTCCCTTCCTTCGTGAGGCGCTCGATCAGTTCCTTGGTTCCCGAGTGGGCGATCGTGCCGAGGTTCTTCGCCAATTCCTCGGCCGACATTCCGACGCCGTTGTCCTCGATGACCAGCGTTTTCTCCTCTTCATTCGGGGTGATCCGAATCGCGAGGTCCGAGTCGCCCGCGTAAAGGGCATCGTTCCCCAGGGCGGCGAAACGCAGTTTGTCGAGGGCATCCGCTCCGTTTGAAATCAGCTCGCGGAGGAAGATGTCTCGGTTCGAGTAGAGGCTGTGAACGACGAGCTCGAGGACACGAGATACATCGGCTTGAAAGGCATGGGTGGTCATGGCGTGCTGCCGTTAACCACCCGCCCGGCCGCCCGCAAGGGGCCGAGACACTTTCGGTTAGACGTCGGTCCGCTCGAGGACCATCCCGACGCTGATGGCGTCGTAGCGCCCCCCTTCGAAGGGCACCGAAAGGAGGAACGGGAGCCAGCTCTCGGGGGTCTTGTTCGGCGGGATCCGACCGGAGTAGGAAAGCGCTTTGATGCGAACGGGTAGCCCCTCGGTGAGGCTCGTAAGATATTCCTTTGTGCTCCGGAGGATTCCTCGCTCGTGCTTGACGGCCAACCCGAAGAGAAATTGGAGCGCGTGATCCCGATTCGGCTCAAAGATCACGACGTACTTCTTCGAAACACGCACCATCTCGGCGACCGCTTTTTTCGCGCTCGTCAGGTGGTGGAGGACTTCCCACGCGTAGACAAGATCGTAGCTCTTGTCGGCGAATTGATGCATATTTTCAGCATCCAGAAGGTGCAAACGCTCCGCAGGGAGCGGATGGATCTTGAGCATGAGCTCAGACGCGTCCCCCGCTTCGACGTATTTTACGCGCTCATCCATGTAGTAGGTCGCGAAGCCGTCGCCGCAGCCGACGTCGAGCGCCCGTTCCACATCTTTGAGCGGAACAATGCCATCAAGCCAGTCGAGGCGCTGGCGGGCAAATGCACGAACGACCGGATGGTCGTAGCGACGCGCATTCGGGTTGTTTGCCCAGTATTCGGCCTGATGGTCTTTGTCGATGAGGGCCACAGCGGAGCCTTTCTAACACTTAGGGGGCCTGGGTCGCCGTCGGGGAGCCAGAGGCGGCGACGGAGGCCTTGGACGGTTTGGAAGTAGCTTTCGGAAGGAGCCGCTCGCGGAGGGCGAGGGCCGGCTCTTCGACGTGAACCGTGAAGAGGACGCCGACGGCGAAGGTGATCCCCACGTAGAGGAGCGCGCCGCGGAGCCCCCAGCCGAGGTGATCGTGGAGCGCCGGCCCGATGACCGGGTGCCAGAGGTACCAGTTGTAGCTGTAGTAGGCGACGAAGCGGAGCGGGGCGAAGAGCGCCTGGAAGGGGGCCGGCGCCCGCGACGGGTCGAGGTGGTAGGCACCGAGGAGCGCCAGAAAGACGGCTGCCGGGCCGACGGAAAATAGGACAACACCGTGAAAATAATGGGCGATCGCCAGGCCGCGGTGGGCGGCAAAGGCGTCGAAGCCGACGACGGCGGCAAACAGGAGAACGCCGGCGCCAAAGAGCGGTAGCCGGGGGAGCCGCGCGACGGCGGCGCCGCGGAACCGGACGAGGGTGGCGAGGAGGACGCCCCAGGCCAACGCATCGATGCGGTTGTGGGTGGCGGCGTAGGTCTCTCGGCCGAGGCGGTGGCCCAGCATTTTCGCAGCAATTCCGAGGAGGATTGCGCCGAAGACGAGGCCGAAGAGGGCCTTCTCGGAGCGGCCGAAGAAACGACGGAGCACGATCATGCTCAGCGGGAGCAGGATGTAGAAGTGCTCTTCGACGCAGAGCGACCAGACGTGGTCGAAAGAGGGGTGCGGCGTCCCTCGGTAATTCTGAAAGAAGAAGACGTAGCGCGCGAGGTTTTCGGGCGCGATGACGAGATTGGGACGCCCCGTCCGATAGGCGAAAAAGGCAAAGAGCGAGCCGATAAACAGCATCGCATAGTAGCTCGGCCAAATCTTGAAGCCGCGCGCCAGGAAGAATTCGGGGAACCGAAACGGCTCCTCAGAATCCCACTTTGCGACGAGGATTCTCCCAATGAGGAGCCCGGAAACGACGAAGAAGACGTCGACGCCGAGGTAGCCGTAGGGGAGGACGCCGCCGTGGTAGAGGACGACGGTCGTGATCGCGACTCCGCGGAAGAGATCGATGGAAGGGACGCGCCCAGGCATCGCCAAGGCACGGAAGATCTCGCGCCCGAAGAGGGCATCGCGGATGCGGAGGACGAGGTCGAGGGGCGTGGTCCGCGCGGGCGGAGCGGCCATGGGCGTCACGCCACTCACCGACGCTTTTGTCTCCGCCCGGCGAGCGGCCGGACTGGAGAACGCGTCACAGAAAATGCCGGAGAATCGAGTGTTTGCCACGCTTCCGGCGGGAAGCCGTAGAGGCCGAGGAGCGCCGGAGCCACTTCGGTGACGGCGACCTGTTCGCGGAGGGCGGCGACCGTCGCGCCACGGGACCAGGCGAGGAGCCAGCCGTCGTCGCGGTGCTGGGCGGTGCTCTGGTCATTCGAGTTGTGCTGGCTGACGTGGTCCTTGAAGAGGAATTTCAACGCCGGATTGGCGGTATGGCGGATGTAGACGCCGTTGGTGCGGCCGTAGAGGCCGGTCGGCATATTGAATTCGCAGAAGAGCTGATTGGCCCGACGATCGATCGTGAAGAGCGGCTTCCCTTCATTCACGTAAAACCCTGCGACGATCTTTTCCGCTTTTTCGGCGGCGGCGTCGTCGGTCAAGGTGATCGTCAAATCGGGATTCATCTGGTGGAGAACCCGGTAATCGGTGAGGCCGGCGGCGTCGAAGAAGGCGTATTCGCGGACGAGGCGGACGACCGGGTTGTGGATGTCGCGGACCGGGTCGACGGGCGTTTGGCCGAGCGCGGTGCCAACGACAACAATGGTGTCGTCTCCAATAAGCTCAAACAGTTCGCCGAGTTGCTGATCGGTGTAGATGAACGCGCTCTTGATGCGGTCGGCGAGCTTCGCCTCGTAGGCGTCGCGCTCGGCCGGCGTCGCGAAGAAGCGGGCGTCGGTCTCGGAGAGCTCCTCGGGGAACCGGCTCGGCTCGGCGGCACGCCAGTAGCGGTGCTGCATGTAGGCGACGTGGTTCATGTGCATGCTCGCGTAGCGGGGGCGGTGCTTCGCGTAGAGGTGCTTGAAGGCGTCGAAGGTGAGGTAGCTGAGGAGCATCGCGCGCTCCGCTTCCGTCTGCTTCCCGAGGAGCTTCTCCTTGGGGATTTGAAGGAGCACGCGGGCGATCGTCTTCGCAGAGACGCCGCATTTCGGGCTCTGGGCGAGCTGCTTGAGCCCTTCGACCGCCTGAGAGACGAAATCTTCCGAGTAGTTGCGCGACGAGGCGACGCAGAACTCTTGCAGGGGGCGCACCTCGGCGGGGATGCAGGCGGCGTCGTCGGCGAGGTTTTCGGGGACGTAAAAGCGCGTGTGGCCGCGGTCTCGGGGCGGATACGAGAGGAGGCTCCCGAAGACGCCGACGGAGAGGCCTTTGGCGTCGAGGACGTCCCACAAGCACTTGCCCTGGAGGGGGGCCGTGTCCTGACCGAAGGCGAGAATTCCGTGCTGTTTCGCAGGGATACCCGTGTAGATCGTCGGCCAGATGACCCACGGCATGATGTCGCGCCAGGCGCGCGGGCCGTTGTCTTCCCAGCCGGGGACCTTCGTCACGACGAAGGCCCCTTCCCGTTTCATTCGCGCGAAATTCGGGAGGATCCCGGCGTCGATGAATTTGTCGAGAAAGTACCGCTCGGCTTCATTGATTTCGACGAAGAGGACGGAGACTTCGCGCGTGTTACCCATGACTTCGCTCATTCTTCTTCGGAGAGGCTGCGGATCAAAAAACGCAAAAACTTACGCCGATTCGGCGCCGCGCGTCCGTCCGCGAAGCGGGAGACGGCGTGGAGTTCTCAGCAAACGCTTCGCCGCGGGCGACGCGGAGAGATCGACGGCGTCGCGGACGGCGAGCGCTTGAACGAGGCGCGTGACGCGATCGGCCTCGCGCCAACGAGCGTGCCGCGAGAGGAGCGACTCGCGGAAGAGCCAGACGACGAGCGGATAGATGACAAAGTCAACGCCGCGCCAAATGCCGACTTTGTGGGCGACCCAGTTGGCAAACTCGGGGCGGACAATGAGAATTCCCGCGCCAAAGAAGGCAGCGACTTCGAGGATAAGGATCTTCGTCCCCCCCTTTCGAAGCGCCACGAAGTCGAACACAAGCAGCGTGGCGACGAGCGCCAACAAACCGATCGATGCGAGTGTCACGAGCCCCCCTCAAACAGGTACCGGAAGAAGAGATCGCGGAGGATCGTGAACGCGCCGAGGCTCGACTGCCCCTTCCCGAGCGACTCTTCCGTGTAGCGAATCGAAACGGCGACTTCGGAGATCTTCACGCCGTGGTGGCGCTGGGCGGCGGCGATCCGCTGTTTGATCTCGGTCGCGTGGGCCATCCGAGATTGATGGATCGGGCAAAGCGACAGCGCCTTTTTATTGAAGGCGCGGTAGCCGTTGTGGGCATCCTGAAGGGCGAGGCCGGTCACGATTCGCTCAAAGATTCCGGCGGCAAAGAGGACTGCGCGACGGACCGGGGGGACATTCGAGTCGCCGCGGAAACGGTTGCCGAAAGTGACGTCGGCGCCGCTCTTCAATGGGGCGATCAATGCGGGGAGCTCTTCGAGGCGGTGCTGGCCATCGGAGTCCATCGTTACGTAGGCGTCGTAGTCGCCGCGGCCGAGGGCGATGCGGCGCGCCGTCTCCAGGGCGGCCCCCTGCCCGAGGTTGATCGTGTGCCGCGCGAGGACGACGGTGAAATGGGGGCTCGGCGGCGGGAGCTGCTCGGCGCGGATGGCGACGTCGCTTCCGTCGTCGACGACGATCACGTCAATTCGACCAAAATTCTCTGCATTTGCGCGCAAGCCGAGGAGGGTCGACGCGAGGGTCCCCCCTTCGTTAAACGCGGGCATGAGAATGCAGACAGCCATGAGGTTCGGTTTTGGCGTTTCGTGGATCGTCGTGGTCTTTGGCTTTGTTGCGCGATGCCGGTCGGGTATTCGTCGCTACGCCAGCGGAGGGCCGCCGTAAGCGGCGAGGCCCCGGCGCGCGGGAACGCAGCTCTAACGCGCCCCACCGACGACGCCAAGAACCATACGCCATGCATGCACCGGCTCGCCGAAACCGATTCCTCCTGTTGGCAGTTGCGACCGCGCTCCACGTTGCCTGGGTGCTGCTTGCGCCGCGGCCGATCATCTCCTCGGACGCAGACAGCTACCAACAACTCGCGACCCACCTCGCCGATGGGGGGGGCTACGTCGCCGACGGGCACCCCATCACGAACTACGTGCCCGGCTATCCCGGCTTTCTTGCAGGGATTTACGCAATCTTTGGGCACAATCCGATCGTCGGCTACCTGGCCAACGCGCTCCTCGTCGTCGCGGCGGCGGCCGGGCTCGGGCTGCTCGCGGAGCGGGCGTTCGGGCGTCGATGTGGATGGATCGCGGGGGCGATCGTCGCCGGCTACCCGGCGCTGTTTTTTTACGCGTCGACGATGAACGCTGAGTGCCTGGTCATCGCCCTCGCGACGCTCTTTTTCGCGGCGACCGGGCTCGCGGTTTCCTCGGCGGGGCAGGCACGGAAGAATGCGCTTCTCGGTGTGGCGGCCGTCGCCCTCGGCGGCCTCGCGATCACGAAGCCAGAGCTGCTCTTGTGGGCGCCGGTCGTTCCGCTCGCCGCGTTTACCTCCGTGCGCGGAACCACAAGCGAGCTCCCCCGCTATCGTGCCGTCCTTGCTCGTATTTTTTCGAATCGGCCGCTCCTTATCGGGACGGTCGCCGTCACGCTCGCCCTCGCCGCGGCGATCCTCCCCTGGCAGGCGCGCAACAGCGCCCTCGTCGGCCGGCGCGTCGGCGTGTCGTCGTCGAGCGGCTACGCGCTTTGGCTCACCGCCCACGATCCCCAGCTCCTCGACACCCAGAGCGACGACTTCCACGCCGCCTGGGATCGTTGCGAGCATGAAGAGCCCTCTTCCCCAGCCGCGCCGAAAGCGGACGATTTCGCGATTGATGCCTGCCTCCGGAAAGACGCGGTCGCGATGGTCCGAACGCATCCGAGCCACTACGCGAAGGTCGTTGTGAAGAACGTCCCTCGCCTGCTCCTCGGGAGCCATACGGAGTTCTTCCCGCCGCTCGCCGAAGCGTTTGGGACCTACAAAGCGCGCGGCCAGTACGGCGCACTTGCGGCGAAGGGGCTCCTCTTTCTGGTGCCGATCGTTCTCTACGGGCTTGCCGCCGTCGGGATCTTCCGCCAGCGGAAACATCCACTGACAATCCCGTTCTTGTACGCGGTCGTTGCGAAGGTCGCCATCCACGCCGTCGTCTTCTCGACGGCGCGGTACGGCCTCCATCTTCTACCTATCTTTGCGTTTTTCGCCGCGGGCGCTTTCCGCGGGCCCGCCCGGGAAGAGCGCGAAGCTTAGCCGTTCGGCAGGAGCGCCAAGAAGCCGGCTTCGTCGAGGATCTTGAGCGGCGCCCCCGCTTCAATCGCCTTTTCGGCCGCCTTCTGCTTCGAGGACTTCTTGCCGTCCTTTTCTTCCCCGCAGACGAGGTAGGTCAGCTTTGCCGAGACGCCGGATAGCACGCTCGCGCCGAGCTTCTTGACCTGGGTCTCTGCTTCACCGCGCGAGTAGGCGTTGAGCTTGCCGGTGAATACAAACGACGCACCGGTGAGCGGACCGGCCTCGCCGCCCGCCTCTTCGACGGGGGCCTCAAAGGTGACAAAGGCCCGAAGCAAATCGATTTCTTCGCGGGCGGCGGCGAGGCCGACGGTGACCGACTTCGCGATGACCGGGCCGATCCCCTGCATGCCGCCGAGCTCCTCCTCGGAGGCCTCGAGGACGGCGTCGAGGGTCCGGTAACGCCCTTCCAGGAGGCCGGAGACGCTCTTTCCGAGCTCGTCGATGCCCAAGGCGCGGAGGAAGGTGGCGAGCTTCTGCGTGCGGGTCTTGTCGACCTCGGTGACGAGCTTCGCTGCGAGCTTTTTCCCGCTCCTTTCGAGGCCTTCGAGGTCCTTCGCCGTGAGCCGGTAGAAGTCCGAGGGGCGCCGCAGGAGGCCCCGCTGGTAGCACTGCTCCAGGATGACGTCGCCGAAGCCGAGCATCTCCGTCGTCGACGCGAAATGGGAGAGCTGGCCGCGGAGGGCGGCCGGGCAGTTCTGGGGGGCGGCGCAGTAGAGAAAGTCCTTCACGGCGACGACGGCGCCGTGGCAGCTCGGGCAGGCGATCGGGAGGGAGAGCGGCTCCGGGGCCGGCGTCTTGACGAATTCGACGTTCGGGATGACGCCGCCGCGCCGGGTGAGGACGACCTCGGCACCGACGCCGATGTTCAACTTGGCGATGTAGCCGGCGTTGTGGAGGCTCGCGCGCTCGACGGTGACGCCCGAGAGCGAAACGGGGGCGACGATGGCGACCGGCGTGATCGCTCCGGTGCGGGCGACCGACCATTCCACCGCCTTGAGGGTCGTCGTCCCCGAATCCCCTTGGAATTTGTAGGCGATGGCGCCGCGCGGGTGGTGGGCCGTGGAGCCGAGGCGCCGCTGCTCGCCGAGGTCGTTTGCCTTGTAGACGACGCCGTCGATCTCAAAATCGAGGGCGCTCCGCTGGGCGGCGAACTGCTGGTAGCCGACCGGCGCCGCTTCCTTTTCGAGGACGGTGAATTCGAAGGCGTCAAAGCCGAAGGCGGCAAGCTTTTCGAAGACTTCCACCTGGGTCGTCGCCGCGCTGCCGAGGAGGTCGTAGGCGGCAAACGAGAGCTTGTAATCGGCGCTCTTCTTCGCGTCCTTCTGCTTGATGGCGCCGGCGGCGAGGTTGCGCGGGTTCGCCATTCCGGCCTCCTTGAAGGCCTGGAAGACGGAGAGTTTCATGTAGATTTCGCCACGAATCTCCCGGGGCCCTTCCGGGATCCGGCGGGGGACGCCGTTGATGCCGAGGACGTTGGCGGTGATGTCGTCGCCGACGGAGCCGTCGCCGCGGGTCGCTGCGACAATGAGCCGGCCGTCTTCCCCGTAGCGGAGCGCGCAGGCGATCCCGTCGAACTTCGGCACCGCGACGACGGCGCCGGTGAAATCCTGGGTCCACTTGAGGAGCGTCTCGTCGTCGTAGCACTTGTCGAGGGAGAGCATCGCGACCGGGTGCTCGACGCGGCTCCCGAGTTCCTGGCCCGGTTTGGAGCCGAGATCGTCGAGGACCGGTGACGTCGGCGCGCGGCGGCGGAGCTCCTCGACGAGGCGGTCGAAGGCGTAGTCGGAGATCGTCGGGGCGGCGTCGTCCCAATAGCGCCGGTTGTGGTCGCGGATCTCGTCTTCGAGGGCGGCGATCGATTTCTCGGTGAGGTCGAAGGTCTTCTGCGTCATCGGCGTCGAGGCTCCTGGCGGGGGCGAAAAAAGAGGAAGATCAAGGCTTCGCGGCAGCGCTTGCGGCGGCGGCTGGCGGGATCGGCGCGGTGCCGGTGATTTTGACCGAGCTGCAGATCTTCTCGAGCCAGGCGCTCATCCCGGGCACGTTGGCGATCGGCGCCGCTTCGGTGTCGCTGGCGATGCAGTGGATCGTCGCGCCGTCGGGGGCGGCGGTCCAGCTGTCGACGAAGAGGCCGCTGTTTTTGCCGTCGCTCGCGACGACGAGGAAGCCCTCCTTGCCGAGGGGCCCCTTCTTCGTGATCGTGCGATCGCCCAGCGCATTTGCTGACTTTTCCGCCTCGTCGAGGGTCGTCGGCGCGATGAGCGCCTCCCGGTGGAAGGAGACGCGGATGCCGTTGGCGAGCGCCCCCTTTTGGGCGAAGGCGAGGGTCATGTCGATGCCACCGAGGAGGGCGTCGGTTTCGAGCCCTTCTGGCAGGTCGACGGTGAAGGCGATCCCGCGGAGCGTCTGCGGTTTGGCGGTGAGCGCGTGCGTCGACCAGTCGTCGACGACCTTCCCCTTCCCGCAGCCGAAGCCGCCGAAGACCGTCACGATCGTGGCGAGGGCGAAGGCGAAACGGTTCGCGGACCGTGCAGGAGTGGAGGGGCGCATCGGCGCGGCACTCTCCCCCAGCCGACCGGCGCGCCGCAATCGGAAATCCCTTTTTTCGCAGGGCGGAACGGTGTAGCGCGACGCGCCATGAGCCGTATCTATCGTTCCCTCCCGCCGGCCGGCACCAAGGTCGGTCTCGCCTTCTCCGGTGGCCTCGACACGCGCTGCGCGGTCGCGTGGATGAGCCGCAAGGGGATCGACGTCCACTGCTACACGGCCGACCTCGCCCAGCCGGACGAAAAGAACGCCGCCGACATCCCGCCCCAGGCGACGATCCACGGCGCCAAAGGGGCGCGCCTCGTCGACTGCAAAGACGCCCTCGTCCGCGAAGGGATCACCGCCATCCAGTGCGGCGCGTTCCACCTCTCGACGGGCGGTCGCAAATACTTCAACACGACCCCCCTCGGCCGCGCGGTCACGACGACGGCGATCATTGGCGCCATGCGCGAAGACGGCGTCCACGTCTTCGGCGACGGCAGCACCCACCGGGGCAATGATATCCAGCGCTTCTACCGCTACGGGATCTTGGTCAACCCGGACCTCAAGATCTACAAGCCGTGGCTCGATCAGACGTTTGTCACCGAGCTCGGCGGCCGCAAAGAGATGAGTGAGTTCCTGCTGGAATGCGGGCTCCCGTACACGATGAGCACCGAGAAGGCCTACAGCACCGACTCGAACATGCTCGGCGCGACCCACGAGGCGAAGGACCTCGAATTCCTCAACAACGGCATGAAGCTCGTGGCGCCGATCATGGGCGTCCCCTTCTGGAAGCCGGAGGTCGAGATCGCCACCGAGCGCGTCGAGATCACCTGGGAGCACGGGCTCCCGGTCGCCCTCAACGGCAAGCGGTTTGCGTCCCTCTACGAGCTCTTCGCGGAAGCGAACGCCATCGGCGGCCGCCACGGCCTCGGCATGAGCGACCAGATCGAAAACCGCGTGATCGATGCGAAATCCCGCGGCGTCTACGAGGCGCCCGGCATGGCGCTCCTCCACTTTAGCTACGAGCGGCTCCTCTCCTGCGTCCACAACGAGGCGACGAGCGACCTCTACTTCACCCTCGGCCGGAAGCTCGGGCGGCTCCTGTATGAAGGCAAGTGGTTCGACCCGGAGGCGCTCCTCCTCAAGGAATCGCTCGTGCGCTGGATCGCGACGCCGATCGGCGGGACGGTCGTGATGGAGCTCCGTCGCGGCGACGACTTCACCCTCCTCGAGACCCACCCGGAGCACTCCGCCTACAACCCGGAGAAGCTCTCGATGGAGAAGACCGTCGGCGCCTTCTCGCCGGAAGATCGCATCGGCGCCCTCGAGCTCCAGAACATCTCCGTCGGCGACAACCGGGCGCTCCTCCTCGAGATGGCGACGAGCCTCGGCCGCCTCCCCGGCTCCGACGGCGGCCTCGGCAAGCTCCTCGGCGAGTGAGCTGGTTCTCCAATCCTGCGCGCCGTTTCCTCACCGCCTCCGGCGGTTCCGGGCGGACGCGCAGCTACAGTCCTGCGCGCCGTTTCCTCACCGCCTCCGGCGGTTCCGGGCGGACGCGCAGCTACAGTCCTGCGCGCCGTTTCCTCACCGCCTCCGGCGGTTCCGGGCGGACGCGCAGGTTAGGAACCCAAAGAAAAGGCGCCCTTTGCGGGGCGCCTTTCCTTTGGGGCCGTGAGCAAACGCTTCCCGCTCACGCGCCGTACTTCGGGTCCCGCCGAATCGCTTCAGCCACGAGCGGCGCGAGCAGCTCGGCGACCGCGATTTCCTTCCTCTCCTTCCAACGTGTGAGACACTCGGCGCGATACGCGATGGGCTTCGGGCGATTCAAAATGTTGTCGGCCGTGAATTGGGCCCTAGCCCGAAATTCCGTGGGAATTTTGTCCGTCAAGCGGATCAGACAGCTCGGAAGATCGACCTCAAACCAGCCCTCGCCGACGTCGAAGGGGTCGAGGAGTTTCCCGTCCCACGCCGGCTTCTTGGCGGTGTTCACCGAGCCGGCGAGATAGCGGTAGTTCGTCCATTCAAAGGCGCGTGTACGATCGGTCCTTAGGCTGACCCAGTGATCGACGTGACCTTCGTGAATGTAGATGCCAAGGATCCCGCAGCGGTCGTTGAAGGCTTTGCGAAGCTCTTTGGAGAAAGCGGTCCAGAGCGCGTTCCTATGCGGGTCGGTGCCCGGGTTGCTTTGGAGCCAGGCGTTGCCCGGGATCCGACACTTGGCGTCGAAGTCTTTCGGTTCGGGGGCCGGTGCAACGGGGATCACGGGAGGATCACCCAGCGCGGCCAGAAGGGATCTTCGGCCGCAAGGACCTTCTTGAGTTCGTCGTCGATCTGGCCTCGTGTCCGCAACCCTTCCGGGTTCCCATCCGCGCTGCCAAGCTGAAATTGCTGGGCGGCGGTGATCGCGCGTTCGGCTTCGAGAGACCGCGCCTGGGTAAGTCCGAAGACGTCCGACGAGAGCCATGCGGAGGCGTCCCCCTCCTTCGCGAACGGCACCTCTCTCATTTCTACCCGCGGCTCCTCGAAGAGAAACTCCTCCATTTCGTTGGTCGGCGGCTCGTCGCTGCAAATTTCGAGATGAAAGAGACGATCCTTTTCCGCATCAAACAGCGATTCCACCGACGCAAGAATAAGCGGCGAATGGGTCGCTACGAGGATCTGTGCGCGCAAGTCATTCCGAAGTTCCGCGAGGGCGGCAAATAGCGCCGGCAGAATTCGGCGTTGCCACTGGGGATGAAGGTGCGTCTCCGGTTCGTCGAACAGGATCACCATCCGCTGTTCGGGGTCTTGCTTTCGTGCTGCCGAGGCGAGTTCATGCCCCTGCCAAGCCCATACAACGAGGTAGGCGAGACTGAGGATTCGCTTCATGCCGGCCGACGCGAGTACGGCAGGCACGGTGCCATGACCGAACTGAAGCGTTGGGTGTTGCCGACGATCGGTAGCGTCAAGGGCAAGCGCGGCAAGCGGCGTTCCCGACGTCAGTAGTTCCTTCGGGCTCGGCGAGAGCTTCGCAAGCACCTTTTGAAAGCGCTGAAACTCAAGCCCGCCGGTCTGCTGCCAGGTCACCCAGTCTTCAATCAAGCCACGACAGATTCTCTGCCCACCCACCCCCATAATTCCATCCCACACGGAGTCGAGGGTGAAGTGAAAGGCATCGTCCACCCGCTCGTCCGCTGCCGATTTCGTCCAGTAATGCTGCGCCGGGTCCCAGAGGGAAAAACATCCGTCGCCGCGAAAGTAGAGAACGAGGCCCGGCATCGGCGGCCGCCCGGCCGGGTACGACCACTTTCGCGCGTCAAAGTCGTAGGCGCTATGGACGGGAGCGTCGGTCGTTTTCCCTGCGACGGTTGAAGAAATGTACGGGGGCTCCTCGCGGGTCGTCTCGTTCCGCGGCCACGGCTCGCGCGCCACCCACGTGCCGGTCAGTGCCCACCAACCGATGTCGAGCAAAAACGTCTTCCCAAGCCCATTGTCGCCGGTGACCAGGTTGAGCCGTTCCGCAAATTCGACGGGGCCGAGTCGCATCGCGGGGCCGATGCCGCCCAATTCCATACTCCGAAGCATCGGGAACCTATTTCACACTTCACCACCGACGTGAACGCCACTTCCTGAGGTGTGCGAGTCTTGGGCACCCAAGCCAAGAACCCCAAAGAAAAAGGCGCCCTTTGCGGGGCGCCTTTCCTTTTGGGCAGGTACGCGCAGGTACCATCCACCTCAGGCGCGCTTGCGGCGGAGGCGGGCGCCGATCATCGCGGTGAGGGCGACGAGAAGCCCCGTGCCGCCGGTCCCGCCCGCGGAAGCGGCGTCGCAGGAGCAGCCTCCCCCGGCGTCATCCCCGTCGGTCGGTGAGCCGGCGTCGGCGGTTGCGCCCGCGTCGGTATTGCCGGCGTCCGTGGAGGAACCGCTGTCTTTTCCAGCGTCGGTGGCCGCGGTGGCGTCGGTGGAGGCGTCCTTCACGCCGCTGTCGACGGGCCCCGCGTCGACGGAACCCGCATCGTTGCCGGCGTCGGGCACCCCGGCATCGACGACGGGGAGCTTGCAGACCTTCGTCGCGGCGTCGCAGACACCTTCCGAGCACTGGGCGTCGGTCGTGCAGGGGCCGCCCGCCTTCGAGCCGCAGGTCTTCGAGGCGAGGTCGCAGACGCCCGAGAGGCATCCGCTCGTCGCCGCGGCCGGCGTGCAGACGTTCCCCGGGATCGGGGCGCCGTTCGCCGCCTGGGGCAGGCAGGCGCCACCAGCGACGCCGCTGAGATCGCAGTAGGTTCCGGCGCCGCACTGGGCGTCTTTCTCGCAGTAGTTCGAGCAGGCGCCGGAGGCGACGCTGCAGAACTTCCCGGTCGCGTGGCCGGCACAGTCGGCGTCGGCGGCGCACTTCCCGCAGCTCCCGTCGGCGGCGCAGAAGGGGGTCGCTGCGGCGCAGGTGCCTGCCTGGCCTGCCTGGCCGTTGTCACCGGCGCAGCCGAGGCAGGCGTTGGCGGCGAGGTCGACGAGCGGCTTCGTGCCGGCGCAGAAGGTGTTTTCTCCGGGCACGTTGCGCGGCCCGGCCGGGCAGGCGCCGAGGTAGAGTTCGATGTCGTCGAAGTCGGCGGTGGCGGCGGCGGAGCCTTGGTACTTTTCGTCCTTGATCTGGAGGCTCGTCTCGCCGGCGGTCGTCGTAAATTCGCGGGCATACCAGTGCCACGCGCCATCGGAGACGACCGGCGTCACCTGACCGCCGTAACCATCGGTGAAGACGGTACCGCCGAGGAGCCAATGCTCGCCGGCGTTCGTCTGGATGCCGATGAAGGGGCTCGTCCCTGCGTTCGCGGTGCCGCGGATCCAGGAGGCGAGGCAGTATTTGGTGCTCGGCTGGACGGCGATCGGCTGCACGGTGGCGACGCGACCGCCACCGGCGTTGACCGTCTCCCGCTGGAAGGTCTTGGTGGCCGAAGCGTCGCTGACGAGAGGCGGGTTATTCGTCCACCGGGCGCCTCCGTTTTCCCAAGTCTCTTTAAAGATTTGCGCGGAAGCGAGCGAAGGAACCAGCGCAGCGGCGAGGAACGCGACAGAAGCGAGCGAACGGGAGCGGAGAAGCGACATCGAGGACTCCTAAGGGCAACCCCGGACCGACGCGCGACCTGCGCGCCACGAACGGGCATCGATCAGAATCGCCTGGATCGCCGCGAAGGTCACGTTTGTCGCGGCGGCGGTGGTCTGCCCGGGGCGTTTGAGCGATCGATTGCTCCCGAACGGCTGTTCGCAGCCACTTCCAAGCGATCGATCGCTCCGAAACACCTGTTGGCGGCCACTTCCGAGCGATCGATCGCTCCGAAACACCTGTTGGCAGCCACTTTCGAGCGATCGATTGCTCCCAAACGGCTGTTCGCAGCCTCTTTCGAGCGATCGATCGCCCCGAGACGCCGCTTCACAGGCACTCCCGAGCGATTGATCGCCCCCAAACGCCTGTTACCGGCCTCTTTCGAGCGATCGATCGCTTCAAAACACCTGTTGGCGGCCAGTTTCGAGCGATCGATCGCTCGTGGCGCAACTCAGGTCGGGTCGGTCGGGGTGCTCGGGTCGGTCGGTGTGGGGGCCTTGCCCCGCTTCGGCTGGACGACGGCGCGCAGCGGCTTCCGCTTCTCCTTCTCGGCCTGAAGCTCGTGGCGACCGACGAAATTCAACGCGGCAAGCACCTCCGCGTAGTCATTGATGAGCAACGTCACCACGCGGGCGCGCGTGTCATCGCTCTCCGTCTCGAGGCCGGCGAGCGAGGTCCCAAGGTCGGCCAAGATCGCGTCCGCAAAGGTCCGGGCGTCGGCCGGATCGGTCGCGACGAAGTGACGGTCCCCGGCGATTTCCGCCGGGTGGTTCTCGGCGAGCACCGCGAGCCGAACCAGGTCGGTCGCGAGGTCTTTGTAGCTCGTCCCCGGGCGAATTCCATCGAGCTCACGCACCGACACTTCGTCGGTCAGTTGGTACTCGAGCACCCGCTGGAGGCGCCCTTTGATGAGCGACGCTTTTTCGATGGTCGCCGCATTTACTTTCGCGGAAATCGCCTGGGCCGCCTCCTGTTCGGCGGCAACCGCCAGCTCGCTCAACAACGCGGCGGTCGCTTCGAGGCGCGGAAGCGTGTTCGGATCAAACACGTCCGGATGCAGCTTACTCAACAGCGTAAAGCGGGTCGGAACGCGCGCATGTTCCAGGAGCGAGAGCGCCCCAACGACCATCGTCATCAACGGTCCGAGGGGCGACTTTAGTGCGTCGGCCGGCATCGCATCCAGCGCCGGTCGAAGCGCCTCAAGACGAGCACTTTCCGCGGGAACGTTTGCAGCTTTCTTCTTGGTTGCCATGCGCAAAACGACACCAAAGGTCGAAGTTTCGTTCAAGGGGATTCGACCGGGCGAGGTGTTTTTGTGGAGGTCGTTGAAAAACGAGAACCCCCACGTACCGGGAGGCACGCGGGGGCTTGATCGTCGAGAGGAGCGGACGGGTTACTTGTCGCCGACCCAGTTCGTGGGGCTTTCAAGGAAACCAAGCGGGGAAAACGGATTCGGCACGCTGGCAAGCCCAGGGCTTCCCGTCTGAACGGCGGTAAGCGTGTCGCCGATGTCGTCGGCGAGGTAAAGAACACCGTCATTCCCAAGACCCGAGCTTGAGTACGGCGGTCCGCTGGGCAGCGGGAGGCGCCACTTTTCTTCGAAGTCTTCGGAAAGCGCAACCAGGAGGCTTTCGCCAGCGGGCTTCCCGACCGCATACAGCGTACCGTCTGCGCCAAGCACATTCGGCAGACCGAAATAGGGGAAAAGGCGCTTTACTTCTCGCCCAAGGCTATCCGTCCGAATTAACAGGCGGTTGTTTGGGCTGAGGCTCTCCATCCAAATCGAACATGCTCCAAGAGCACTGAGTACAGGAACCGCAGTTTCTGTAAATCGAGGAAATGCTCGAAGCGTTTTTCCGCAGGCGTCTACGACGGCGAATTCCAAAGTCGGCGTCATCGTGTTTGCCAACAGCCGCTGGCCGTTAGCTCCCAACTGGATTGCCCACCGGTCCCCGTTGATGTGCGAGCGGCCGAGCCTTCTGCCATCTCTGGCATCGAAGAGCGTCTCTGAAATGAGGATCGTCGCCCCCATCCCTGCCATCCTCGGCTGATACACAAGGTCGCCCGTCGCGATTTGTTGTGTGTAGATTTCGCGACCGTCGTGGTCAAAACCGTGCAGGGCCCCATCGCTCCCGAGGACGTGGAGCACACCATTCGGGCCGAGCGCGAGTTGGGAAACCCACGCCTTGCTCTCCCCGCCCCGCACGATGTTCGTCCCGAGAGAGAGCCGGTATTGCGTGTCGGTCCCGTCAGGATCAATGCGATGAAGCGTGTCCGAACCGACGTAGATGCGATCGTCGGGACCGACCACCATCGGGATGCGATTGGAACCTCCGATCCCGCGGAAGAAGAAGGAGCGCTTGACGTTCCCCTCTCGGTCGTAAATCCGTACACCGTCGCCGGAAGCGACGACGATGCCGTCCGCCGTGACAAATAGTGGAGTCTTCGGCGACGCCTTGAACCCCAGCGGCTTCGTCCAGAGCACCTTCGGCGTCACCGCGAGCGGCGCAGAAGGTGCGGTCGGCGTGTAGCTCGGAGGATCGACGAGGCACGCGGGGACCTCCGGGGTCGCGTCGCTCCGAACGCCTGCATCTGCCGTCGACGAACCATTTGACGAGGTACAGCTGAGTCCGGAAATCGACGCGACGAGCGCTGCAAGGCTTACGAATTGCTTGACCACCTTCATTGGGGGCAAGCCCCGGGGTTATAGAGGCTGCACGCCATATTGCTGTGAAGGATGAAAAGGTCATTCACATCCCGGATGGGAGCGTCGACGATGTCGTCGGCGATTGGGGCAAACTTCGGGGCAGCGTCTTCATCAAATCCGGCACTCGCCCACGCCGCGTGAAGGTTTGTGTCGTAAGCAGGGTCGAAGATCGTCGCGATGCTTCCTCGCATTGAAGCCTCGGCGTTGATGAATCGGGTCTTTGGAATGTTCCATTTGTACTGTCGGAAACCGGTCGTCGAATCGACGACATTCCCCTGAGACATCACAAGGTAGGCCGGACCAATTGCGTCGGTTTGTGCGCGGCCGTTCCAGGCGATGTAGTAGCGTCCCACGGAAGCGAGCTGATTGGCGCCGGCAGGGACATAGCTGATACTCGGACGTTCAAACACGGAATACGGAGTCTCCGTGTACACGCCAAACAGACCTCTCGTGCGCTTCGAGTAGGGCGCCGGTAGAGCCTGCCAGAGTACGTCGCGGTAGGCGGTACGAAGAACGTCGTTCGTATCGACGTAGGCGATCACCTTTCCGAAAAAGGTCGTACCCGAGACCGATAGGTACCCCACCGTGACGGTGGCCCCGGCATTCCCCACAGGAAGCAATTGAAAGTTCGAATCGTATTGATCGTTGGGACCGGACCACTGGTTGGTCAAGATGTTGTAATACCACTCGCGGAGACGCCCATTGTACGGCGCGTACACATACAGATAATCGCCTTGACGAACCGCGGTTGGCGGCCCGCTCGCAGCGAAATCTCCCGGAAAGTTCTGCACGGTCGACCACGACGTGCCGTTGAAGACGACGTACGCGATCTGGTTTTGACCTTTTAGGTTTGCGAAGACGACGACATGGGCCTGATTGGACCCCGGCGCGTTGTAGCCGACGACGGCCGTCGGAAGGATCGATGCGAACGGGACCGGGATCGGCAACGGGAGATTGGTCCGGCTCGGGTACCACTGCGTATTGCAGTCGTCATTCGGCGTTTCTCCGCACGAGCGCGCGAGCTCCCACTTGCCGTTTGCGGGTAGAGAGTTGGGCTTCGCGACATACCGGTACATGAGCTGATCGTCGACGAAGCGCCGATTGACCCAGAAGAGCCGTGGCAGGGGCGCCGTGCCCCCTTCCGGCATCCAGCCGAGCGCCATGTGCGTCGACTCTCCCCGGTTGTTCCACTCGTCGAGCGCGTAGGTCCCTGCACCACAATCGGCATTCGATTCCACGTTCCAGCTGATGGCGGCACGTGTCGGGACCGAGGAAATAACACCATCGCGGTCCCAGTCGACCCCTTGTGCCGTAAGGTCAAGTGCAAACGGCTTCGTCGCAAGGAGGTTGTGCTTGTCGGTCGTGTAGGGGCCGACTCCATCCGACTCGATGAGGAGGCTCGGATTGAGGGTCACGGGAATGCCCGCGGAAGTGGTCATTCGCGTCGCGTGCGAAAAACGCGCGTTGACCCGGTCGCTGCTGCCGTTGTCGTAGGCATAGTTCATCAACGACGGGTAGTTCGGCTTGCAGTTCAAGGGCGTGGTTACGCGTTTGCCGTGGTGGTCGAGGCCGAGCGCGTGGCCGAATTCATGGCTCCCGGCACTCGCGTCCTGCCCCGACAGGAAGCAGCGCGCTCGAACCCCCGAGACACCCCCAGCTCCGTCGCTTGAAAAGAGGCCGTGAAAACCGTTGCGCCCGGCAGTCAGGTAGTCGCAACCGACGTAGGCTTCTTCTGGATTCGATCCGTCGACGGAAGTCGCTCCTCCCCAGTTCCCGTAGTCGGTGGTCGTGCCCACGGGGGTGATGCCGTTGTCGACATGAACACGAATGTTCGCGTCGGTAAACTTGGCGACCATGATGGCAACTTGGGCCGGTCCCCAACGATACAGATCGACGTTGACACTGCCGGTACCGTCCACGCACGGCCCGTCTAATGGCGCACCTGGGACGCACTTTCGCCAATCGTCTTCGAGGAAGAGATCGCGTTGCGTCGGCGAGGCCCCGTAGAAGGGATAACGACCGTAAAGATCGTCGATCCCCATCACCTCCGTGCCGTCGGAGATGCCATCGCCGTCGGTGTCGGAGTTTGAAGCGCTTGTGAGGAGCACCTGCTCAAGCCCAGCACCGAGACCGTCGCCATCGGCATCGCTCCAGAGCACGTCATCGTCCCGGGTGAGCCGAACGGCGCCCGTGTCTCCGTAGCCACCGATGACCGCGTAACACGCCGAAGCACATGCCTGCGTCGAGCCGACGTCGATTTTCGAGCTGAAGTTCATCCCGGCGTCGTCATCATAGCTCAGCGCGTGAGCGGGGGTCGTCGTGACGTAAAGCATCACCGTGTCGTAGAGCCCGCCGGGTGGCTGAACCGTTCGAAGCCGCGTGTTCCAGGCCGTCGAGCCCAGGTCGACGCGGAGACCGGCCTTGAAGACGAGCGACGAACTGTAGGCGGAGCCACAGGCCGCGCCACTCTGTTGGACCGAGAGCGTCCCGCTGCCCTCGTAGCTCGCGTCGTAGGCACGCACGAGGAAGGTGAGCGTCTGGGCCGTCGGTTGGTAAAAGTCGACGCGGGAGCCGGTGCCCATCCCGGCGTAGTCGTCGTTTCCTGCGACGAAAGCGCCGTTCGGTGCCTGAACGTGGAGGATCGGGTCGGCGCCTGCCGACAGCCCCGTCGTCATCGCCGTCACCGTGCAGCCGGCGGGAACGTAGACCGATCGAATGGCAAAGGCGCCCGCGGTCCCGTCGGTGACGCTCGCGGCGGCACGTGCGGAGGACGTAACCGCTAGCGTCGCGGCGGCCGCAAGCAAACCTGCAAAAGCCTTTTTCATTTGGCACCTCCTGCGAGAGCGGCGGCTTTCGATGCGGCCTCGGCAGCACCGTCTTCGTCAGATTCTTTCCCCCCACGCGCTGCAAGGCGCTCCGCCGCCTTCGCGAGATAGGCATGTTGCTTTGCGAGCGCCGCCGCCGACACTGGCGCAGGCAATTGCGTCGCGTCTTTCGATTCCCCCTTGTCCCGGGAGGCTTGCGCTTTGTCGGCGCGGCGAGCGGCGGTCACATCGCGTTCTGGGTCGGGAGCTGGCTCCGTGAACGACACGACCTTCGTGGGGAGTGGCGTGCCATCGTCGCCACGCTTCGGCGCCTCGGCAGGCCCCGCCGGAACTGGGTCCAGGGGCGCGAAGCCACGAGCGCTCGCGGACGGCAGCGCCCGGCCTTCGCTACTCGGCGCCGGCTTCGCGGCGGCCACGACTGCCTGCGACTGACTTCCGACGTCCGTGCCCGGTTCCCCGTGGGAACACGCGGCAAGTGCCGGCAAACCTACACAAATCCAAAACCATCTCATGGCGGTACTCCTTGCATGCCGTCGGAGGTCGGGACGAAAGCCGTCCGCGCCGAAGGCGATCCCAAGGTGCCGAAAAAAAAACAGAAACAAGAGATTTCAGCGCGACCGTACGGACGCGCGGTCAGAGGCTGGCGATTCCCAACCAAGCGAGCCATCGATCGCTCCTAAACACCTGTTTGCAGGCTTTTTCGAGCGATCGATCGCTCCCGAACGCCTGTTCGTAGCCGCCTCCGAGCCATTGATCGCTCCCGAGTGCCTGTTGGCGGCCACTTTTGAGCGATCGATCGCTCCCGAGTGCCTGTTGGCGGCCTCTTTCGAGCGATTGATCGCTCCCAAACGCCTCTTCGCAGCCGCCTCCGAGCCATCGATCGCTCCCCAACGCCTGTTGACGGGCACTTTCGAGCGATCGATCGCCCCCACATGCCTGTTCGCGGGCTCTTCGGAGCGTTCGTTCGCTCGGCGCCGCCTCAGGCATTGCAAGGTTGCCGTCGCCTGTGAGACCTTGGAGGGATGCGCAAGTTCTTCCCCCTCGCCGTGCTCCCGTTTGCCCTTCTCGTGGCGGCCGCTGCCTGCGGCGGAGAGGCCGAAGAGGTCGCTTCCCCCGAGGGGGACGAACTCACGTCGCCGTCGAACTTGAAAGGGCTCGATCTCCCCGTCGGGACCTTCGCCCTCACCTTCGACGACGGGCCGAGCGCCGTCACCGAAGGGCTCGCCAACTGGCTCCACGACCAGGGGATCGCCGCGACCTTCTTCGTCAACGGCTACCACCGGGGCGACAGCGCCTACCAGCGGCGGCTGAGCGCGATCGTCAAGGCCGGCCACCTCCTCGCGAACCACACCGAAAATCACTGCTACGCGGGCGCCACGGCCGCGCCGTGCAACAGCACTCGCTACGCGTCGCTCTCCGCTGACACGCAGGTCGACGAGGTCATGCGCGTCCATAGCGACATCGCCGCCCTCCAGCCGCGGGGCCCCTTCCTCCTTCGGACGCCGGGCGGGAGCTGGGACGCGACGACGTCGGCGACGCTCAACAGCCGCCTCAAGGTCGACTACCTCGGGCCGATCCACTGGAGCGCCGGCGACAACGTGCAGATCGGCGGCGTGAACTACAAAGCCGACTACGCCTGCTGGTCGTCGAACACCTCGGTCGCCACCTGCCTCACCGGCTACCAGGCGATGCTCCGCAGCGCGAAGCGGGGCTTCATCCTGATGCACGACCTGAAGTCGCAGACCGTGGAGATGGTGAAGCTCCTCGTCCCGTGGATGAAGACCGCCGGCTACAAGTTCGCGCTCCCGACCGCCTCCCCGTCCGTGCAGGCGCTCGCTGGCGCCAAGGGGATGCCGAACGACGCCAAGCCGACCTGCCAGGACTGCGAAGATCCGGCGCCGCGAGCGACCGTCGGGCAGACCTGCGGCGCAAGCGGCGGAACCGCCTGCATTTGGTCGTCCTTCGGAAAAGGGGCGACCTGCGCGAAAGACGGCGCGAGCGTCGCGTGCGGCTGCCTCGTGACCGGGACGTCGACCCCGTGCACGCAAGCACGCCCGGCGGTCGCGAGCGCCTGCGGCTCTTCCGGCCGCGACTGCCTCTGGTCGAAGACCGGCTCCGGCGCGATCTGCGTCGACTACGACGGCAAATCGCAGACGAGCTGCGCCTGCGTCGTCCGCGGCGACGCTTCGACCCGCTGCGACTGACGCGACTCGAGGCCTTTTTTCGGCGCCGGTCACTTTCCACGCAACAAACCGGCGCCGTGGACGACCGGGGGGCATGCGTCCCTACACCCAAGCTCGTGCCCCCCGCCTCGCCCTCGCGTTTGCCCTCTTTTTGCCGCTCTCGGCACCGCTTGTGGGCTGCACCACCGAGGTCGACGACACCTCCGCCGGCTCCGGCGATGAGCTCGCCGGCGGCTTCGCCGACACGCGGAACCTCCTCTCCTCGGTCGTCGCTTTCGTCGACCTCCCCGGCTCCGGGCACGCCGACTGCACGGCGACGCGCGTCTCCGTCGACACCTTCCTCACCGCCGCCCACTGCGTCGTCGCGTCGAACGGCGCCCTCCGGCACCGGATGGCCGGCGGCTACTGGCTCGGCTTCGCCCCCAACGACCTCCTCCCCTGGATCCCGAACCCGCAAGGGCGCGACGCCGACGAACCGCCGATGAGCCAAGCGCTCCAGGTCGTTTCGACGACGCTCCCGCCCGGCGAGCTCGAAGGGCGCGGCTGCTCCGGAACCGCCACCGGAAGCGTGAGTCAGGTCCTCGCCGCCTGCCCCTGGGATATCGCGCTGGTGCGCGTTCGGCAGATCCCGCTCGCGACCTACTCGCGGATTTCCACGCGGCGCGTGCCGAACGGGACGACGATCGCCGTCGCCGGGGCCGGCTCCCAAGGGGGCATGGACGGCAACGACGGCGACCTCCTCGCGATGCGGAAGTTCGCCTACGCCACGCTCGTCGCCACCGGCGCCGACGCCCCCTCCCTCTTTTACTTCCGCGGGCTTGGCGCCGGCGGGAAGGCCTCAACCGCCCCCGGCGACTCCGGCGGGCCAAGCTTCGATGGACGCGGCGCGATTGTCGGTGTCCACTCCTTCGGGTTCTGGGGGAGCAAGCCGACCGACGTCTCGACCTGGGGCGCCGACGTCGCCCTCGGCAACGGAATCGGCCCCTGGCTCCGGAGCCAGCTCCCCGCAAGCTCCTTCGCCGACTGACCTCGAAAGGCTTTTGAAATGTTGCGAAATCGCTCTGCAGTTGTCCCCTTCACGCTCTCCGTCGCGGTCACGGTCGCGGCTACCGCCTGTGCCGCCGCCGCCCCGACGCCGGTCTGCCCGGACGGAGGCGCCGTCGCCGCGCAACCGGAGGGCCGACCGGCCCCGTCGGGCCCAACCGCAGCGTCGCTAGGGGCTCCGAACGCGCCGGCGCCGGGGGCGAAGTTCGCCTTTCAAGAGACACCGGGCCTCACACTCCTCCCCGGCTGCACGGCGACGGCGTCGGAAGGGGGGAGCGGCCCGACCCCGCGCGCGATGGCCCCGGAGGCGGTCGCTGCCGGGCTGACCGACGCCGGCCTCGCCGCCTTCCGCGCCGAACTCCGCAAAGGGTCGAAAGAACTCTTCCTTCCCATCGCGCCGGCCGCCGCGGGCGGGTTCCGGATCGATCCCCAGCGCGCCGGCTGGGGGGCGGTCCTCACCTACGAAGGCGGCCCCCTCCTGGAAGGGCTCGCCGCCGGGATCGGGCGCACCACCGACGGAGTGACCGTCCGGTTTGGTGCGACCGCCGGCTTTGCCGTGACCACGACGCCGGTGACCGGCATCTTCGGCCTGCCGACCGACCCGACCGTCAGCAATGTGCGCGTTCTTGGCACCTGCGCGCCGCCGGCGACGAGCGAGGGGGGCGTGTTTGCCACCGCCGATTTTGCCCTCGAAGCGGCGAACAGCGAGCGCGGCGTCTGTGTGAACGGCGAAGCGCGCGGCGTCACGACCGCCCACGGTGCCTTCGTCCGCCGGGATCTCCCAGGTACGCCGTACACGCTCGTCGTCGCGACGGCGCGCAAGGGGGAAGAGGCGGCGTTCATCGACGATCTCTCCGCAGCCCCCATCTTGGCGGCCCTCCACGCGCCGGTCGCCGACGGCGGGTTCTACGTCTGCTTCCGCGCGGCCCGCGGCACGACGACGACCACGCTCGCCCTGGCACCGGTCGGCGGTCTCCGCGAGCGCCGCGCCAAGAGCGCCGCCGGGGCGGCCGCCGTCCGCGCCAGTTACGCGATCGGGGCGCCCACCAACGGCGCCCCCCGCCCGAACCCCCGCGACGCCGCCGGCCCCCCTTTGACGGGCCCCATTGGAAACCTCGTCCTGAGCGACCTCCCGATCCACACAAGCGACACGGTGTACGGCGGGACGGCCGAGCCCGCAGGCAGCGACGCGTACCTCTTCGTCGTCACCCGCGCGAACGGGCGCGTGGAAGCGGCGCTCGCCCTGCGGAAGTAGCGACTCGCCCAAACCGTCGCCCCGCGATGTGGTACCGAGGGGTCGCTTTTATGCGTTTGCATCCTGCACGACGTCGCCCGATTGCGCTCTCTGCCTGCTGTGCCTGGTTCGGCTGCTCGGCGTTCGTGACGCTGGTCACCCTCACGCCTTCCGCGTGGGCCGAGGAGCCGGAGCCGGAGCCGGCGCGTTTGTCTCCGTCGACGCCGGCCCAGCAGGCGCGCCTGACGCCGCCGGAAGATCCGCGGAACACACCGTGGGATCGCATCGTTGCCCTCCGGGAGCCGACGGGGCGCATCGTCCCGCGCCCCCTCGATGCCGACGAACCGTTCCGCTTCGAGCTCGACGGCGAGTTCCAGCTCCGCGCCCAGTTTCAGCGAGCATTTTTGCTCGAGCCGACGACGAAAGACCTCGGCGAGAACCCGCAGCTCACCGGTCGCAGCCTCGGCCAGAAGGCCTTCGTGACCGGCTGGCTCCGGGCGACGCCCCGCGTGCGCATCGGGCCGAACGTCGTCGTGACCGGCCAGATCGACTTCCCGACCGGCTTCGTCTTCGGAGACACGACCCGCGGCGTCGGCGCCGACTCGGCCCCGCGCGACAACGGCGGAAACCTTGGCAATTACTTGGTCCCGCGCTGGCTGTACGTCGACTGGCGGACGAAGGTCGGCCTCCTGCGCGTCGGCCAGCAGCCGAACCACTGGGGCATGGGGATCCTCGCCAACGACGGCGATCATCCGAACCTCTTCGGCGACTACCGTTACGGCCAGATGGCCGAGCGGGTCCTCTTCGGCACGCGCCCCTTCGGCGAAAAGAGCCCGTTCACCGTCGCCCTCGCCGCCGACCTCGTCTACCGGGACAACCAGGCGCGCCTGAGCCGCGGCGACGTCGCCTTTCAAGGGGTCCTCGCCGCCTACTACGAAAAGGGGCCGAACCAGGTCGGCCTCTTCGCCGTCGCCCGCGACCAGCGGAACACGAAAGACTCGGTCCCCGGCGTCTCCGAGTACCGGGATCGGTTGCAAATTCTCGCCCTTGACGTCGCCGCCCACGGCGCGCTCCCGCTCCCCGGCCACCGGACCGGCTTCGCCTTCGGCGAGGTCGAGGCGGCGGCGATCTTCGGGCGGACGAACCTCCTCCGCGACGCCGACACCGCCAACGACGCCTGGCCGACCCGCATCGCCTCCCAGGCGCTCGCCGCCCGCGTCGGCTTTGTGCGCGGCGGGACCACCCTCGTCGACGACGTCGCGACGGAACCCGCCGCGCCCGGCGTGACCCCGAAGCGAATTTCCCAAATGTATGGGAGCTTTGTGACGCAGGTCGAGGTCGGTTACGCCTCCGGCGACGCGAACCCCTACGACCGAACCGAGCGCCGCTTCACCTTCGATCCGAACCACAAAGTCGGCCTCGTGCTCTTCGACGAGGTCCTCCGCTGGCACACGGCCCGCGCGGCGACGGCAGCGGCCGATCCGCTCCTTACGAACGGCGCCCGACCGACCCCCGGCGTCGATCTCCTCCCGTCGAACGGCGGCGTCTTCGGGGCCGCCTACATGAACCCGACGGCGATTTTCCGCCCGGAGCCCTGGCTCGACCTCAAGGCGGGCGCCCTTTTCGCGCAGACGACCGCCGATCTCGTGAGCCCCTACGGCGTCGCAACCAAGGGGAAGTACACGAATTACCGCGGCGGCGATCCCCGGTCCCACGATCTGGGCGTCGAGCTCGACCTCGGCGTCGAGGCCCGCCATCGGCTCCCGTCGGGCATCGTGTTCCAGGGGGGCGCGCAAGCCGGCGTCCTCTTCCCGGGCCGCGCCCTCGCCGACGCCAACGGAACCCTCCCCGCCCCGACCTGGGTCGCCGTCGGCCGAACCGGCCTCCAGTTCTAAGCGGCCCTAGGTAGCTGCTCGGAATTGCAATTTACACGGGATGTGATCAAAGCAA
>DYPH01000013.1 GCA_020720045.1 Sorangium cellulosum | reverse complement strand
CGATTCTGCGGCGAAGATCCATCGAGATCATTCAATCGATAGATCAGAAGTTGGAACGAAGCTTGCGACCTTGTTCGGGACGCCAAATTCGACGAGGCGCTCAAGGAGCCGCGGGAGCGCGCTTTCGCTCGATGCGGTCGCGTAGGCGGTCGCGATCGGCTCCCGAAACGTCCGAAAAAACTTCAGAACTGAGACGCGAAGGACGATCAGCGTCGGAACGAAGACGAGGACGACGAGCAGGAAAAGTGCAAAGTACAGCGATCCGACGAGCTTGGCGTAGCGGCCGAGCAGCCAGAACACGCCCGACCAACCGCGGAGCATCTGGCCGTTCACAAGGTGGCCCGCCGCCATGTGGCTCGTGTTCTGCGCCATGGCGGCGAAGACGCCGAGAGGCGTGAGCTTCATGATGAGATCGGTGTAACCAAACATCGCGTGCGCGAGGCTATCGAAGAAGGCAAATACCGGCTTTCCGCGATCACCGAGACGGACGAGTGAAACCCCCAAAAGGACCGCGAAGATGACGATCGGGAGGATATCTCCTTCGGCCGCGTGCTTTGCGAGGTTGGAAGGAAACAAATGAAGTGCAGTGTCCCAGCCGGAGGGCTGCTCACCGACGCTTGCCGCCTTCGTGCCAAGTTCAAGCGGAAGGCCGACGCCCGGCTTGAGGATGTTGGCGACGCCGAGACCGAGGAAAAGTGCAACCGTCGTCACGGTCTCGAACCAGATGAGCGCCTTCGCCCCCATCCGACCGACGGCGCGGAGATCCCCCGTCTGGGCAACGCCAACGACAATCGTCGAGATTAAGAGTGGGACGATAAGCCCTTTGATAAGGGCAAGAAATGCCTTTGAAATAAACTGAAATAGATGAAAGATCGTCGGATGGGCATCTTGTGGAAAGTAGCCCCCAATCACGACGCCAAGCACCAAAGCGGTCAGCACTGCGAGGCCCGACCCTAAGCGTCGCTTCTTCGCCGGCAAATCGACGCTTGCGCCCGGCGTGGCACTCATTCGCCGTCGCCGTCGTCGGCCTCGCCGTACAGGACGTAGACGCCTTCATTGGCGGCGATGGCCTCTTCCGAGACAGCGGCAAGTGCCTGTACCAGCTCAACAAATGGCTCTTTGCTATGGTCCTGGAGGCGAAAGTTACGGAACTCCTCGTCGGCCAGCGTGGCGAGATCGGCTTTGACCCCATCGGCGAGGCGCCCCCCAAGCGCTTCGAGGCGACGCTCGTCCAGGCCGGCGAGCGCGGTCACGAGCGTACCTTCGAGCGCGACGACCCACGGGCCTCCTTCGAGATCGACCACGCGCACGAGTTCCGGTTCCCCGAGGGTCGTCGCCGAAACGGCCGCCGGGAGCGCGAGTTCGGCGAGCATCCCGAGCCACATCGGCTCAAAACGATCGAGGGGAATGACGCGCTCGTCGTCGAGGTCGACGTCAAAATCCCCCGCATTCGGCGCAGCGGTTGCGAGCGCCTCTTCGGGCGTGCGGAATCCGGGGAAGGCTTTCGAGAGCGCGTGCGGAGAAAGGCGGAAGATTTCGGCAGCGAGCATGGCGGTGCCTATACCAGTCTTCCCGGTTGAAACCGGCCGAGGAACTTCCTACCGTGCCGGGCGTGAGCACCAAGTCGGCGGGCGTCCGTTTTTACGAGAATGTGCACGGGATCTACTTTGACGATCTCGATGCCTTTCAAATACTGCACAATGCACGTTATCTCCTCCTGATGGAGCGGACGATCGGCGCCTTTTGGCAGCGGCTCGGGTGGGGAAGCTGGAAGGAAATGCGCGACAATCCAGACGCTTACCACCTCGTACGTGCAAACCACATCGAGTACCTTCGCCCGGTGGTTGGGACCGGTGAAGTCCGCGTACGCATTTGGATCGAGCGCCTCGGCGAGACGAGTCTAACGTTTGGCTTCTGCGTGATGCCGATGGACGAAGACGTCGATTACGCGGCCGGTACCCGCGTCCTCGTGCGCGTCGATCCGAAGGGGCGCCGGCCCGCATCGTGGACGGAGAGCTTTCGCGAAAAAGTGACGCCGTATCTGCGGCGCGCCGGTGAAGGTCACGAAGCGACACCGCCGGAGCCGGTCGCGGTACCGGAGCTCGGATGAGCGCCGACAAGCCCGCCACGGCCTCCCCGACGACAGAGATCGGTGGCGCCCCAACCTCCCCCGCGAAGCTCCCCTACGACGCGATCGGGGGCGACGCCGAGGTCCTCGCGCTTGCGGAAGCTTTCTACGACGCCATGGACGCGACCGAGCCGGCTCTTGCAAAAATGCATGAGCTCGACGGCGATGGGCGCGTCTCGCGGCGCTCTCGCGATCGGTTCGGACTTTTCCTGATTGGCTGGCTCGGCGGACCGCAGACATACATGGAGCGCCACGGGCACCCGCGGCTGCGCATGCGTCACGCCGATGTCGCCGTCGACAGCGCAGCGCGAGACGCCTGGCTTCGATGTATGCAGCATGCACTGAATGCGCGAAACATCACCGGCGACCTGCGCGCGTTTCTCGACTTTCGTTTCGCCGACGTCGCCGACTTCCTCCGAAACCGGCCCGACGGAACGTAAGCTTTCGATATTTTTCTAGAATTCGCTTGGACGACTCATCCCAATTCGCGCCGGGGGCGCGTCGCCGGGGGCGCGGCGGAAGGTGAGTCGCATCCGTGTCCCCTGGCCGATGCGGCTCTCGACATCGAGGCTTCCGTCCATGCTGCGAACGATCCCAATCGTTACTGCCAAGCCGAGGCCGGTCCCCTCCCCGAGCGGCTTCGTCGTGAAGAACGGCTCGAAGATGCGCGGAAGGACGTCGGCGGGGATGCCGGAGCCTTCGTCCTCAACGGTGATCCCAACGACGTCTTCGAGGGCGTCAACGACGACACGAATCGGCAGACGGTCCCCCTCGCCATCGGGGCCAATTGGGTAGGCCTGTGCTGCGTTAACCAACAGATTTCCAAGCACTTGCAGGAAGAGATCGCTCCGCCCAACGATTTCCAGCGCGTCATTTCCGTCGCGGCGGACAACGTTCACCGTCACCCTCGGACGACGGAGGAACGCTTCGCTCCGACTCACCGAAGCGACACACTGCTTGAGGAGTTCACCGACGCGGACATGCTCAAGGCGTTGGATGCTGCCAACACGCCCCGCGTCCAGGAGTTGGCGAACGATCCGTCGAATGCGCCCCATCACCTCGATCGACTCGCGCAGCGCCTCCGGTCCGTCGGGAGGGAGCTTCCCTCCGTCTACTTCTGCGAGTAAATACTCGAGGTTCGCCGTGACTGCCGCTGCCGGGTTGTTGATTTCGTGGGCGACACCTGCCGCGATGCGACCGAGGGCGGCCGAGCGCTCTGCCTGCTCAAGCGCATCCCGCGTCACCACCAGCTCGGCGCTGTGCTCGGAGACACGGCTCCCGAGCGCCATCGATAGCTGCTCGAGGGCGAGGGCATCCTGGACAAAGCGCCGTGTCAGGACAATCGTGAATAAAATGATGCAGATGCAAAAAGACGGCGCCATCAAGAATGGGAGAGGGGCGCCGGTTTCAAAAACGACGACGTCGTAGAGGCCGGCGGCAAGACAAATGCCGGTCCCGAGCACGTGGGTAAGCCCAAATGCATCCCCCTTTCGCCAGGCGTGGACACAGCGCGCCGTGAGAAAGGCGCCGGTCACCATCATGAGGCCGGCGAGCAAGCTCCCAAGCGGCCGAAAGTGCGGAAGAACATTCAACATTCCGCCATAGGGCAGCACACGGTAGACGACGGTCGTCTCCGTTCCGAGATCGGTCGTGAGCGCGACCAGCGCGAGGAGCCCCGTCGAGGCATGCAGTACGAGGATCGCGCGGTCGAAGCGCCATTCCCCCTGAACCGCGCGAAAGTAACTGTACTGGGCCACGGAATACACAACAAATAGAGAAAGTTGCACGCGCTGCGCGAGGACGGCGTGGCCGACGAGCGACGGAATCGTCTCGAACATCTCTGCGCCGCAATAGGCAGCACATGCGAGCATCATGAGCGACAGCCGCCGGTACTCCCGCCAACCCGGTGCCGAGCCAAACGCCCACGTCAGGCCTGCCCCAGCCAGGCCGAGCGCGAGTCCGATGACAGCAACAAACGACGGGAAGGCCATAGCGGCCATGCGCGCGCCCCCCAATTCGCATCAAGGGGCGTGCAGCAAGACTCCGTTAGAAGGTTTGCACGGCCGCCGAGCGACCACTTTCAATGAAGGCCAACGCGACCTGCAGGGCACGAAGACCATCTTCCCCACCGACCGCGACCGGCTCATCGCCACGAACCGCGCGCACGAAGGCTTCGTGTTCGTTCCGAAGCGGCTCTTTCTTGGCGATGTGGCGTTTGACCATGTCCCCTTCGACGGCGCCGGAAAAGTGGCTCGCCGGCTCCCAGGAATCGTTGACCTTGCCGTTCTTGTAAAAGACGACGTCCTGCGCGAGGTAGTCCGCGACGACGACCCCACCTTCACCAACGACGCTAAGCTGTCGCAATTTCAGCGGACTTAGCCAGCTCACATCAAGAACCCCGATCTCACCGCTCTCGAAGCGGACGAGGCCCGAGAGAAGATCCTCGCAGCTCTTGTGGGCCTTTCGCGCGGTCTCCGCGAACGCCCGCACGACGCGGCTCCCGGTAACAAAGTGCATGGCATCAATGTCGTGGGTTGCGAGGTCGAGAATGACGCCGACGTCCTGAATTCGGGCGGGGAACGGCGAAAGACGCCGAGCGTGGAGCTGAAAAATCTTTCCGAGCTCGCCCGCCTGGACGACGCGCTTCAATTCCTGCACGGCAGGGTTGAAACGCTCGATCTGTCCGACCATGAGCACGCGATTCGCCGCTTTGGCGGCGTCGATCATCTTTTGCGCGTCTGCGACCGTCGGCGCAATCGGCTTCTCCACCAGGACGTGGATCCCTCGAGAAAGCGCTTCGAGGGCGACCGGCAGGTGAACCTCGGTCGGTACCGAGACGATGCACGCATCGGGCTTTTCGGTGTCGAAGAGCCGCCGATAGTCGTCATAAACGGCGAGGCCCGACCTCGCAGCCGCCGCACGCGCCGCCTCGCTTGGGTCAGAAGCGGCAACGAGCTTCGCCCCCGACAAGTCCGACTGCACGCGGACGTGGTTCCGCCCCATGGCCCCGAGCCCAATTACGCAGGTCTTGATCGTCATTTCTGTTCTCGCTCTGGTGCAACCAGCGGCGCAGGTATTCGCCCGCCACGCCTCCGAAGGTGGCGCTATCGCAGCGGGTCTCCCCATGCAACGGGCGCGGAGGAAAAAAAGCGGGGATTCTCCCATCCGCGGCCCCAGGCTCGAACGTCGGCGCGCCCCTCATGCAAGGTCAAACAGAAGAACCTCTGCGTCGATCCCCTCCATCAAACGTAGTTCTGTGACATCGGAAAGGGCAATTGCGTCGCCCGCATTGAGCCGTTCTTCCCCCTCCGACGTCGTCACAGTGAGTTCACCGCTAGCGAGGTGCACCCAAACGTATCGCGCGGCATCGACGTTGAAGACACAGGACTCGTCGCCCTGAAAATTTCCTGCCCAGAGCGTAAGGTCCTGATGCACGACGACGGAGCCTTCGTCGCCGGATCGGCTGGCGATCTTCCGGAGCACTCCGCGCCGTTCTGCGGCAGGAATATGCTGCTCCTCGTAGCTCGGAAGGAGCCCTTGCTTTTCGGGCATAATCCATATTTGCAGGAAGTGAACGAGCTCGGAAGAAGAACCATTAAATTCGCTGTGGCGAACGCCGGTCCCTGCAGTCATTCGCTGTATGTCCCCGGGACGGAGCGTCGAACCGTTCCCCATCGAATCTTTGTGCGCTAGCTCGCCGCGAAGGACGTAACTGAGAATCTCCATATCGCGATGACCGTGGGTTCCAAAGCCCTGCCCCGCAGCAACGCGGTCCTCGTTAATCACACGAAGTGACCGAAATCCCATGTGTTTTTCGTCATGGTAGTCGGCAAATGAGAAGGTATGGAAGGAATCGAGCCAGCCATGGTTTGCGTGGCCCCGTTCCTGAGATCGTCGAACCTTTTTCATGGCCACTAGGTAGACCCGACAGACGCCCTTCGTGAGATCCGCTAGGACGCAACGCCATGGTGCCCTCTACGCGCATACCTTCCACTCTCATTGCCGGCCTTTCGGTGGTGATCGCGCTCTCGACCGGTTGCGGCCGGGACGATGGGCCCCTGCCCGATCTTGGCGACCACCTCCCTGCGTCGGCGCGAGCCGTCCTCGAGAACGCCGAAACGATGGAGCTTTTGGCGTTGGGCGACGAAGCGCCCGACCTCCCGTCGGCAGCCTCGGCGACGCCGCGAGCGCCCGAGCGGGATCCCCTGGCGCGTTTTGCGCCACGAACCGGGGGCTTCCATGGCTGGAAGGAGGCATCTCGAACGCCACTGCTTGGCGTCGAGCGCCACAAGCTATTGTATGCGGTATACACGGGAATTGCGGGAAACGACGACAAGCTCGCCGCCTGCTTCCGCCCCCACGCCGCCGTCCACGCCACGCGGGGGACCGAGACCGTCGACCTTCTCTTCTCCTACGACTGCATGTTGGTGCACGTGTACGAAAATGGTCGTCTTTTCACTGCCCTTACGACGCGAGAGGCGGCCGGGCCCGTCGGGAAGGTGTTTGCGCGGGCGGGAATCTCCGCCAAGCTGTAGCCGAACGAAAAAGCCCCGCGCGGTTGTTCCGCGTCGGGGCTTTCCGTCAACAATCGGTCGTTCAGTAGCTGTGGTAGCGGACTTCGTAGACTTCGCTCGTGCGCGCGGGGATGAGTACGTTGCTGGCCGGGGCAGCGGGCTGTGCGGGATCGGGGGCGCCAGCGACGCCCTTGCACTGGTAGAGGATGCGCCACTCGCGCTTGTCTTCGGTGGTGGTCGTTTGGCTGGCATTCGTACGCTGGACCGGCTGGTTGTAGAAGCCCCGGTCGTGCTGCGTGGCGGCTTGAGTGTCGGTGCGGCTGACCTGACCGACTACGACCTCCCCCTCCTCGAGAATGTCGTAGCCGTTCGGGCAGCGGGCCGTCATCAGCTTGCCGGCCTCCTCGCGCGAACCGTCATTGTTCGCGAGGAGGGCGAGTTCCCCGCCGGTTGCCGTTCGGCGAACTTCACGGACCGGGTAACAGGCTGCGGTGGCGAGAGCGACGAGGACGACGAAACGGGCGGCTTTCATGGAAATCTCCTGGGAGGAAGCGTGTAGACGCGGACGGGGGGTGTCCGGTGCCGACGGCCAGCAACGTATGTGCCGGCACACGGAAAGGGAAAACCGGAGTGGTTGACGGGTCCTGTGCCCATCCGTTCACGAAAATCGAACGGCAAGAGGTTACACGCGGACATTGACGAGGCGCACGGAATTCCGCGTGCCCTTCAGCGGCGCTGGTCGACGGCCCACTGGGCGTAACGGCGGACGAACGAGCGCTGCTCTTCCCTCTCGAAGGCATACTTCCCGAGCTCGCGCGCCAACGTTGCAAACGCATCTTCGGCAGAAAATCCCAGCGTTACAAGCGTGCATGCTGCAAACATCGACGCACGCCCGCCGAGCGATCGCGCGACAAAAACGACGCGAAGGCCCTCGAGCGCGTCCTCGCACGCTTGCTCGACGATCGGGGATGCGGCCGCCGGGGAGGATGGCGCTTCGCCGTGGCTGAGCGGAAAATGGGCGACGACGAGGCCACGCCGCTCAGCAACGGCCACGAGGTCTGGAATTCCGAGCGTGGCAAGCTCTTCCGCGCTGAGAAGGACGATCAGACGGTCGACGCGGTGCTCATCGACAAGGCGGTCGAGATCGGCGCGCAGCGACCGATCCCAGGCGGGCCCGGAGCGCGAGGGGGCTCGCTTCCCTGGGGCGTACGTAAGACCGATCCGCGATAGGTCGCGGGAGACCCATGCCACGTCGAGCGGGACAGAATCGCTGGTCCGCGGCGGCATTTGGGAGAGGTCGGCGCGGCGAGTGGCGCCCGACTCCCGAAGCTGGGCGGCGAATCGCAGATCGGCGAGGCGGTTGAAAAGACGAAGGATTCGACCATCGGCAATCGCACGGGCAAGGTGGCCGGGCCCTTCATGATCGAGGCGCACGTGGACGGTGAACATTCGGCGGAGGGTGACGACGTCCGCGTCCGCGAGCGCCTCTTCATTCCTCGAAAGCGCATCGAAGGGCTCGAGGAAGGGACGCCAATCAAACGTCCCATCCACCATTCCGAAGCGCTGGAGTAGAAGCGAAAGCCGCGCGGCGCCGAGCGTCCCGTCTTCCAAATCGGGGAGCTTCCGAAGAAGCCCCTCGACCTCCGCACGCTCCGCCTCCGAGCTGAATCCACGGAAAGGGGACGGCGCGTGCCGTGTGACTGCATCGGAACGCCGCTTCGTGATCGCCATCAGCGACCATTTATCGCTTGCTCGGCGAGCGCCGCAAGCTCGTCTGAACGCTCAAGCTCCGAGACCCACGAGGGGGGCAATTTTTTCGCACCGGCTCTCGCCCCGACAAGCGCCGCCGCGCACGTCGCAATGCTGTCTGAATCACCAATGGTATTAGCCCCTTCCAGAATGGCTCCTCGAGGGTCGTCGGGGTGTCGGAGGAAGATGTAGGCAGCGGCTGCAATGCACTCGTGGGCGGCCCAACCTTCGAGGCGCGTGAGCGTCACCGCCGGTGCCTGGCCGTCTTCAACGTCTTTCATGGCGTCGAGCAGCATCTTCGCCGTCGCCACGCTGTAGCGGCCCGCCGCCGCGGCCATTTCGGTCACAACATAGCGGGGTTCACGCTTGGCGAGTGCGTGCGCGGTTCCGACAGCCATCGCAGCGCAGGCAGCAAGCGCCACTGGGTCGCGGTGGGTAAGCTGGGAGTGGGCAACCGACCACTCTTCCGCCCGGGCGATGTCATCGTGGAAGACGAGTCCAAACGGGTAGGCGCGCATGACCGAGCCGCATCCGCCTGCCGTTGCGCCGCCCGCCTGCGACCAGTGGACCCCCTTCTCCAAGTTCCGGCAGCCGGCGAGGCATGCGTTTCCCGGTGCGCGGTGACCCCCTTGCGGATTCTTCGCCCACCCAACAAACCCGTCCGCGATACGCTGCATTGTCCGCTCAAGGTCGAAAGACGCCCGACGGGCCTCGACGAGCACTCGGAGAACGATTTCAGCCATTTGCGTATCGTCGGTATACGCAGCGAACCGCTTCCCATCCGCCTCGCGATAAGTGACATACCGCTCGATGCCCTGCGGTCCGAAGGCCGTATGAATCTCCTCCATCGTGCGCAGAAACTCCGTCGGTGCCCCCATGGCGTCGCCCACGGCGGCGCCGAGCACCGCGCCGCGAATGCCATCGGCGAGGGCGGGTGCCATCGCCGTCGGGAGGGCGATCACCATCGCGGATGGGCGCGGGACAGGGCCAGGGACGCTCGCCTTCGGTTGTACCGAAGACACGTTTCGAGCGGCGGTGATGAAGCCGTCCAACGTCGGCCGTTGGACACTCATCCATTGCGAAAACGCGCGAACAAACGCCCGCTGTTCCTCATTCTCCGGAGCATGAGCACCACGCGCCTCACGGACCGCATCGAGCGCTTCGTCTGGGGTCTTCCCGAGCGCAATAAGCGCACACGCACCAATCGTTCCGGCCCGGCCAAGGCCACCGCGGCAATGGATTACGACGGTTTCTCCATCGTTTGCCCTACGCACGATGCGAGCAATGAGTGATGCGACCTCGGAGAGGCTTGATGGAATCGAACCATCTGGGATCGCGAGCCGCTCGACGACGAGCCCATACTTGCGGCACGCCTCAAAATAATCAGGAATTTGGAGTTCTTCGAACTCGGCATCCTGAAGGAGGCAGACGAGCACGTGGGCCTTGTGCGTCCCAACGAGTTCAAGAAGATCGGCCTGAAGGTCACGACTCCACGGCGGACCGGGCGGCGAGTTTGCCGTCGCTCTTGCCGACTTCGCCGTCTTCTTTCCCGGCGCAAATGTGAGACCAATTCGCCCACGTAGCTGCGCGATCCACCCCACTTCAATGGGATGGGTAAAGCTCGTTCGTACAGCATGAGTCGGTTCGTGGGGACTCACCCGCGTCTGAAGTTCGTCAAGGCGCGTAAGTACCGCGCGGAGTCGACCGTCTTGAATCAAACGCTCCAACTCCCCCGGATGGTTGCGCTCGCGAGCGGCATGAAACGACAGAACTGAGCGCAGCGCTTCGATGTCGGCATTTGCAAGACGCTCGGTCGTCCAGCCGTCCTCCGACGCTTCGGTAGCAACGTTCGCGACCCACCCGACGCGATGCAAAATGTAGAGGAGTCCGCCGGCGGTCAGGTCGCCACGTTCGAGCCTTGGCAGCAGGCGAACAAGCGCTTGCGCCGCCACTTCCCATTCCCGCCCGCGTCCATCGGAGTCGTTCATCGCCATCATTTTCGCCCCCCCGCCGTCCCTCGTCGCGCCGACCATGAGCCACGCTGCTCTGTGCTCGACGCCGTGCCGACCGATCCGCCTCAACGAATTGGGGGCACACCCTCTCCCATCTTTTCTGAATCTATCGGCATCTTCGCCGATGCTACAAGCCTGTACCGTCCCGAAGGAAGCTGCGCCGAGCGCTCGCAAGGCGGAGTTTGCGATCGCCGCGCCCGACCGTTGCGAGTAAGCTCGATTCCGCGTCGAGAGGTCTCGACCGACCGGAGCACCGATGCGCGACGCCGCATCGTGAAGAATCGATGAACAACGGCTACCCGCCTGGAGGCTACGGCCCTCCTCCCCCTCCGTCGCCTTACGCCCCTCCCCAGCAAATGCAGCCACCGGGCGGCTTTGGAGCGCCCCCGCCCTTCGGCGCTCCCGGCCTTCCGCTCGCGACAATGGGGCAGACGCCCTGGGGAATCGACCCCGTCACCGGGATCCCATTTTCCGATAAATCTCGAGTCGTTGCTGGACTTCTCCAGATTTTTTTCGGCCTGTTTGGCGTCGGCCGATTCTACACCGGCCACATCGGGCTTGGCGTCTGCCAGTTTCTCTTTGGGTGGCTCACCTGCGGCATTTGGCCGATGGTCGATGCGATCCTCATGTTTGCCGGGAAGGTAACCGACTCCGAAGGGCGCCCCCTGCGCGAGTGACGGAAGCGGCTTGAAGACCCCGGAGATCGCGGTGATCGGCGGTGGGCCCGCCGGTCTTTCCTGTGCCCTTTCTTACGTCGCGGCCGGCGGAGACCCGCGTGCGATCGTCGTCTACGAACGCGCGCGCTATCCGAGAGAAAAACCGTGCGCCGGCGGCCTCGGGGGGCGGGGTGAGGCGATTCTCTTCGCGCTCGGAGCGATGCCCGACGTCCCCGCTGTCCCGGTGAGCGCGGCGTCGCTGCAAGGGCGATTTGGGTTTCGACGGGTGGAACCTGCACGCAATTGGCCGGGCGGGACGATTGGGCGCGTCGTGCGTCGCGAAGCCTTCGACGGGGCGCTCGCTGAATGTGCCCAGCGACGCGGCATTCGCATCGAGGAAGGATGCTCGCTTCTGGCCCTTGAAGAACGTGCAGAGTACATCCGTGCAACCTTCACCGATCGCGCCGGGCTAGAGAAATCGCTGGAGTTCCGTACCGTCGTCGGCGCCGACGGCGTCGGGAGTACCGTCCGGAAAAGCCTCGGCCTTGGGCGCGGCCTCCCCTACGCGCAGGTCGTCGAATGCGACACGGAACCGACCCCCTACGACAGGCCTCGCGACGAACTCCACTTCGACGTCGAGGACCGTCGCTACCACGGCTACGCCTGGGACTTCCCGACCCTCGTTGACGGCGCCCCCGCCGTCTGTCGCGGCGTCTACGTCGTTCGGTGGGACGGCTGCGACGAGGCCGGCGTTCGCGATCCGGGCCCCCTCCTGGAAGAACGCCTCCTACGCCTTGGGGCGCGTCCGCTTTCCAAGAAACGAAAACGCTTCGCCGAGCGCGGTTGGCTCCCCGGCACAACCATTTCATCCGCTCGGAGGCTGCTGATCGGCGAAGCGGCCGGCATCGATCCGGTCACCGGAGAGGGTATCGCACAGGCGCTCGAAAGCGGCTTCGACGCCGGGAAATTCCTAGCAGGACGCCAGTCACCGGCGCGGTGGTCGATGCATTTTGCACATTCGCGCCTCGGCCGCGACCTTCGCCTCCGTACGGGTGGTCTCGCCCCCTTTTTCGGACGCTCCCGAGATGCCGTTGAGGCGCTCCTCCTCGCCGACCCGACGCTCCTTGATGCCGCGACGCGCCACTTCGCGGGACTCCCCCTTGAATACGCAGCGACCGCAGCCGCCCTCCTTCGAGGGGCTGCGGCCGCTGCAGAATACAAGCTACGCCGCCGCTAGGCGCGAGCGAGCAGCCCCGCGAACCTTCCGAAAAGGTGGCGAGCGTCGTGGGGGCCCGGCGATGCCTCCGGGTGATGCTGGACAGAAAATGCCCGTGCGTCCGGCAACTCAAGCCCCTCGACGGTGCCGTCGTTGAGATTCGTGTGGGATACACGCACGCCCGCCGGCAGGGAGACCGGGTCGACGGCAAAGCCATGGTTCTGCGAGGTAATTTCCACGCGCCCGGTAGTCGCATCGAGCACAGGCTGGTTCGCGCCCCGGTGGCCGAACTTCATCTTGTAGGTCCGTCCACCGGCGGCAAGGGCCAGGATTTGGTGCCCCAAACAAATGCCAAAGATCGGCTTTTGGCCAAGGAGCGCCGCAACCGTCTCGCGCGCGCCGACTACCGCCGCCGGATCACCGGGGCCGTTGGTGAGAAAAATCCCGTCCGGATTCAACGCGAGAATGTCGGTGGCGGACGTCGACGCGGGGACAACCGTCACCGCGCACCCCTCGTCGACGAGATACTCAAGCATCGCGTGCTTGAGGCCGTAGTCGACGGCAACCACATGAAAACGTTGCTCTTTCGGAGCTCTTCGTTGCCCCGTCGTGACGTCAAAGGAAGAGCGCGACCACCGATAAGTCGCCTTGGTGCTGAGCTTCGACGCCAGGTCGAGCCCTTCCATCGATGGCGCGTTTCGGGCGAGATCGAGGCACGCCGCCTCCGACGTTCCGTCGGTCGCAAGGACCGCGCGACAGCTCCCGTGGGTGCGTAGTTGGAGCACCAACTTTCGGGTGTCGACGCCGGAGATCCCAGGGACGCCGGCAGCAGCCAGGTAGTCGCTCAGCGAGGATTCTGCTCGGAAATTCGAGGAGTTCCCCAAGGTACGAACGACCATTCCAACGGCCTGGGGCTGACCACTTTCGGCGTCGACGGCGTTCGTGCCGACGTTCCCCATCTGGACCGCCGCCATCGTCACGATCTGCCCGGCGTAGGAGGGATCGGTGAGAATTTCCTGGTAGCCGAAGGGGGCCGTGTTGAACACGACCTCGCCGATCCCCACGGAGGTTGCGCCGAACGCCTCCCCCTCAAGGGTGAAGCCGGTTTCGAGAACGAGACGCGCCTTCATGCCTCACCTGCCTTCGTCGCGATGGATGCGGAGATACCGAGAAGTTCTTGGAGAGGGGAAATCGAGAAGCCGAGCGGCTCGCCGCCTGCGCGGACCGCTGCTGCTTTCGTCAATCCTCCAGCCAACATACGTGCTGCTTCCACCGTCGTAAAAAACGGGACGCCACGTACGAGTGCCTCCCGACGGAGGCCGTAGCTCCCCGTTCCGTCGGAAGCACCACTGCGGCTCCGCGTGTTGACGACGAAGGCGTAGCGACCGGAACGGAGCTGGTCGACGACGTGGGGGCGCCCCTCATCGGCCTTCGGGACCGAAGCGACGGCGAGGCCTTTCCCGCGGAGGTAGCTGGCGGTGCCGCCGGTGCCGAAGAGGCTGTAGCCGAGGACGGCGAGCTTTCGCGCGACCTCCACAACGCCCGGCTTGTCGTCGTCAGCGACGGAAAGAAGGACATTTCCCGCCGTCGGGAAGCGTGCTCCGGCGCCGATTTGTGCTTTCAAAAAGGCGGTTTCCGCGTCGCGCGCGATGCCCATCACCTCGCCGGTCGAGCGCATCTCCGGCCCAAGCACGACGTCGGTCTTGTCGAAGCGTGCGAACGGGAAGACGCTCTCCTTGACCGCAAAATGGGGCGGAGCTTCGGGCAGGATGGCGATTGCACCGAGCTCTTCAAAGGTCTTTCCGGCCATCGCCAACGCGGCCACCTTGGCAAGCGGAAAGCCAGTCGCCTTTGCCACAAAGGGGACCGTTCGCGAAGCACGAGGATTGACCTCAAGGAGGTAGACGCTCTTCCCCTGAATCGCGAACTGGACGTTGATCAATCCGACGACACCGAGTTCACGGGCCAGGGCGAGCACCTGATCCTTCATCCGTTCAATGACGTCACTCCCGAGCGAATGGGGCGGAAGCACGCAGGCGGCATCCCCCGAGTGAATGCCCGCCTCCTCGATGTGCTCGAGAATGCCGGCAACCTGCACGGCACCGGTGCGATCGACGACGGCATCGACGTCGACCTCGATGGCGTGATCGAGGAAGCGATCAATGAGGATCGGGTGGTCCGGCGAGACGTGGACCGCTTCGCGCATGTAGCGGGCAAGTTCTTTTGCACTTCCAACCACTTCCATTGCGCGCCCGCCGAGCACGTAGCTCGGGCGAACGACGACCGGAAAACCGATTCGCGCAGCGATCGTCTGCGCTTCGTCCTCGGTGCGCGCGAGCCCGTTCTGGGGTTGAAGGAGACCAAGCTTCTCGACGACGGCAGAGAAGCGCTCGCGGTCTTCGGCGCGATCGATGGCGTCGGGCGGTGTACCGAGGATCGGAACGCCCTCCGCCTCCAACGCCTTTGCGAGTTTGAGGGGCGTCTGGCCACCGAATTGAACGATGACCCCGAGCGGCTTCTCGCGCCGACAGATCGTCAGTACGTCTTCGAGCGTCACCGGCTCGAAGTAGAGGCGATCGGAGGTGTCGTAATCGGTCGAAACCGTCTCCGGATTGCAATTGAGCATGATCGTCTCGAAGCCCGCTTCGGCGAGCGCGAACGATGCATGCACGCAGCAATAATCAAACTCGATCCCCTGCCCGATGCGGATCGGACCAGAGCCGAGGACGATGACCTTCTCGCGATCGGTCGGCGGGGCCTCATCGTCGGACTCGTAGGTGCCGTACAAATAGGGGGTAAATGCGGGAAATTCCCCGGCGCACGTGTCGACGCGCTTCATCGTCGGCACGATCCCGGCCGCGAGGCGCCTCCGCCGGACATCCCCCTCGCTCGCCCCGAGCAGACGAGCCAAGTCGGCGTCCGAGAAGCCATTTCGCTTCGCTGCTGCGAGCGGAGCATCGGCAAATTTCGACAAAGAGCCGGCAGAAGAGATCGCATTCTCTTCCGTCACGATCGCCTGAATCTCGTGGAGGAAGAAGGGATCGATCTTCGAAAGGTCGTGGATCTCTTCCACGGTTAGCCCCTCGCGAAAGCCCTGGAAGAGGGCGGCTACGCGATCGGGACGCGGAACGCGAATGAGGTCGGCAAGGGCCCGCTTTCGCTCCTGTTTGTCCTCCGGGAGCGGAGGAGCCGCGAGGGGGAGAGCCCCCTGGTCCATCGAGCGGAGCGCCTTCAGGAAGCTCTCACGGAAGGTACGGCCGATCGCCATGACCTCCCCCACGCTTCGCATCATCGTCGTGAGCGTGCGGTCGGCATGGGGAAATTTTTCAAAGGCAAAACGAGGAATTTTTGTAACGACGTAGTCGATGGCCGGTTCGAAGGCCGCCTTCGTCGTCTGCGTGATGTCATTCGGGAGTTCGTCGAGCGTGTAGCCGATGGCGAGCTTCGTCGCGATCTTCGCAATCGGATAGCCAGTCGCCTTCGATGCGAGCGCCGAGGAGCGCGAAACACGCGGGTTCATTTCGATCACGACGATACCGCCGTCGGCCGGGTTCACCCCGAATTGGACGTTCGATCCGCCGGTATCGACGCCGATCTCGCGAAGGATTCGAATCGAGTAGTCGCGGAGGACCTGGTACTCGCGATCGGTGAGCGTCATGGCCGGGGCGACGGTGATCGAATCCCCGGTGTGAACGCCCATCGGGTCGAGATTCTCGATCGAACAAACGATAATTGCGTTGTCATTCCGGTCCCGAACGACCTCGAGTTCGTACTCTTTCCACCCGAGCACGCTCTGCTCGACGAGGATGGTCGACGTGGGGCTCGCATCGAGGCCACCACGGCAAATCTCTTCGTATTCCTCCCGGTTATAGGCGATGCCGCCGCCAGTCCCCCCGAGGGTGAAAGACGGGCGAATGATCGCCGGGAAGCCGATCTCCTCGCAAAAACCGAGTGCTTCATCGATGTTTGTTGCGAAGCCACTCTTCGGCGTCGGAATACCGATCTTCGCCATTGCCGCCTTGAAGAGAAGGCGGTCTTCCGCCTTATTGATCGCCTCCAAGTTGGCCCCCAAAAGGCGAACACCGTGGCGCTCCAAGGCGCCGCTCTCCGCGAGGGCTTTTGCAAGATTCAATGCCGTCTGCCCGCCCATCGTCGGGAGGATCGCGTCCGGCTTCTCGCGGGCGAGAATCGCTTCACCGACCTCGGGCGTCATCGGCTCGATGTAGGTGCGGTCGGCGAACGTCGGGTCGGTCATGATCGTCGCTGGATTGCTGTTCCAGAGGACGACCTCAATTCCCTCTTCCCGGAGAGCCTTCACTGCCTGAGTGCCCGAATAGTCGAACTCAGCAGCCTGTCCGATGACGATCGGACCAGAGCCAAGGACAAGAATTTTCTTTAGATTTGCGTCACGCGGCATGGGAGTTCTCGTAGAGCAGGCCTGCCTGCAAAAGTGAATGCTTCAGGTCGGGAGGAGGATCTCGAGGAGCGCCTTCTGGGCATGCATCCGGTTTTCGGCCTGCTGCCAGACCCGCGATTGCGCCCCCTCAAGAACCTCGGCGCTGATTTCTTCGCCGCGGTGGGCAGGCAGGCAGTGAAGGACGATCGCGTCCGGCGCTGCGAGGGCCATCATCGAGCCGTCGACGGTGAACCCGGCAAACGCCGCAAGGCGCTTCTTGCTCTCCGCCTCCTGGCCCATGCTCGTCCATACGTCTGTATTCACAACGGAAACGCCCTTTACGGCTTCGCGGGGGTCGCGCACGATCCGGACCTTGCCGCCAGCAGCGGCGATCTCGTCGGCGGGCGGCTCGTAGCCTTCCGGACACGCGATCGTCAGCAGGAAGCCGAAGAGTCGTGCAGCCTCGACGAAGGAGCGGGCCATGTTGGACGACCCGTCGCCGACGAAGGCCATCGGGACGTCGATGGTGCCGAAGTTCTCGTCGACGGTCTGGAGGTCGGCGAGGAGCTGCACGGGATGGGCGCCGTCGGAGAGGCCGTTGATGACCGGGACGCGACTGAATTTTGCAAAGGCTTCGAGGCGTTCGTCACCGAAGGTCCGCAGCATGATGGCGTCGACGTAGCTTGAAAGGACGCGGGCGGTGTCCTCGATGGGCTCCCCGCGGCCGAGCTGAGATCCTTGCGCGTCGAGGACGAGGACGTCGCCGCCCAGCTGCTTGATCCCCGCTTCGAAGGAGGCACGCGTCCGCGTCGACGACTTTTCAAACACGAGAGCGACCGTCTTCCCGGCGAGCGTCGTGTGGCGCAGACCGGCCGCACGTTCCTTCTTGAGAAGCTTGGCGCGGGTGCGGAGCGTTTGATGCTCGGTGGCAGTCAGGTCGGCAAGACGGAGGAAATGACGAATCATTGCGGAAGCTCGGCGGCGAGGGTGGAGAGGAGCTGGTCGAGAGTCGGGATGGCAGCCAGGGGGCCTGCGACCTTGGAAATTTCCTGACGGAGGTCGGCCCTCTGAGCGGCGAGCGGGGCGGTCCCCGTCGAGCCGAACGTCTGCTTCCTATCGGCGAAGCCGTCGATGCTGCAGGCGCCAAGGACGTCGCTGGTCAATCGCGGATCGATGTCGGCGACCAACGAGGCTTCAACCTTCGCGAGGGGGATGCCTGCGTCCTTCATTCGCAGGACGACGCGGCCTACAATGCCGTAAGCTTCGCGAAAGGGAATCCCGCTTTTCACGAGCGCCTCGGCGAGGTCGGTCGCCGTTGTGTAGTCTTCTGCGAGGGCAGCGGCACAGCGGTCAGCGTCGAAAACGACCTTCGGAATCGCGAGGAGCAGCATGCGGAAGACGCTCTCGGCGCGGCGGCCAGCCTCGATGAGAACAGTCCGATCTTCTTGCTGATCTCGATTGTAGCCTGAAGGCAGCCCCTTCATCGTCGTGAAGAGCGAAACGAGGTTTCCGAGGGCGGGGCCCGCTTTGCCGCGAATCAGCTCGAAGACGTCCGGGTTCTTCTTCTGCGGCATCATCGACGATCCGGAGGCGATGGCGCCGTCGAGGAGGCAGAAGCGGAATTCACTGGTTGAAAAATCGACGAAATCGGTCGCGATTCGGCTCGCGTGGATGCCGAATTTCGCTGCGGAGTAGAGGTAGTCGAGGACGAAGTCGCGGTCGCCGACGGTGTCGAGGGCGTTCCAGGTCGGCCCCGGGAAGCCGAGGAGGCGTGCCGTCAGGGGGCGGTCGACGGGGAGCGTGCTACCGGCGATCGCGCCAGCGCCGAGGGGCGATCGCAGGCTGTTCGCGAGGGCAAGGTACCCCTGAGCATCGCGCAGGAGCATCGAAGCCCATGCGCCAAAAAGGAACCCGAGCGCGATTGGCTGGGCGCGCTGGCGATGGGTATAACTCGGCAGAACGACGTTTTTTTCTTGCTCAGCACGGTCGAGGAGCAGCGTCGCGAGCTCGGTCGCCAGGAGGCCAAGGGTCCGCGCGCGGTCGCGGACGTGGAGGGTGACCATCGTCGCGACCTGGTCGTTCCGGGAGCGCGCCGAGTGCAGCATCTTGGAGGCGACGCCAAGGCGCTCAAAGAGCACCGTCTCGATGGCCATGTGGACATCTTCTTCGTCGGGCAGAGCCAGCGTGCCAGCGCGGTGCTCCTCGGCAAGGGCGACCAACGCGCGCCCCAAGGTTACAGCAGTGTCGCTCGGGACGATCCCGGTGCGTCCAAGCATCACGACGTGGGCGAGACTTCCGACAACGTCTTCGTGAAAAAGATGGAGGTCGTCGGCGAGCGAACTGCCAAATGCGAGGACCTCGGGGAGAATCGTCGCGCCGCCGGAAGCGGCCGTCTTTGCGAGAGCCATGGGTGCCTAAAGGCCTCCTAAGAGACCGGAAAAAGCCCGCGTTCGGGCCGATTGCTTGGGACGCAAACGAATTACAGCGGGAGCGACCAAACCGACGCGAGACGCTGGTGGAGGGCGTCGGCGGAGGCGTTTCGCCGGGGGGCGACGAAGATGGTGTCATCGCCGGCGATCGTCCCCGCGACCTCCGCGAGACGCGAGCGATCGAGGAGCGCTGCGATGGCGGAAGCGGCACCGGGGGCGGTGTGAACGACGACCAGGGCGAGGCTCGGCGTGAGCCCAGCGATCAGGTTTCGGGCGACGGCGAGTTCGTCCTCCGAGGGGGTCGCCTGGGCGTCGGGGAGCTCGTAGCTCGTGCCCCCCGCCGGGTTGTGGACGCGGCGGGCGCCGATGCTTGCAAGATCCCGCGAAAGCGTCGCCTGCGTCACGTGGATGCCGGCGGCCGCGAGGGCGACGCGGAGCTCCTCCTGTGTGCCTACCCCACCATCGGCAAGGAGGCGGCGGACGAGGGCCCGTCGCTGGCGGACGTCGTCGCTCATGACTGCCCCTCCACGCGCCGCTCTCGGCCATTTTCCTGGATCCAGGTGCCTACGCCGTTGTCGGTGAAGAGTTCGGCGATGACGCCGTGGGGGGTGCGCCCGTCGAGCACGTGGATGCTTGGGACCCCGGCCGCGAGCGCTTTGAGTGCCGCCCGCCCCTTGGCCGCCATGCCTCCCGAGATGACGCCGCGGTCCATCTTGAGTTGAAGTTCCTGGGGCGAAAGCTCGGAGACGAGTTCGCCATTTTCAACGATTCCGGGGGCATCCGCGAGGAGAATCAGTTTCTGCGCCCCGAGGGCGGCGGCGATTCCGGCGGCAACGTCGTCCCCGGAGAGGCTGTAGCTCTCGCCGTCCTCGCCGAGCGCCATCGGCGAAACCACCGGCACATACCCCTGGGCGAGGAGGAGCTCCAAATAGCCTTTGTTCACGGCGGTGAGTTCCCCGAAGCGGCCGAGGTCTTGACCATCGTCGCGCACCGCCTTTTTCGCGCGGAGCAGCCCCGCATCTTTGCCAGACACACCGACAGCATTGCCTCCGGCGCGGTTCAAGGAGGTGACCAAATCCCCATTGATCTTGCCGGAAAGAACCATTTCTACAAGGGTCAGATCGGCCTCATCATTGATGCGGATATCGTCGATGTATTTCCCTTGATCGCCGATACGGTCGAAGGCCTTAGCGATCTCTTTGCCAGCCCCGTGGACGACGATCGGGCAGAGACCGACGCTTCGAAGAAGCAAGATATCTTCGCAAAAAGACTCCACATTAACCTGCCGCGCCAACGAGGCACCGCCGAACTTCACGACGCAGCGCTGGCCGCGGAAGTTGGAAATGTACCGAAGGGCCTGGACGAGGAGGGAGACCTTGAACTTGGGGCTGTAGTTCGACAAACGATCGTCGCGCCGGACGCCCCCCTCTTCGTCAGCGACAATTGCAGAAGTATAGTCTGCATTGATTTTGACGTAGTCGTAGGAAAGGTCGCAGCCCCAGGCGGTCGCTTCGAAGGCGCCCGCACGAAGATCGACATCGACGGTCACTTCCGGTTCGCGGAGCTTTGCGCGGAGGGTTCGGCGGTCAAACTCGACCGGGGCGCGGTCGTAGACGAGGACGCCGGCGAGGGTGACGCTCGCCTGGGACGGATCGATGGCGTCGGCAGCCCGGTCCGTTTGGACGGCGGTGCCGGCGCGGGCGCCGATCGCAGCGAGAATGCGCCCCCAGTTCGGATCGGCGCCGAAGAGCGACGCCTTTACGAGGGGAGACGCGGTCACCGCGCGGGCAAGGTCGCGGGCGAGTCCGATCGTCGGGGCGCCCCCCACTCGCGTTTCGAGGCGCTTGGTCGCCCCTTCCCCATCCGCAGCGACATCCTTCGCCATTTCGATGAGGAGCTCACGCACCGCTGCGGCGAACAGTGTGTACTCTGCACTCTCCACAAGGATGGGGGCATTGCCGGCGGCGCCGTTTGCGATCGCCCAAAGCGCATCGTTTGTGCTCATTTCGCCGTCGACGACGAGCATCGACAAGCTGTCGGCGAGGGCGCCGTCCAGCGCGCTGTCTAGGGCCGCCCGCGTGACGGCGAGGTCGGTCGCAACGACAACGATGGTGGTCGCCAACTCGGGGGCGACCATCCCCGAGCCCTTGGCGACGACGAAGACCGTCCCGCTGACGCCACCGCATCGGACGACGCGGCTCCCCATCTTGGTGCGCGTGTCGGTGGTGAGCATCGCCTCGGCGAGCGCGTGGGGGGCCCCTTCAAGCTCGTCGGCGAGCTTCGGCAGCGCGGCAAGCACCTTCCCCACCGGGAATTTCACGCCGATGACGCCAGTAGATGAAGTATACACGGAATCCCGCGGGAGCTCAAACGTCGTCTCGACGGCGCGGTGCACGTCGGCAACGGCACGCCCCCCCTCCGGGCCGGTGAGCGCGTTGGCGTTCCCCGAGTTGACGATGAGCGCACGGAAATCCTCGCGGGGCAGGCGCGCGGCTGCGTCGCTCAGGCAGGCGGCGCGGGCACGGTTGACGGTAAATCGCCCGATCGCGAGCGCCGGTCGATCGGAGACGACAATGCCAATGTCTCGTCGGACCGGCTTGATGCCGGCCGAGACGCCGGAGAAGGAAAAACCGCGGGGTACGGCGATCATGAAAGCGCCTCAAGCCCGGTCGTTTCCGGGAGACCGAGAAGAAGATTCAAGTTTTGAACCGCCTGTCCCGATGCACCTTTGAGGAGGTTATCGATCGCGGAGAAAATCGTAAGGTGAGTCCCGGTCTCGTCGAGAACGGCACTCAAGCGGCAGCGGTTGGTCCCGACGACCCGGGAGAGCCGTACCTCTTCGGGGTCCTCGACATACTTCACAAATGGTTCACCCACATAACGTGCAGTATACAAGGAACTGATTGCGGCACTCGTAAGGGGCGTGGCGAGCGTGACGTGCGCGGTCGCCAGAATCCCGCGCGGGACCGGGAGCAAGTGCGGCACGAAGTGAATCGGCTGTTCGAGACCGATCAATTGCTGAACTTCCGGAACATGCTGATGGCGTAACGCGCGGTAGCTTCGAAAGTCGCTGGCAAGCTCCGTGAAGGAGTAGGCTTCCGTCGCCTTCCTGCCGGCACCCGAAACGCCGGACGCGGCATCGACAATTGGCGCGCCGACGACAAGACCGGCGGCCACCACCGGCGCGAGCGCGAGGGCGATGGCAGTCGCGTAGCAGCCCGGGTTGGCGATGACCGACAGCGCCGAAAACGCGTCGCGATCAAGACGAACCACTTCCGGAAGTGAGTAGGCGAGCGCCCCCTCCGGATAGGAGGGGAGGTCGAGGCCGTAGAAGTGCGTCTGAGCGGTGGCGTCGCGGAGGCGATGGGCGCCGGAAAGGTCGATCACACGCACCCCGCGATCGACCAATTTGCGCGCGAGCGCATACGAGGCTTCGTTCGGCGTGGCGAGGAACGCGACCTTCGCGGGCGCCTCCAAGACCGCCTCTACGCGCTCAAAGACCGCGGCGCCGATAGGGCCACGTGCAAAATTTCCGACCGATTTTCCGGCAAAATTATCGCTCGCGTGGCCGATCACGGCGACGGCCGGATGGCTCGCGAGAAGAGTCGCAAGTTCCAGCCCGGCATAGCCGGATGCGCCAAAAATCGTGACAGGCACCGGCGAGGAGGATGACGCAATATGCACAGTGGCGCATACCTATGCGAACGCGATGCATGACGCAATGCTTCTCGGGACGCCGCTTCCGATTGTTTGCCGCCAGGAGCGCCCCCGGGGCGGCCAGTTGGCGACGAAAATGCTTCGTCCCGGTTATGTTTGCGTGACTTGCGCCTTGCGTGCCATCGAGAGCACCGCCATAGTCAGCCGTTTTTTAAGAAGACTTTCATGCACTTGCGCACATTATCCCACGTCATCCTCCTCGCCTTGCTTAGCGTCTCGGCCCCCCTCACCGGCTGCGGCGACCAGACCGATCCTCTGCCGGCGCTCCCGGACGGCGGCACCGCCGTCGACGGTGGGAGTACCGACGGTGGGGGCGGGCCGACCGACGCCGGGACCGACGCGACCGCGGATGGCGGGCCCCGCGATGGCGGTTCCCCCTTCGATGCCGGTCCGCCGGCCCCCCTCGTGTGCGACAGCGGGGCGCCGATCACGGCACGACTGGTGGCGGGAAATATCACGAGCGGCAATCTCCAGAGCTACGCGCCCGGCGACGGTGGCCGGATCTTCAAGGCGCTCAAGGGGGACGTCGTGATGATTCAGGAGTTCAATTACAATTCGAACAGCGAAGCGGACATTCGTGGCTTCGTCACCCGATACTTCGGCGCCGACTACTCGTACACGCGGGGTTCCGGCCAGATTCCCAACGGCGTCATTTCCCGGTTCCCGATCCTCGCGTCCGGTGAATGGGTCGACTCCTCGGTCTCAAACCGTGCATTTACCTGGGCGAAAATCGATCTCCCGGGTCCGCGGGATTTGGTGGCAGTGAGCGTTCACCTCCTGACGTCGTCGAGCAGCAATCGGGCCACCGAGGCGAATCAACTCAAGGGCTACCTCCAGGCAAACGTCACCGACGGCTCCTTCATCGCCGTAGGCGGCGATTTCAATACCGACTCCCGTAGCGAAACTGCGCTGAACAATTTCTCAGCAATTTTGAGCACTGGCAGCCCGTACCCCGCCGACCAGAAGGGGAACGACAGCACCAATACAGGGCGAACGAAGCCTTACGATTGGCTGATTGTTTCTCCGTCGCTTCAAGCACGTCGCGTAAACACGCAGCTCGGTTCCGTCGGACACCCAAACGGCGCCGTCTTCGACAGCCGCGTGTTTTCGCCGATCTCCAGTCTGAATACCGCCGGGGGTCCCGATGCATTGACGGGCAGCGAGAGCGCGGCGTCGAACATGCAGCATATGGCAGTGATTCGCGACTTCGCCGTCGATTGTCCCTGAGTCCCCCCAGAAGCTCGCAAAGAAAAAGACGCGATTCTCGATAAGAGAACCGCGTCTTTTCACGTTGGTCTGCGCTCAGTCCTTCGTCTCGGCACGCTGCGTATCGAGGCGGTCGTAGTGACGGTAACCGAGCTTCTCGAGGGCAGCCTTCGGCGCGAGGCCGATGTCGACAAGCGTCTTGATGCTGTACGTGCCGGCGAGGACCGGGGGACCGTAATTGCGCATGGCGGTCGTCGTCCGGAAGCGGCCAAGCGGGTAGAGCACCTGGTTTGACTGGAGGTGCATGAAGTGAGCGGACGAGAGGCGGGTCCAGCCGGCAGTCCCCGGCGCGGTGATCACGTGGGGTGTCGCGAGGAACTCACCACCGGTAAGAATTTCAAGCTGTTGTCCAACCTGAACGGTGATGCAGCCGGGCGGCGCGGCGCCTCGCACGAGCGTGCCGGCGGGATTCTCGGCGGTGGCACGGGTGCGCAAGAAGAGCCCCGACTTCGAATCCGGGGCGGCCGCTGGCACGCCCGCCGGATCAAAGAAGCGACCGCCGGGGAGGAGCGTTAGCAAGTTGAAGTCGGTGTGCTCTTCCCCCCAGAGGATTCCCTGGTCGAGCTGCCCCTCGGCGAGCGGGAGGTAATTGAGGACGCGTGTAACGTGGGGACCATTCTCAAGGAGCCCCGTGAAGGTGCTCGGCGGGAGTTCAAGCGCGCGGGCGGCCCCTTCGAGGAGGCGGAGCCCGGCCTCATGAAGGGCGCGTCCCAGGCGAATGTATCCTTCACGGAATTCCGCGTCGGTCTCGGCGGGCCAGACATTCGGCGGGTAGAGTTCCGGGTATTGAGCCTCAAGATCTTTGTCGTTGTCGTAGGGGGCAACGAAGAAGCACTCTTTGAAGTCGGGCTGGCCACCGCTCGCGACGGCGACCTCCGTATTCGGGGGCGTCCACCCTCGCTGGTACCAGAGGTCCCCGCGGCCGTACGGCGCCTTGGCCGCCTCAGGAAGCGCGACAAATGCGCGGAACGAATCGTAGAAACGGTCGAGGGCAGCCGCGTCTACGCCATGGTTTTTTACATAGACAAGGCCGTAACGGCCAAAGCCTTCGCGGATGGCGGATGACGCGGCTGCGACACGGGCCGGGTCGGTCGATTGGAGGTCTTCGAGGTCGCAGGTCGGGATCTGGGCGGTCACGGACATGGGCCCCGAAGTAGCCGAAGAATGGCGCGTTTTCCACCGAAACAATCCTGCAAATCCTGCGGTCACACCATCGACACTTGCCGATTTTGCGCGACCGCCGGGGGGCCGTCAGTCTTCGGCGAGCTGGTCGCGAATCGCGCGGAGTAGGACGGCCGCCGGGAACGGCTTCTGGAGGAAACAGGCGTCGGCGGGGATTCCCTCGCGCTGGAAGACTTCGTCGTCGACGTAGCCGCTCATGAAAATGACCCGGGCGTTTGGCGAGCGCTCTTGGAGCCTCTCTACGACGACGCGGCCGCCGACCCCGGGCATGACGACGTCGGTGACGACGAGGGCAAACTCCTCCTTCGCAACGTGCTCAAGCGCCTCTTCGCCGGACGCCGCTGCGACCACGCGGTAGCCCGCATCACGGAGCTGGCGTGTGAAGGCACGGCGGACGGCATCCTCATCTTCCACAAGAAGTAGAGAGATTTCCGCCTTCGGTGAGGGCGGCGCGCTGTTCAGGTGGCGCGTCGAGCGGCGCGCTTTCTCGAGTCCCGAGCTGGGCGCGTCTGGGTCGGCCGCTGGCGCCCTCGGAAGCAGCAAGGTGATCGTCGTCCCCTCCCCGACCGTGCTCGCCAGGCGCATCGCCCCTCCGTGCTGGCGGGCGATCCCGTAGCAGGTCGCGAGCCCGAGCCCCGTCCCCTTGCCGACCGGCTTCGTGGTGAAGAACGGCTCGAAGGCGCGCTGCTTCTGGATGTCGGTCATCCCTAAGCCTGTATCTTGCACGGAAAATGCGACGTACGTCGCTTCGGGGATCGCCAGGTGACGCGCCTGGTCGCCGAGGATCTCCTCGTCACAGACAAAGAAGGTCAGCTCGCCGCCATCGGGCATCGCGTCGTTGGCGTTGATGGCCAAGTTCATCAACACCTGCTCGATTTGAGCGCCGTCGACGACAACATCCCCAACGGCCCCGTCAATTCGGAGGTGCATGGAGACACGCGCCGGGAGCACGCGGAGGAGAAGGCGCTCCATCCCGGCCACGATTTCGGGAGGGGAGCTTCGTTTGGCGGTGAGTAGCTGCTTGCGCGCAAAGGCGAGCAGCTGGCGAGTCAGGGAGCCGGCGCGCTCCGTCGCCCGACGAATTTCAACGAGGTCTTCGTAGACGGGATGGTCGGTCGGCAATCGGCTCGCAGCGAGCTCACTGTAGCTCTGAATCGCCATGGCCAGGTTATTGAAATCGTGAGCAATTCCCCCCGCCAACCGACCAATTCCCTCCATGCGTTGGGCATGGTGGAGTTCTGCTTCAAGGTCGATCCGCTCGGTCACATCGCGGGAAACGATCAAGCGGAGCTTTTCGCCGTTCGTCTCCTCATAGGGAGTGACCATCGATTCAAACCATCGGTAAATCCCATCGCCGACTCGAAAGCGATGAAGGATCTTTCCGGCAAACTTTGGGTTGCGGCGAAACTCGTCCTCAAAGCGCCGAACGTCCTCTGGATGAAGATTTTCAGAGGCCGGTCTACCGACAAAATCTGTCACGGGACGGGCACTTGTGCTCAGAAATCCCGGGCTGACGTAGATGTAAATTCCGCGGTAGTCGACGATACTGATGAGATCGTTCGTCGAGTCACTCATCCGTTTGAAGTTGGCTTCAACCTTTTGGAGTTCGGTCGTCTTTCGCTGCAGTTCGTCGTTGGTCTCTTGGAGGCGTTCGTCGCGCTGACGAAGCACGGCGTTCACTTCCTGGAGCGCTTCGATGCGATCGCGGCGTTCCCGACGCTGCATGGCAAGAACCGTCCGAACGAACCAAAGCGCCGCGGAGAACCCCAGAATATTGAAGAAGAACCAGCGCGGAAGCGTTTGTCCGCCGGCACGAAGCCGAACCTCGAGGACGAGCACTTCAAGGAGGAACGACAAAACAATCGCGCGACGGGAGGCAAACACAATCGCGGCGAGCGGTGGCAGCGAGAGCGACAACGGCGCGAAGGGGAACGTGCCCAGGTGGGGCTGGAGGAGAGGTACCGCGATGCTTGCAAACGCGACTGTTGCGGTGCCGGTGTGTCGCCAGCCGGCCCGGTGGGCGAGCGCCAGCGCATACAGAATTAAAGAACCGGCGAGAAATGAGGCGGGGATGAAGGGGCGCGCTTCCCCGACCAGGGAAACGGCACGAATGATTCCATAGGTGGCGAAGATGACCAGACTCGGTCCGATCATTCGCTGGGCGGCAGTGTCCTCTGCGTCGGCGGGACCTGCGTCGTCGTCTTCAGCAAAAAGCGCAGAGAACGGTGCGCGGCGTCGTGCGGGCAACGACGGGCGTAAACCCGACTCACCGAGGGACGATTGCTCACCCGAAATAACGATGTGATTTTCGCCAGTTAACGCAGCGTGCCCCCCTGTTTCGGGCGTACTTCCCCCGGCAGTGGGGGAGGCAGGAGGCTTGGCTGGTAGCTTCATCAAATCGTGAAATCGAGGACCCAGCTGTCGCTGTCAATGGTTGAAGCACTCTCAGTTCCTGCAACCTTACGGGTCGCAAGCTCCGGCGGTTTCAATGCAACTTGGGAACGCGACGGGACCGAACGCGTCACGAAGACAGACCCGCCAATGACGCTCCCCTCCCCGACGACCGTCGCCCCTCCGAGAACGGTCGCGTTCGCATAGATGGTGACCTTGTCCTCGACGGTGGGGTGTCGTTTCGTCCCGCGGATCACGCGGCCACGTGCGTCGCGGGGGAACGAAAGCGCTCCCAAGGTAACCCCCTGATAAAGCTTAACATCAGCACCAATGGTCGCCGTCTCGCCAACCACGGCGCCCGTCGCGTGGTCGAGAAAGAAGCGGGGACCGATCTCGGCGCCGGGGTGGATATCGGCCCCCGTCTGCGCGTGGGCCCACTCCGCCATCATACGCGGCATCAGCGGGACGCCGAGGACATACAATTCATGGGCGACACGGTGAACGGTAAGCGCGAGAAACCCCGGATACGCAAGGACAATCTCGTCGTAGGAACGGGCAGCAGGGTCGCCATCATAGGCGGCGCGAGCGTCTTCAATGAGGCGGCCGCGAAGCTCGGGCAAAGCCTCCAAGAAACGCCCGGTAAGCTCGGAGCAGAGCTTGGAACACGGAGGAATTGCGCGTGATTCCGCGGCATTACGTGACTGCTCGCATTCGCCTCCGTAGGCAATACAGATTTCGATTTGCCGGCCGAGGCGCTCCCGGAGCTCCGAGAGGAGCATCCCGACGTGGAAGCGAATGTTCTGGTCTGTAAGGTCCTGTCGACCGTGATAGCCGGGATAAAAAACCTGGAAACACAGTTGTAAGATCGCGACAATTTCCTCGCGCGACGGCAAATAGCGACGATTGAGATGCTGCCCGCAAGCATCGTCCGCATAGGAAGCGACGAGGGTATCAACGAGCGCATCCAACGGCGGCTCGCGACGAACTTCGCCGCGCGACTCCCCGTCGTCGTTCAACGGTCGAAACGAAGGCATTTTCTGAACCACCACCTGGGCTGGCATAGCGCAGATCGCGGTGCGAGGCGCGCGCGACGTGCCTCGCACCGACGCCGAGTGCGCCAAAAGCGGATGGCGGCGTCGGGCGAAAGCCACCCGGTACGCCGCCATCCATCACGAGGAGGAGAGAAACCACGAAAGACCGGGCGCTGCCAAGTCACGACTTCGAGAGCCCCCGACCGACACGAAAGAGAGAACCCACGACGAGGCCCCGAAGGGAGGAGAGAACCTCAGGACCACACTCTTACGAAGCGTCTTCTCGGCGCTCAAACGGCGCGCTGTTGAACGACTTCGTCAAACATTCCATCGAAGAGCGCACTCGTCAGGTAGCGCTCTCCCGAATCGGGAAGCACGACGACGATCGTCTTCCCCGCGTACGCAGGCTCTTCGGCCAAGCGCAATGCCGCAGCGGTCGCGGCGCCGCAGGAGATTCCGCAGAGGATTCCTTCTTCGCGTGCCAGCCTCCGCGCGACTGCAATCGCCTCGTCATTGGAGACGAGTTCCACGCGGTCAATCAAGGAAAGATCGAGGTTTTTCGGGACGAAGCCGGCGCCGATTCCCTGAATTTTGTGCGGACCGGGGACGACGTCCTGGCCAGCGCGAGTCTGCGTGATGACCGGCGAGTGAGAAGGCTCAACCGCGACGGTAACGATCGCCTTCCCCTTCGTTTTCTTCATGAATCTTGAGACTCCCGTGAGAGTCCCCCCGGTGCCCACGCCGGCGACGAAGGCATCGATGGCCCCCTGAGTGTCGTCCCAGATTTCGGGACCGGTCGTGTCTTCGTGAATTTGGGGATTCGCAGGATTCTCGAATTGACGAAGGAGCACGTAGCGCTCCGGCTCGGTGGTCGCTAGCTCTTCGGCTTTCGCGATCGCCCCCTTCATCCCCTTCGCCCCTTCCGTCAAAATGAGCTTCGCGCCGAACGCGATGAGCACTTTTCGGCGCTCGAGGCTCATCGTCTCCGGCATGACCAATACGCACTCATAGCCGCGCGAGGCCGCCGCGAATGCAAGGGCGATTCCGGTATTGCCGCTCGTCGCCTCGAGGATCGCTTTACCCGGTTTCAGGACGCCGCGTTTTTCGGCGTCCCAAACCATGGCGGCCCCGATCCTGCATTTGACCGAATAGGCAGGATTCCGCCCCTCAATCTTCGCCAAGACCGTCGCGCGAAGCCCCGCCGTCACCCGACGAAGACGAACGAGCGGTGTGTGACCAATGGAAAGCGAGTTGTCGTCGTAGATAGGCATAAAAAATCCGACTCCCAAGCGGGACCGATGAAATGCCGCGAGCGGTTCGCGACGAGGCACAGGCGCCTTCCGAAGCGATCCTCGGCGCGGCGCAATTTGTTGACCCCACGATGCGACAACTTCCGCGAGCTGGCAAGATCCCCCGCGAATTTTTCTGAACGCCCGCACAAATTGTACACCATACAAGTCTACAATTCACGCGTCGCGCGGTCCCGACGTCACGGCCTCCGCGACGCCACGCAGGGCCCTGCATCAGAGGCCGTCGTGAAGGAGCGGGCACACATCGTCTGGTTCAAGCGCGACCTACGGACCTCCGATCACGCCCCGCTTGCGCATGCGGCATCGGCGGGGCGCATCGTCGCGCTCTACGTCTACGAACCGGAGTTGCTCGCGCAGGAGGAGCACCACCCGGCACACCTCGCGTTTGTGAACGAGTCGCTGACCGCCCTTGATAAATCCCTGAAATCAAAGGGAGTGGCGCTGACGTTGCGCGTCGGGCGGCTCCCACAGGTCTTCGAAGAACTTGCACGAGAGTTTGAGATTGCGGGGGTCTGGAGCCATCAGGAAACGGGTAACGCCGTCACATTTGCACGCGATTTGCGCGTCGCGGAATGGTGTCGATCAAAGGGAGTTCTGTGGCGCGAGTACCGGCAGGATGCCGTCGTAAGGCGCCTTGCCAACCGTGATGGCTGGGCCCATCGTCGCGAAGAATTTCTGGCCTCATTTGTTCCTCGCGTCCCTGCACAGCTCTCCGGACTCACGAAGGAACTCGCTTCTACGGGAATCCTTGATGGTTCTCAATTCGGCCTCGACCGCCATGAAATGCTCGACGTCCAACCGGGCGGCTGGGAAGCGGGGCGCGCGACTCTCCGCAGCTTCCTTCGCGAACGAAGCGTGCACTACGCAAGTTCCTTATCGAGTCCGGTCAGCGGCTGGGAGGGATGCAGCCGAATGTCCCCTCATCTAGCCTACGGCACTGTATCTCTTCGTGAAGTCGTCGGCGCGACCCGGGCTGTCCAACGAGCCCTTCACGGGCAACCGGGGCGGGACAGCCGCCCCCACCTCCAATCGCTTGCCGCCTACGAGGCACGCCTCGCCTGGCGCTGCCACTTCATCCAGAAGCTCGAGAGCGAGCCTTCGCTGGAGTTTCTCAATGGTCAACGCGTGACCGATAGCCTCCGAAGACTCCAATTTGATGCCAGCGCCGACGCACGTTTTCAACGCTTTGTACGTGCCGAGACTGGCTACCCCTTTATCGATGCGTGCCTCCGTTGCTTGGCACGCACCGGGTGGATCAACTTCCGCATGCGAGCAATGCTCGCTTCCTTCTGCAGCTTCGATTTATGGCTTCATTGGCGGCGGCCTGCCATCCACTTGGCTCGTTTGTTTCTCGATTTTGAACCGGGCATCCACTTCTCTCAGTTCCAGATGCAGGCAGGGACGATGGGCATAAATACGCTTCGCATGTACTCGCCGGTGAAGCAGCAGCAGGACCAGGACGGCGATGGGCGCTTTGTTCGTCAATGGATTCCGGAGCTTGCACACCTCCCCACCGAATACCTCGCCGCCCCGTGGACGATGCCTCCGCTCCTCCGGCTCCAGTACGGTTTCGTGCTGGGGCGCGACTACCCGGAACCGATCGTCAATCACGACGCGGCGATCGCCTTCGCGAAACGCGCGTTCTATCCGCTCCGGAACCGTCCCGAGGCGCGCGACGAAGCGCGGGCCGTCCAGCGACGCCACGGCAGTCGGCTCGCCTCTGAGGCGCGGGACGCTCGGACGTTCGGGCGCCGCCGCGGGCCGCTAAAATAATGTCTTCGTTGAGAAATCGCGCGGCACCATCGTTACTCCTGCCGCGAGTTTCGCGCGGGCAATCCCAACGACGCGCCCGTCTTCCTCCCTGTCGGCCGCGCTCCGCTTCGCCGCCGCTGCGAGCGGCAGTTTGACGCGCACATTGTCCCTCAAAGCCTCTCGATTTCGCTCGAGAAAGTTCCAGTAGAAGCGGGTGATCGGGCACGTCGACTTCGGGTCGAAGGCGCAGCCCTCGCAGAAATTGCTCATCTTCGAAATGTAGGCGGCGCCGCTCACGTAGGGCTTCGTCGTCATCACGTCGCCGACCGCGTAGGTCCCCATTGCAAGCACGTTCGGCTCGACAACCCAATCAAACGCATCTTCGAAGGCGACCCAGAACCAATCCGTGAGCTCGCGGGGAGAGATTCCGAGGAGGGTTGCGAGGTTTGAGAGGACCATCAGGCGCGGAATGTGATGCGTGTATCCCGTCGCGAGGACTTGCCCGACGCAGTGATCGAGGCAGACGAGCCCTGACCGAGTGCCCCAGTAGGCTCTCGGCAGTGGGAGCTCGGCGGAAAGCGCGTTTGTCGTCGGGACAGAACGAAAGCCATCCGTTGCGCGGTGCACACGCCAAACGAACTCGCGCCATCCAAGAATTTGCCGTACAAATCCCTCCTTGGAAGCGATCGGGACAGGGGCGGAGAGCGCGCGTGCTAGGGCGTCCCGGGGGAGGACTCGATGGAGGTTCATCAATGCCGACAGCTTGCTATGGAAGAGCTGTCCGCTCGCCGTACTCATTGCGTCTTCAAAGGGGCCGAAATTCGCCAAGTTTGCGGTCGCGTGCTCGAGGACAGCGGTCGCCTCCACGGCGGTTGTTGGGGCGAGTTCGGCACGGAGCGTTCCCAGATGACCGGCGAAGCGGCGCTCGATCAGTTCAACGACCTCATCCTTCACGGCGTTGGATGCAAATTGCAGCGGCTTCGGCGCGGCCGGGTCCCCTCTTTCGGGGCGCCACGGGAGGCGGTTCTCTCCGTCAAACGAGAATCTCCCGCCGATCGGTTTGCCCCCGTCCATGAGGACTCCGGTTCGACGTCTTATCCGCTTGTAGAATGCATCCATCCGGTAGACGCCCGCGCTCTGTTGCAAGTCGTCCGCGGTGGAGAGGAAGCCGGCGTGGGGCACAAGGTGGAGAGCGCCCGCAGCGACGGCGGGTGCAAGGTCGAGATGAAGTTCGCGTTCTGCCGGCTCCATCGCAACGAGCGGGCCGTACTTCGCGGCCGTTTCCGCCACGGCGGACGCGTAGTCGTCGGCGATGACGTACCGAACGTGGACCCCGCGCTCCGCCTGTTCGAGGGCGAAATTGCGTTGATTTGCCAGAACAAGGAGGAGCTTTTGCTTGTGATAATTTCGCCGCGCGGCCTTTGCAGGATTCTCGACGAGGAGCAGGCACGCGTCGCCGGGCGACTGCTCGGCGAGCGGCCCGACCGAGGCGGTGAGCTGGTCGTAGGGGGCGTAGATCCAGCGTTTTGTTGGAGAAGCGGTCGGATTTCGTGCGGCAAGCTCGTCGAAAAATCCCATGGGGCCTGCGATGCCGCCCAGGGTGCGTCCGTTCGCGAACGCCGGCGAATACCCTCGAAGCACCGTCGTGAGAGACGGCGGGCCCGTCCGTTCGCGAACGCCAGCGAATTTGCGGGGAGCGGCGTCGCGAGAGACGGCGGGCCCACTTCCACAGGGGCCCCGAGCAGCAGACGCCTCAGGATGGACGGAGCACGGTGAGCGATACCTCGCAAGAATTCGCGGTACTCGAGGCGGCGCTTGCCCGGTCGGAAAGCGCGCGACGCTTGGCCGAAGAACGCCTTCGTCGCCTCGTCGATCCGATGCCGGATGCGACCTTTTACGTCGACCCCGCGCGCCGCTTCGTCGACGGCAACCCTCGGTTTTTGGCGAGCTATAAGGCGGTCTACGGCATCGAGCTCGTCCCCGGAATGTCCGCACTGGCGGGACTTCCGGAACCGGTCGCCGCCCTCTGGGCCCTCCACTACGACGTCGCATTTCGCGGGACAGAAAATGCGTTTCTCTTTCACGAGACTATCGGCGACAAAATTCACACCTTCGACATTCGCCTCGTGCCGAGTGTCGTAGACGGCGTCGTCGAAGGAGTTACGGTCGTTTCGCGAGATGTCTCCGCGCTGTACGATCTCAAGCAAGACCTCGAGCAGACAAAGCAAGAGATCACTGCCGTCCTTGAAAGCTCGAGTGACGCCATCTGGTCCGTTGATGCACAGCTTCGCGTACGCACGCTAAACACTCGTTTTATCGAAGAAACGTTTGAGGCTACCGGTGTGCGTCCCCGAATCGGAATGAGCGTGCCTGAGATTCTTGGGGAACGATTCTCCCGCGTCGCTCCGTTCTACGAACGAGCACTTGCGGGCGAAGCATTCGGCTTTGAATTCTCTTACCCGCTTCCTCGAAATGGGGGACCGGCCGAGGTTCGCCATCTTGAGGTCCAGATGCTTCCGCTTCGCGATGCAACGAATCAATGCATCGGTGTCACCGTCTTCAACAAAGATGTGACCCAAAAGCGCGTCCTTCTTGCGCAGCTAATGGAGCTCGATCGACTCGTCGCCATCGGCACACTCGCGGCCGGCGTCGGCCACGAGATCAACAATCCCCTCGCGTTTGTAATTACAAATCTCGAACTCTTGCGGGAAACGTTCGAGGCGTTCCGAGAGATGCCGCCGCACCGTGAAGCGCTCGACGAAGGGCTCGTGATGCTCGCCGACGCCGAGGACGGCGCCCAACGGATTCGCGACATTGTGCGCGAACTCCGGCTCCTTTCGCGCGCCGAAGACCCGAAGGCCAACACGCTCCTCGACGTCCGCGGCCCCCTGGAACGCGCCCTCGCACTCGCCGGTCACGAACTTCGTCAAAATGCTGATATTATTCACGATTACCCCGCCACGCGCGACGTTGCAGTCGCTCTGGACGACGCGTCCGGCGCCGCCTCCGACGCGCCCTGGGTGCGTGGGTCGGACGGTCGCCTTACGCAGGTCTTTCTGAACCTCCTCATCAACGCCGCGCACGCGTTTCCGGGGGACCGTCGGGGGACCGTGCGGCTACGGGTCGCCAACGAAGGGGATCGGGTGATCGTCGAGGTAACCGATGACGGCAGTGGAATTCCGGAGGAGGTCCTTCCCCGTATCTTCGACGCCTTTTTCACGACCAAGCCGCGTGGCGAGGGGACCGGCCTGGGCCTGTCGATCGCACGCCGAATTCTTCTAGAACATGGGGGAGATCTGACGATCGTTTCCCAACTCAACGTCGGCACGATGGCGCTCGTCGTCCTTCCGGCCAGCACCGAGCGCTGAGGCACGGCGGGCGGGATACAAACAGAAAAGGCCGCCACCTGTTTCCAGGGGCGGCCTTTGCGTCAATCAGGGCATTACGCCCCTTGCATCACTTCTTCGGCTTCGCCGGCGGCACGACCTTCGTCGGCTTGAGGGTCGGAGCGAATGCCTTCGCCTCGTCGTCGGTCATGATGTGGAACTCGACGCGGCGGTTGTTGGTGCGGCCCTGCTCGGTCTTGTTGTCGTCGATCGGCTTCTCCTGACCGAAGCCGTTCGCGACGAACATGTCCTTCGCGAAGCCAGCCTTGACCATGAAGTCAACGACGGCCTGGGCGCGCTGCTGGGAGAGCTTCTTGTTGCTGGCCGGGACACCCTTGTTGTCGGTGTGGCCTTCGATGCGCAAGTGCTTGATGTCCGGGTGCTTCTTGAGCACTTCGATGACGGCGTTCACAACGCCTTCGCCGAGGTCGCTCTTGTCGATGACCGCCGAGCCGGTCTTGAACTTGACCTGGTCGAGGATCCGGATCTGGTTGCCGACGACGAACGCCTTCGGGCAGCCGTTGCGCTTCGGATCCTTGTCGGCCTTGCCGGCTTCGTCCGGGCAGGCGTCGGTGTCGTTCGCGATGCCATCCTTGTCCCGATCGGGATCGGGGCAACCGTTGGTCTTCGGGTCGTTGGTCTTGGGGCCCGGCTTGTCGACGCAGGCGTCTTCCTTGTCGAGGATGCCGTCGCCATCGGTGTCGGCGGGGCAGCCGTTCTTCTTCGGGTCGGCGCTCGCGACGCCGGGGACGTCGATGCAGGCGTCGTCCTTGTCGTAGATCTTGTCGCCGTCCTTGTCGGCGGGGCAGCCGTTCGTGGCGGGGTCGTTCGTCGCAACGCCGGGGACGCTCATGCAAGCGTCGTCCTTGTCGTAGACGCCGTCGCCGTCGGTGTCGGGCGGGCAGCCGTTCTTGGCCGGGTCGCTGTTCGCGACGCCGGGGATTTCGGCGCAGGCGTCGAGCTTGTCGGAGATGCCGTCACCGTCGCGGTCGGCGATGGCAACCGCACCGCTCACCTGCGGCGCGAACTCGAGGTTGAGGAGCGCGCGGACTTCCGGCGAACCGTAGCCGCGGGTCAACCCGGTGCCGACGCCGCCGCCGATGCGGAAATCACCGGGGAGCGTGTAGTGGGCGCCGATGATGCCTTCGAGGGGGGAGGTCTTCTTCGCGAAGAGGTCGACCGGGTCCTTGGAGGTGACGACCGTCGAGCCGAAGATTTCGGGACCGACGACGAGCTTCTTGTCGGCGACGCGGAAGCCGATCGAGGCGGCGTAGCCGAGCTCGCTGCCGAGGGGGCCGTTTGCGTAGTTATTCGCGTCCGTGCCACGATAGATGTAGCTTACACGACCAGCGTAGGCGAAGGAGCCGACTTCGCCGGCAACCAACACGCGCGGGGCGATGCGGATCTTGCCGTCAGAAGTGTAGTCGTTGCGGGAGCCGGTCGGGGCCCAGAGTTGGGCGCCGACGGCGAGGCTGAAGGGGCCCTGGTACTTGCCGAGGAGGCGGAGATCGAGGCCGAAGCGGAGGTCGCCGATCGACTGCTGGTTCTTCGGAGCCGCGTAGGTCTGGCCGCCGAGGGTGCCTTGATGGCCGTCTTGGAAGACGACGACCGGGAGGTTTGCGCTGACGCGGAGGCGCTCAGCGAGGACGAAGCTGGCGCCGACGTTCGTCGTGAGGACGTTGCGGACAACGCTGCGCTTCACTTCGCCGTCCGACCCGTAGATGACGAGCGGGCGGTACTGGTAGTCGGCGACGATACCGACGGCGGGGCGCGCCTTGCCGCGGAAGTCGAGCGACTCAAGGGCGAACCACTCGCTGCCGCGCTCCGAAGGCTCGAAGCGGTTGACCGCAAAGCCTGTGTTGCTGGCGGTCTGGGCGAAGGCGGTCGGCACAATGCCGGTCGCTGCGAGGAAAGCGAAACTCGTGATCAGTCGTTTTGCGTTCATTATCCGGTCCTGGTCTCGATGAAGCGGGCTCGGTCGTCGAAGTCGAGAATTCGAAAAGAGAAAAGTAGTGGCTCTGGGCCCTGGGGCCGGCCGCCCCGGGTCGTTGCAACTGCAACAATCGGGTCGGGTGCGGGCGAGCCGGGGGATACCCCCGATGCAGGGTCGCAAGCGGCTGAGCACTCCGCGTGCCGAACCATCGACGGTCCCCACTTAGTCGACGGTTCCCCTACACGACAACAAATCTCCAACGGACGTGTACTTTCAATGGTACTACCGCCCGCCGTCAAGTTTGATGCACCTCTCAGCTATGCAATTTAAGGTGGCCGATTCGATGCTGCTTCCGCACTACACTTTGCAGGCCGCCGGTTACAGTTCATGAAGACGACGCCCCGTGTACGGCCGGCAAAGGAGCCGGCTGCGCAAGTTCCCCACGGGCGTTCCGAAACGGCGAAGACCGCCCATCGAACGGGCGCGAAAGTCCCGTCGAAACGAGCGGCAGCCGTAACAAAAGTCCTCCCGACAAATGTCGTCGCAGAACGCGCGAGTGAGGTCTCATGGGTCGTTCGCAAGTCCCCCATTCAAGGCCGGGGAGTGTTCGCCGCGCGGCGACTACGGAAGGGGGAACGGATCCTTGAGTACACCGGGGAACGGATCGGGCACGTAGAGGCCGGGCGCCGGTACGATGATGAAGCGATGGAGCGCCATCATACGTACCTGTTCGCCGTCGACGCCGACACCTGCATTGACGGCGGAAAAATCGGCAACGACGCACGGTACATCAATCACGGGTGTGCCCCCAATTGCGAAGCACGTAACGTCCGAAAGCGTATCTTTATCCACGCGCTACGGACGATCGATGCGGGGGAAGAGCTTTTCTACGACTATGCCTACGAGCTTGAAGGCCCCATTACCATGGCCGACGTCAAGCGATACGCATGCTGCTGCAGCAGCGAGCTATGTCGTGGGACTCTTCTCGCTCCAAAGTTGGTTGCTGAGGCTATTGCCCACGAAGAGGCACGAAAGAAAGCTCGTGCAGAGCGAGCGGCAGTTCGAAAGAATGCTGCCGAAACGACGGCCCCCCCGAAGAAGCCGTCCCCCTCAATCCCTGCGAAACCAGCGAAGAAAGTCGCGGCAAAAAAGTCGAGTGCCCCGGCACAGGTGCCTCAAGAACCGACCGGGAAGCGCCCAACTACCGCGTTGAAGGCGGCCAGAAAGCGGCGCGAAGCGCCCTAAGGTGCTCGAGGGACGCTCCGCAGCACGCCCCCACCGCGACGAGCGGGAGTGCGGCGATCGCGGCGAGAAACGGGGCCGGCCCGAGCGGTGGCTCATTCCAGCGGGACGCGTTCGGATAGGCGGCAACCGGAACCGACGTTTCCGCGATCGCATCGACAAACGGCGCGATGAGCGAGGCAGCGATGCAATTGACCCCAACCCACCGCGCCCCCGGTGCAATTTGCCGCGCAGTTTCTGCCAGTTCCGCGGGGGAAGTCCCATTCCCACTCGGCCCCGCGGTGAGCGAAATCCAGAACGGGAGCCCCGCCTGCTGCGCAATTTTGTGCACCATGCACGCTTCTTCTGCGTTTGGAAACGTCTCGAAGGCGAGCCCATCGACGCCGGCACGCAGGAGACGGTCGATGACCGCTTCGTGGGACCGTCGGGCGGCTGAAAGGTCGGGCGTCGCCGGCTCGTAGCAGTCGCCAAAGGGGGCCACCGATCCGTAAACGGGCAACGTTCCCGCGGAATCTTTGGCGAGGACGACCGCGGCATCGAGAGATGCTTCCCATTCGGCGAGGCGCTCGGGGCGCGCGCGAAAGGTATTGGCGCGGATGAGGTCGCAGCCGACGGCGACATGCTCCCGATGAATGCACGCGACCACGTCGGGGGCGCTTAGGTTCGCGTCGGCGCTCCAGGCAATTCCTCCGGTAGCGACGCCGCGACGGGTCAGCTCGCTGCCCAACGGTCCATCGAGGACGACCACCATCAGAGCATCACTGGAAGTCGCGGCGAACGCCGGTTCTTTTCCTGGGCGCGCACGAGCTGCCCGCACGCGGCCGCCACGTCACGCCCCCGCGAGCGGCGCACGGTCACAAGCACGCCTGCATCCTGCATCCTTTTCACAAAGGCCTGGAGGCGCTCTTCGGACGTTTCCGTGTAGGGCACACCTTCCCAAGCGTTCCACGGAATGACGTTCACCACATGGCGGAAGCCCGTCGCGAACGCGGCAAGGCGGGTGGCGTCTTCGTCGCTGTCGTTCACCCCCGCAAGAAGCACATATTCCAGCGTAATTTTCTCATGAGACCGGAGGGGGAATCGGAGCAATGCTTCGCGCAGTGCTTGCAGATTCCACGTTTTTCCAACTGGCATGATCGACGACCGGATCGCGTCGGTCGTCGCATTGAGGCTGAGGGCGAGACAGGGGCGCACAGCGAGCTGAGCGAGGGCGTCGATCTGCGGGACAAGTCCGGACGTGGACACCGTAATCCGGCCGACCGGGATGCCGAGACCGCGCTCGTCGGCGAGAATGGCGATCGCTTTGGAGACCTCGGGGAGGTTCTGGAGTGGCTCCCCCATCCCCATGAAAACAATCGTAATTCGGGTGCTGTCTGCCGGCCCAAGTTCCCGGATCGCGACAAGGACCTGGGCGACGATTTCGGCGGCGGTCAGCTGCCGACGGAAGCCCATCGTTGCGGTGGCGCAGAAGCGGCAGCCCATTCCACAGCCGACCTGGCTCGAAATGCAGAGCGTCACGCGCGGGTTCTTCACGGCGCGCGGCATGTGGACGACTTCGATCTCGGCCCCGTCGGCGAGTTTGAGGAGGAGCTTCGTCGAGCCATCATCCGAAGAAGATTGGGAAATAACTTCGGGTAGCGCGAGATCGTAGTGGGCGGCGACGTGGGCGCGCCCTTCGGTACCGAGGTCGGGCAGGCCGTCACGCCACGTTCGCACGCGGAGGAGCCTCCGAAAAAGATAGGCGGGGTCGTTCGGCGGGTGGCGCGTCGCGAGGTCTTCGGGGGCAAGCGCAAAGGGGCTCAGCCGGGTCGTCGAGGGCAGTTCGTCAGACACGCCGCTCGGTTAGCGCGTTCTCCGATCGGGTGTCTCGCCGGGCGGAGGCTCACGTTCTTTTTTCGTGACGGACACTCAGAAAAGCGTCCGCTGACGGGGATCGACGCTCGCGGGAACTTGCGTAGTGACGAGGCCGGATACCGGCAGGAGAAGCTCGGGAAGGAAGGTCTCCAGCGGCGTCGCGCTGCACCAACGGTCAACGAGCACTTCAGAAATCACCAAAGGAATACGGGGATGTATCGCAATGTGTGGGCCGTAGGCGTCGCGCGTCACAACCGCGAAGCCATCGCCATTCCACACGATGCCAAGTCGCACGAGCGCCCCGTGGTCAACGGCGGTCCCGAAGCGGACCCGTGACGAGTTCCACTCGTCGAAGCGGTGGACCGGGAGAAATCCCCGACGTCGCGCGGCTGCTTTGCGGAACAGCGGCTGCCGGTGAAGGGTCTCAACGCGTGCATGATACACAAGTTCCCGCGAGGCTGCCGGGCTGGGCGCGCGTGCAAGCCCCCAACGGAGCGGACCGAGTCGCAGTCCGGAAGGGGTCGAAATTGCAACGAGACATCGCCCGCCGGGATGCATCTCCCCCGCAGAAAACGAGGCCGCCCCTTCGCCGAGGGCGGCCCCGATGGCGGCAGCGATGGCCGCGCCGTCGTCGTCGATGCGGACGCGGCCACACATTGCGGTCAGAGGTCGAGCACGACGAGGTCGATGCCCTTGAGGACCAGCGTCTCCTCGCCACGCTTGACGGTCACGTCGACCTTCTCGCCGGCCGAATGCTTATCGATGGAGTTGTACAGATCGTCAAAATCTTTCACTTTTTGTCCATCGACCGCCGTAATCACGTCCCCCAAAATGATCTCGCCGTCGTTGCCCTTTTTGGTGCCGCGGAGCCCCGCTTTCGCCGCCGGTCCGTTCGGAGAGACGTTCTTGATCAGCACCCCTTCGATGCCGAGGCGGCGCTCGAAGCCCGAAGGAAAGAGGGCGACACCGATGCCGACCTGCTCCGCCTTCCCGCTCTTCACAATCTGGGGGACGATCTTCGCGATCGTCGATACGGGGACGGCAAACCCAATGCCGGCTGAACTCCCCGATTTCGAGAAGATCATCGTATTCATCCCGATGAGCTGACCGGAAGAATCAAGAAGAGGACCGCCCGAGTTTCCAGGATTGATCGCAGCATCGGTCTGCACCATGTCACGAATCGTGACGTTCCCCGCCCCCATCACCTGGCGACCGAGCGCAGAGATGACGCCGGTGGTCAGCGAGTGGTCGAGACCGAAGGGGTTTCCGATGGCGATCGTCTTCTGACCGACCTCGAGATGAAAATCACTTGGGACTTTCACCGGTTGCAGCGCTTCGGCCGGGGCTTCGATCTTGAGAACGGCGATGTCTTTCCGGGGCTCAACGCCGACGACCTTTGCATTATACACCTTCTGATTCTGGAAGGTGACGGTGAAGGAGCCGCGGTTCCCGAGCCCGTCGGCCACGACGTGGTAGTTCGTGACGATGTGCCCTTCCTTGTCCCACACAAATCCAGATCCGGAGCCTGCAGCGACTTCTTCGGTATTCCCGTAGTAGTCGACGACCATGCGGGCTTTTTGGGTCACGAAGACGGTCGCATCGGCCGCATTTCGGAAGACAGAAATCGTATTCTTTTCGTCTTCAATGCGGGAACCGGCGGTGAGTGGTGCGATCGCGCGGTCGTCCACCCCCGCCTTTTTCAGCTCCTCGGCAGCGTCCTTGACGGGGACGGCCCGTTCGGAAGGGCCTGCCGTCGATTTGCAGGCGGAAAGCGTAACGAGCGAGGCCGAGGAGAGAAGCAGCGCGGCGGCGAAGGAGGCACCGATTCGGCGTTGGTTCATTGGGAATTCCGCAAGAAGAGGCCCGATCGAGACCGGGCATTGGGCGTTTTCGGCGAACGAGACCCCTCGTAACGCGTGAGCCGGCAACCGTCGACCCCCTCCCCTTCTTCCCGCAGGCTTGACGTTGGGTGTCGAAAGGGGGGATGAGGGCGACCATGCTCTCCATCGATCTTCGTGGGAAACGTGCGTTCGTGGCCGGGGTTGCGGATGACGGCGGCTTCGGCTTCGCCATCGCCAAAGCGCTCGTCGAAGCGGGGGCGACGGTCATCGTCGGGACCTGGCCGCCGGCGCTCGGGATTTTTCGGACGATTCTCGCGCGCGGCAAACTCGATGCATCCCTCACGCTTTCGACCGGCGAGAAGATGACCTTCGAAGAGATCCTCCCCCTCGACGCCGACTTCGACGTGGAGGAGGACGTGCCGACGGAACTCCGGGAAAGCAAGCGTTACCGGGAACTTTCCCACGTATCCATCCAAGGGGCCGCCGACGCGATCGTCGCTAAGTTTGGCGAGCGCCCCCTCGACATTCTCGTCCATTCGCTGGCGAACGGTCCCGAGGTGAAGAACCCGCTCCTCGAGACGAGCCGAAAGGGCTACCTCTCCGCGATCGGCACGAGCGCCTACTCGAACATCTCCATGGTGCAGCGATTCGGGCCGCTCCTCCGCGAGGGGGGCTCCGTCGTTTCGCTCAGCTACCTCGCGGCAGAACGCGTGATCCCCGGCTACGGCGGCGGGATGAGCACTGCGAAAGCGGCCCTCGAGAGCGACACGAAGGTCCTCGCTTTTGAGGCGGGCAGAAAGTGGGGCGTGCGCGTCAACACGATCAGCGCCGGCCCCCACGCGTCGCGCGCCGCAAGCGCGATCGGCTTCATCGCCGACATGATCGCCTACGCAAAGACGAACTCGCCACTCCCGCAAGAGCTGGAAGCACGCGAAGTCGGTGATACGGCAGCATTTTTGTCGAGCCCGCTCGCCTCGGGGATCACGGGGTCGACGATCTACGTCGACAAGGGCTACCACGTGATGGGCAAGGCGCTCTGATGGGCCAGGCTGGCGATGGCGGGCTTCGGCAGGGGCGGCGCACGGAGGTGTTGGCACCGGCGGGGACGCAAGAGGCGCTGGAGGCGGCCGTCGCTGCCGGCGCCGATGCGATCTACTTCGGGGTCCACGGCTTCAATGCCCGCGACCGGGCGAAGAACTTCACGCTCGCCGGCCTCTCTGCGACCTTCAACCACCTCCATCGCCATGGAGTGAAGGGGTATATCACCTTAAATACACTTGTATTTGAGGAGGAATGGCCCCGCTTCGAAGAGACCGTTCGGGCGGTTGCGGCCGCCGGTGCTGACGCGGTCATTGTGCAGGATCTCGGCGTCGCCCGCCTCGTCCGGGAAATCGCGCCGACGCTCCCGATCCACGCCTCGACGCAGATGACGTGCACCGATGCGGGCTCGGTGCAGTTTGCACGTTCCTTGGGCGCCACCCGCGTCGTCCTCGCACGCGAGCTCTCCGTCGAGGAAATCGGCGCCATCGCGGCGGCGGTCCCCGAGGTCGAGTACGAGATATTCGTCCATGGCGCCCTCTGCGTCGCCTACTCGGGGCAATGCCTCACATCGGAAGCGATCGGCGGACGGAGCGCCAACCGCGGCGCCTGTGCTCAAGCGTGCCGCCTCCCCTACGAGCTGGTCGTTGACGGGGAAATTCAACCGCTTGGCGACCGGGCCTACCTGCTGTCGCCGCAGGATTTGTTCGCCGTCGACGCCGTGGAAGCGCTCGTGGCGCATGGCATCTCATCGCTCAAAATCGAAGGGCGCCTGAAGGGGCCCGAGTACGTCGCGGCGACGACGCGCCTCTACCGCCAGTCGGTCGCGGCCGCCTACGGCGAGGGGGATGCCCCTTCCGAGGTGGCGCGTGAACGGGCACTTGCAACCTACACACGTGGCTCGGGGCTGGGCTTTTTGCAGGGGATCAACCACCAGACGCTCGTCGAAGGGCGCCACTGCGACCACCGCGGCCTCACCGCCGGGACCTTCGAAGAGGTAGTCGCGCGCGGGCGGAAGCGGCTATTGCGTGTAACCTTCACACATTCCGTCGGTCGCGGCGACGGTCTCCTCATCGAAGGGGGCTTCGCCGGCGCTGGGGAAGTCGGTGGCCGCATCTGGTTCGTGGAGCAGGCGGGCGTCGATCACCCTGAAATTGCAGGCGGAGAGGCGCTCGTCTGGCTCGGGCCGGACGTCGAAATCCCCGATATCCCGGCCGGTCGGCGCGCCTTCCTCACCGCGCTCCCGAAGGCCAAAGACGACGTCCGTACGGAGAACGAAGGGAACGCCGCCCGGGAGCCGCTGACGCTCGTTGTGGAAGGGGAGGAAGGGGCGCCGCTCACCGTCCACGCACGCACCGACGACGGCCGGATCGCCACCGCCACGAGTACGATGCCGCTCGCCCGTGCCGCCACAAAGGGGCTCGACGAAGCGCTCCTCCGCGACAAGCTCGGCGGCTTCGGGGACACGAGCTACCGCCTGCATTCGCTGGTCGTAAACCTTTCAAGTACCGGTCTTTTTGTACCCGTTGGAGAACTCAAGCGCCTCCGCCGCGCCCTTACCGAAGCGCTCGATCGTGGCGCCGAACGGAGCCATTCCACGACCGACGCAACGGCCGCCTCGGTGCTGGCCAACCTCCGCCCGGCGCTGCCGGGAAACCCGGGGGGCAAGGGCGACGGAAAGCCGGGCCTTTGGGTGCTCGCACGCAACGAAGCGCAAGCGCTCGCCGCGATTGAGGCCGGCGCGGCCGGCATTTATCTCGATCTCCTGGAGCTCACCGGGACCGGTCCCTTGCTGCGAAAGTTGCAGCATGCACGCGATTCCCGGGGCGGTTCGACGCCGATCGCGCTGGCGCCGCCGCGCATCCGTAAGCCAGGCGAGGAAAAAATCGACAAGTACCTCGAGGACTTGAAGGCCGATGGCTACCTCGTTCGGGGCCTTGGCGCTCTTTACGAGCTCGGGTCACGACAGACCGACGTAAACACGTCGCTTCGCATTGGCGACTTTTCGCTCAACGTCGCCAATCGGATCGCCGCTTATGAGGTATTGAGTCGCGGCCTGGATGCGTTCGTTCCGAGCTTTGATCTCGACGAAGAACAGCTCCCTGCCCTCCTCGACGATCCTGAGCTCGCGCGCCGCGCAGAGGTCGTGCTCCACCACCCGATGCCGCTCTTCCACAACGAGCATTGCCTCTTTGCAGCGCTCCTCTCGGAAGGGAAAGACCATCGGACGTGCGGCCGCCCCTGCGACCACCACACGCTCGCCCTCAAGGACCGCGCCGGCATGGAACACCCGGTCGCCGCCGACGTCGGCTGTAGGAATACGGTATTCCACGGAAAGTCGCAGAGCGCGGCGCCACTCGCCACCAAGCTCCTCGCCCGCGGCGTCACCCGCTTCCGGATTGAGCTCGTCCGCGAGGACGCGGCGCAAGTGAAGCAGCTCCTTGCAAGCTACACGCGGCTCCTGAGCGGCGAAGCCGACGCAACGACCGTTCTCCGCGAGCTGCGGACGGAAGGCGGCTACGGCGTCGTCCGCGGGAGCCTCCGCGTGCTGCGTTGACTCTATCAGCTATTTTTCCCGGCGTAGGCGGCCTAACAGTGCCGCCGCTGCGAGAAATACAAACGGCGTAAATGGGGCGGCATCGCTCGGCGCCATTTCGTTCTTACAGGCGGCCGGGAGCTTGACGGGCGGGTTCTTCGCGATTGCGGCCTCTTCGTCGTCGTCACGGGCAGCAATCGCCGGGGCCCCTGCCGCCGCCGGGGCGACAAGCGCCGATGCGACCGGGGCGGCGCTGTCGGCCGGCACCGGCAGCGGCGGCTCACGGCCAACCGACGGCTCGGGGGCAGCGACCACCTCGGCACCGCCGGTCGGTTCGTCGGCGCAACAGCGGAAACTCTGCTGATACGCTACAAAATTCTCGTCGTGAGCCCGCGTCGCCGGGCGGCAACGTGCGCGGACCGGCCCCCAGTAGCCCCCCTTGAGGACCGATTTGTATTTTGGTGCAGTCTGCACGGAGGTCGTCCACTCGTCGACGTTGCCGGTGAGGTCGTAGACGCCAAAGGGGCTCTTGCATTTGGCGTGGCTTCCCGAGGGATCGGCCTCCCAGAGGCGCTCCAGCTCCTCGCGGGCACGCTCGCCGTCGCGAGGCGCAAGCGCATCTGGCTTGAAGGGGTGCCACGGGCGATCGAGCACGCACGCCTCCCCATCACGCTCGTAGCCGTAGGGGTACGGGAGCCCTTCCTCACCCTCGCAAGCAAACGTCCATTCCGCCTCGGTACAAAGGCGCTTTCCGCCCTTTTTGCAGACCGCCTTCGCCTCGTTCCACGAGACGACGATCATCGGGTTCTCCCCTTCGACGTTCGGGTACTCGTAGCGGTCAATGCAGAATGCAAGTTCCTTGCGGGGGAGCTTTGCGGTGGTCGCCGCCCACTTGTCTTTGTCGAACTTCGCGCAACGCGCTGGGAATTCCTTCGAAATCCAGTCAACGCAGGTGGCGTTTTGCAGCGACTCGACCTCCTCGCTCTGCTTCCCGTAGGGATCCGTGATCATCTTTCCGCGGACGGCAACCATCCCCGGCGCGCAACGGCCGGCCGTTTTTTCGCGCGCGTCGGTCACCGCGGTCGGCACAGAAGGGGTGGAACTCTTCGCCTGCCAATGCTTCTTGTCGACCGATTGAAAATCGGGCGCTTCCCGTTCTTCGCCGGCGATGACGGCGCCGATGTCCCCGTCGGCGAGGAGGTACCTTTTTGCCGCGCGGAAGGTGCCGTAGGCGGCGAGGCTCGCGAGCGTGACCGTCGTCACGAGCGCGATGCGGCGCCGACGACGACGAAAGCGAATTTCCCTAGGATCTTCGCGATTTGTGACGGGCGGATGGCTCGGCGGGATGTAGCGCTCGTCGTTGGGGTCGCGGGGGGAAGTCAAGCTGCACTCCTCGTGGGTCGGTGTCCGGTAAGAAGGGAACCATGACGGCAAACGGCGCGAAAGACGAGAGCTTGTTCGTGGAGAATCCCTTGGAACGCCTCGCCGCGCGGCTCACTTCCGGGCGCCCCCAGGACGGCTTCGATTTCGCCCTCGGCCGGACGACGCCCCATCCGGCGGCCCTCTTCGGGGCGCGGCTCGCCGTCGAAAACAATGTGCAGCATGCAACTGTTCGCTCGGCGGGCGTCTGGCTCACCGAAGAGCGACAGGTGCTCGCGCAGCTCGGCGAACTCCTCGGGACCGACGCCAAGGGCGCTCTCCCGACCTCCGGCGGCGCCGAGGCGCTCCTCGTCGCCCTCTTCTATGCCCTCGACGCCGCGATTCCTGACTACCGAACGCGCGGTATTTCTTCGGCAAAAGTAAGGATTTACCTTTCGCAGGAGGGGCACGCCGCCGTGGCGAAAGCGGCGCGGCTCCTCGGCCTTGGCGACGACGCGATCGTCCGCGTCCGCCTCCGCGACGACGGCGCCATCGATCCGAACGACCTCACCGACCGCATCGGAAAGGATCTGGCGGCCGGGTTCACGCCGCTCGCGATCGTCGCGACGGTCGGGACGACCGTTGACGGCGCCCTCGACGATCTCGACCGCCTCGCCACCATTGCCGCGAGCCGGCGCCTCTGGCTCCACGCCGACGCAGCCTGGGGCGGAATCCTCCCCTTCGGCCCCGACGGCGACGCGTGGCGCGCCCGTTTCCGCCGCTGTTCGTCGGTCTCCGTCGACCCCCACAAGACCTTCCACTGCCCGCTCGGCCTCGGTGTACTCTACACAGAACGTCCTCGTGGGAACGCCCTCCGCGTCGACGCCGCCTACGTGCCGAAGGAGGACGATCCGCCCTGGGCCCAGGGAATTCCCTGGTCGCGAGGGGCGATCGCCCTCCCGCTCGTGGCCCTTCTTGCCGCGCTCGGAGCCAGCGGCTTCGCGACGCTCGTGGGTGATGCGTTCCGCCGGGCGGAGCGTTTGCGTGCGGCGCTCCGCCGCGAAGGGGTCGCCATCGCCGATGCCCCGCTCCCGATCGTCACCCTTGCCGAAACCGGCCGCGGCGGGGCGGCGGCCCTCGGCGAAGCGCTTGCATCCTGCAAATACCGAACGAGCCCGGTACGCTTCGCCAGCGGGAAGCTGGGGGTGCGCATCGGGCTCTTTGACCACGCGATCCCCGACGACGCCCTCGAAGGGCTCGCCGTTGCGATCGGTGCATTCTACAGAAAACTTACTTGATGAACCGGGGGAGGACCGAACGAAGCCCTTTGCGGCCGTAGTCATCGAGGGCCGCTTCGAGATCGCCGTACTCGGCCTCATAGTCGGCGCGGCTTTGCCGAATGACTTCAATCGCTTCCGCGCGACCGTAGGTCTCTACGATCTCGCAGGGGCGCGGACCATTCGGCGCCTGCTTGTAGGTGAGGAAGTAGTGCTTCAAGCGCTCGACGAGAGCCGGCGGGCAGGCGGCGATGTCGCGAATGCCCCCGAAGACGGCATCCCCTTCCAGGACGGCGATGATTTTGTCGTCGGCCTCATTGTGGTCGATCATGCGGAGGCCGCCGATCGGAACGACGCGGACGAGGATGTTGCCGTGGGGGATGTGGCGCTCGGTCAGGATGCAGATATCGAGCGGGTCGTCGTCGCCGACGATCCCAACGCGCCCAGTCGATTCCATGCAGAGTGCAGCCACCTTCGGGCCGCAGAGGGTCTGCGGGACGAAGCCGTAGACGGTCGGGCAGATGTTCGAAAACTTCTGGGGGCGATCGATCTTGAGGAGGCCGGTGCGCTTGTCGAGCTCGTACTTGACGGTGTCCGTCGGGACGATTTCTACATAAGAAGTCACGACATCCGGCGCGTCTTCGCCGACGGGGACGCCGTGCCACGGGTGAGCCTGGAAGAGAAAGCCGAGCGCTTCGCGGAACGATTCCATGGCGCGGCTCTAATACAGGTCCCGCTAGAAGGAGCCCGAAAAGCTTGCGCCGGCGAGCCCCGGTCCAACGACGGGGGTGACACCGAGGGTGGGCGACGCCCCTGTTTTCGACGGTACATCCGAGCGCGGCGCGGTCACGAGGAGCACGACGCCCCCGGCCCCAACGACAGCACCGGCAATCCACGCGATGGTGCTCACCGTCGAAAAGGTACCTGCCCGGTTGTAGGCATCGACGTAACGGGAACTCGCGCAGCGCGCCGCCGTGCCCCCAGCGGGGACGACGCAGTCGCCCGAGTCTTTCCCCTCTTTGTAGGTACTTGCCGCCGACAATGCGACAATCCCGGTAACAGCACCAAGAACAATGCCGGCAGCACCGACACCGATCGCACCGTAAGCGGCTGTTTTTTGGGAATTTCCTGGCGGCGGACGAACATCTTCGTAGGTATTCTTCGGAGGTTCCACCTTTGTAGAAACCGCGATTTCCGCAGGACCGAGGGTGAGCGAAAGCGTCTTTGATTCCCCCTCGCCGAGGACGACGGTCGCGGGTGCTTCCTTATGGCCGGCAGCGACGATCTTCGCCTCGTGGGGCCCCGGATCGACCTCCACGCTATCGGTCGCAGTGGCACGTGGAAGGACGGCACCGTCGCGAACGATGGTCGCGTCGGCGGGGAGCTCAGCGGGGAGAGCGAGCGACAAATGCGCGATCTTCTTCTCCGTCTCGGCGACTTTCTTTACCGCGTAGGGCCGCCGAGGGTCCTTCGCCGGGAAGGCGGCCGCCGCGAGCCGATAGCTCTTTACCGCCTCAAGAACGTGCCCGAGGTGCTCGTCGCAATCGGCGAGGTTGAGCAGCGTCCCTGGCGCCGGATCGAGCTTGAAGGCCGCTTCGAATTTCTGGCGCGCGACCAGATAATTTCCTGACTTCGCAGCAGCGCGCCCATCGTTGAAGAGACTCGTTGCATCTTCGGCGCCCGCGACCGGTGCGCCGAGAAGGACGATCGAAACAACCGAAGCGGAGACCGCAGCGAACAGACGGGCGCGAAACTGCATGTATATTCTCGGTAAAAGAGCGGCTGCTCAGTGCGGGCCCATGTCGAGGGGATCGACCGGCTTCGTCGGCTTTCCGGAGTTCGTCGGCGGCTTCTTGGTTGGCGTGGCGGGAGCCTGCGTGCCAGGGACGGGAGCCGCCGTCGACGACGCGACCGAGGGCAGTAGCGCTGGCGGCGCCGCGGGAACCGACGGCGGTGGCACCGCCGACAGCGCCGCCGTCGGCGCCGGGGAGGTCAACGACGCGGCTGGCGGCGCCGACGCGGTTGCGGAAGCGGCGCCGGTCGTCGGAGTCGCGGCGAGGGCGCGCACGAGGATCGTCCCGCCAACCCCGACGACCAGCAGGGCGCCGAGGCCGACAGCAATCAGAATTCCGTTGCCCGATCGCGGCGCAGCGTCCGGGGGTGGCTGACTGACCATCATCGGGCCCCCGGTCGCGAAAGACGGAGGACCCACGTGAGAAATCGAAATCGACCCGGGGCCGCTGGCCCCCGAAATCGAACCTGGTTCTGCTTCGCGGGCGGGGAATGCGCCCGAGGAACTGCCAGGGAGCGACGGGCGTGAGGGGGCCGGTGGTGGAAAAGAATGGCCGTTGAAGACTTCGCGACCGGTGTCCCATCCCCCTGCAGACGTAGGATTTCCTTCACGAAGTTGAGCACGAACCTCCTCAAGAGCCGCCTGCATTGCAGCGGCGTCTGGGAAGCGTGCGTCCATCTCAAAGGAGATAGATTTGTCGACAAACGCGATCAGTGCAGGATGCAAGGACGGAACCGCAAGGGCGATCGAAGGGATCGGCTGCGTCATCGCGAGGAGCAGTTCCTCCTGCACCGTCTCGGCGCGCCGCGGGCGATGGCCAGCAAGAAGCGCGTAGAGCGTCGCCCCGGCGGCCCAAAGATCGGTGCGTCCGTCGACGAGGTTCCATCGACCACGCGCCTGTTCCGGCGGCATGTACCCAGGCGTCCCAATCGCCGTCCCGGTTTGCGTGTGGGCATGATCGGCGCTCTCAACGAGACGCGCGATTCCAAAATCGAGAACCTTCACCTGACCGGCAGTCGTCAGAAAAATGTTGGCCGGCTTGATGTCACGATGAACGATGCCAAGCGGATGTGCGTGCGTAAGCACATCCAGCAATTCATCTACGACGCGCAACGACTCGGCGATCGGTAGCCTCTCCCCGCCCCGCGAGTAATTTTCCAGGGAAGTCCCCTGGAGGAGTTCCATCACGAGGAAGACGGAACCGTCGTCAGCACGATCGTCATCAATCACCTCAACGACGCCGCGGTGATTGATTTTGTTGGCGACGTACCCTTCGCGAAGAAACCGCGTAACGATCTCTTCGTGTCCGGCAAGTTCGGGGCGAAGCACCTTAACGGCGGCGACTTTGCCATTCCGATGCGTGCCAGCATAGACGGCCGCCGTTCCGCCGACGCCGAGGAGCGCGTCGAGGCGCCACTTGTCCTTGAGGACGGTACCGATGCGCTGCTTTGCGCGGTCGCGGAGAGGGACGCCGCTCATGGGATGAAGCTACCACGCGCTCAACGGCCCGCGCGCGGATCGTTTGTCGTCCGGTGCTAGCCGAGAAGGAGCAGACCACGGGCAGCGTCGATGTGCACCTCGGTGCCATCCGGAAACGCGATTCCATCGCGCATCACGAGGGATTTTCCCGTCGCCGTGACGACGACGTGAAGCTCAGGAAACCCGACAACACAGGGCTTGCCGAAGCTGCGTGCGACGATGGCCCCCTCTGCCGTCGCACCTGCGCGGAGGAGCACCAACGCCGCTGCCGACTGGATCGATGCAAGCTCGCAAAAGGTGGAATCTTCCGTGCAGAGTACATACGTCCCGGCAAGCGCCGCACCGGTTAGCGACTCCCCGCGGGCCAGCAGCTTCAGACGCCCCTTGGCGACGCCCGGCGAAGCGCCGAGCCCTCGGAGTGTGCGCACGTCCGTCATGGGCGAGCTCGGCGACGGGCTACGGCGACGAGACCGATCGCGACGGCGAGCGTCGCGAAGAGGGAGTTTGTGGACGCAGATCGTCCGCTGGCGACGACGCTGCAGCCTGTCGTCGTGGTCGTAACGGTCTCGCCGGGTTCGGTGCCGGGATCTGTGCCGGGATCGGGATCGGTGCCTGGGTCGGTCGGCGCGGTACAGTCCGAGTTGCACTTGGTCGCTTTGCAGCTCACGAGCGCCTGGTACGCGCGGTTGGTGCTGCAGCCGACCATCGCCGGATTCGTGAGGCATTGATTGCCGATCTTGTCGCGAGCCGCGTTTGCGGTCTCCGCACAGCAGCTCGATTTCGTGCACGTCCCGCACGCGCCAGACCCGGTGTCTCCGACGCACGCTGGGATCGAGGCGCAGGCGCTGCTCCCGGCACACTTCGTCGTGCATGCTTCTGCGCAGGAGCACGCTTGCCAGGCGAGGAGCGGCCCGTTTCCCGCCGGAAACTTCTTGGAGCACGCGATCTGGCAGGAAATGCCAGAACATCCGACGAGGCAGTCGTAGAGGCCCTTGCAATCGGCATCCCCGAAACAGCTATCGAGCCGCTTCGCACAAACGTTATTTCCTGAGCCGGCTCGGCGCGCACAGATGTCGCAAGTCTCGGCCGGTGCGGGAAGCGCGAGCTGCTGGTTGATGAAGTCAAAGCCGTAAGAGAGACGAGCATCAATGCTGTCACCAGCGCAATCTTGGTCGCCGCGCGAAACGACGCCCACGATCTTTTCGCTGCCGCCGGTGGTGATGATCGCGGGGCCGCCGCTGTCGCCAGAGCAGGTGCCGGTCCCGCCAAACGAATAATGAATATCAATCTGTTGGACGCTCGAAATCGAGACCGTCGTCGTGTTGCGAACGCTATTGTCGGCCCCCGACTGGCTCGGACGGTGGGTGAGTCCGTATCCCACGTTCGTAACGCGAACGCCGGCAGCAACGCCGTCCGTCGTCGACGGAACCATCGTGAGTTTCGGCGTCGATGCGTCCACACCGAGAATACGAATCATACCGAAATCGTAGCGTAGGTCGGCCGGGTACTTCGAATGATGGGCGTAGTCGAGTACCTCAAAGCGCTTCGCGGTAGGCGAACTGATATCATTGCCCATGAGCACAATGGTAGGCTTGCCCGGCGTGACACAATGGCCCGCCGTGAGGACGAGCCCGACCCCGGACGCCGTATCGACGTCTACGATGGAACCGGAGCAGCCTCCGAAACCGTCGGCCGAGTCGATCCCGATGAAGACGACCCCTGGGTGGGCCGTGTCTGCCTTGCCGTTGATGATCGGCGCCGCGGAGTTCCCTAGATCGACGCCGTCGTCGACCGAGGAGCAGGCCAGGGCGGGGGCGGCGATAGCGAGGCAAACGGAAAAGGCGCGGGTGGCGCGGAGGAGCTGCGGGCGCATGGCGGCGCACACTTACCCAGAAATCACTCGTCGTCGAGGGCTCACGTTCCCCACTTTTGAAGAAATCTTCAGGGTTTCTTGCGGCGCCGTGAGGATTTTCTGCCGACGTCGGCGATGCGAACGACGAAGAGATACTCGGTATTCCGCAGTTTGCCGACCGCACCGACCTTCTCGCCCTGCCGGTTGAAAATGCCGATTCGAGCGCCGACGTAGCGAGCAAAATCGTGTTCAATCACTGAGACTTCCCCACGCGTGGCGAGGATCGCCTCGATCTCGGCGCGCGTGAGGAACCCCTCATCAGAGAACGACACGACGAGAAAGCGCGCGCGAACGGCACCAACGACCGCGGCAAGCGCCTCCCGACACTCCCGTTTCCGATTGAAGCGGCTCGGGCGCGACCGCACATCGATGCGCTTCTGAGCGATCCCAAAAGCCTCCGGTTTGTCCCAGCGAACCAGCGATTCCCAGATGTGATAATTCGCCAAGTATGAATGATGATTGTAGGGCGGATCGAGGTAGGCGATATCGACTTCGCGGGACGCCGCCGCCTCGAGGGCGTCGAGCCCGAGCGCCTCGCCACCACCATGGGCAGCGCGCGGGAGTACATCGGGGAGGCGAAGGGTTAAATCCCGGTTGGATCGGGTTGCCCACTGCTTGAGGTAGGCCATCTGTAGGCCCGTCGTCGAGTCGACGCGGTCGGCCGCTTCCATCAGGGCCACGAGGAGCACCGCTTCGAGATCACGGGGGAGGCTCTTTCGAGCAATTTCCTCGCGGATCGCGTCGATTCTTTCACCATTCTTTGGCTGAAAAAACCGAGCATCCTCACAGAATGTCTTCGTGACATATCCGGGACGCCCAGGAAGCGCGTTAAACTCCTCAATCAGGCGAAGCGCATCGACCTCGATCGCTTCCCGATCGGCTTCGACGTAGCAGGTCGCGAGCGTGTGCGCGTAGGCGTTGTGGTCGTTGGAAATGACCTGATAGCCGGCCTTCTTTGCCGCATGGCCGACGCGGGCGGTCCCCGAAAAGAGATCGAGAACCCGCGTCGCCCCTTCGAGGGAGGCAAAGACCTCAAGGATCGCAGGGAGCAGCGTCCGCTTCGATCCGAGGTATTTAATCAATGGCTATTTCCTGGAGGATATTCAGTGAGAGACAAGCATCCCGCGGAGCTGCTCCGGATGAAACTTGTACTCGGTACCGCAAAATTGACAGGTAATTTCAAGCGGTGCACCGGCGGCAATCATATCTTCGATTTCCGACTTTGGAAGGGTCGACAAGCTCGCCGCGAGACGAGCAGGGCTGCAGTGGCAGCCAAAATCGAGCTCACTTTCGGACGTTTGAACGTACTCCATACCCCAGAACGTCTCGTCAATGAGCGTCTTCGGGTCCGCCTTGCCTTGTGCAAGCAGCGGGTGGATATCCCGAAAGTCTTCCATGCGCTCGGTCATGACCATCAGCTTTTGACGCTCGACCTCCGGCAGGAGCTGAAGGAGAAGCCCCCCCGCAGAAACGACGACGCCATTTTCGATGTGACAGCCGACGGTCACCATCGTCACGATCTGCTCGGATTCGTGCATGTAACGCATCATCGCGCGCGAGACATCACCGTCTTCCGGGACGCTCACAACACCGGTATGGACTTCACCGTTCGCCATGGTGCGCTGAACTTGCAGCACGCCATTCGGACCGACCGGCATCGCGCGAAGCCCCTCGGGAAGCGTAACGAGGCCGCGCGTGATTCCCCCCGGCAGTGCATCGGCGACAAGGCGGGACCGTTGGTCGCTCGCCTGCATGATCACCTGAACGCGAAACTCCGGCGACATGCTCTCGCGGAAAAGAATCGCCGATGTGAGGAGGTCGGCGAAGGTCTCGGCGGCGGGGAACGGCGCCTTTTGGGCAGCAATTGCCCCTTGGACAGTTCGCGTTGTGGATGCCGCGATGACGCGGAAACCGCCATCGGTAGTAAGCGCGCGGAGGACTCGATCTTTGGGTGCGGAAGACATCGATTTTCCTTAAGCATGCCGCTTTTGGCGGTGGTGCATGGCGGCGGCACCTACCGCAGATGGCGACGGAGCGGAAGGCCCGCGTCACCCAGCCCAGTAGCCGAGGACGAAGGTCGTTCCAAAATAGGCGGCGGCAAGGGCCATCCCGAAGAACGCGACGTTGCCACGGCGCGGATGCCCCACCACGAAATGGCTGATCGCACGAAAGAGGCTCGGCACGACGACGAGGAATCGGGACATCGACATCGACGTTCCCGTCGTGAGTGGTGCGATTGCGCAAAGGGCGACGAAGATACCACCGAGCACGTCGCCACTCGCGCACGACCAGATCGCGAGGCCGACTGCCGCCACGGCGGCAAGCGCGTCGACGCGGTAAAGCGCATCCCCGTAGGATGGCTCCTTCAATTCTTTCAGGACAGTGTCCCAGGGCATGTGGCCAGACGTTCGCCCCCAACCGACCTGTGCCTTCACAAACGCGAGCGGGTCATTCAACTGGGCATGCAAGACGTACATGAATGCCAGAAGCCCCAGAGGAACTGCAGCCACAATGGCAATTTTTTTGAGCGACTCTAACGTGACAGTGCGAAGTCGAATCACCTCCACTGCCGTGGCCATAAAAAGCGCAGGGGCCAAAAAAATGCCGGTGCTTCGCGTTGCGCTTGCAAGGGCGCCAAACAGCGCCGCTGCCCAATAGTTCCGTCGTGCAACGAAGAAGAAGAAACCACTTACAAAAAAGAAGAAGGTCGCTTCCGTGTAGAGCGCTGTGAAAAATACCGCCCCAGGAGCGACCAAGAAAAGCAGCGCTCCGGCGCGAGCACGCTTGCGCGTAAGGACGAATGTTGCTTTCGATTCTTTGGTCTTCTCGGCGATCCAACCACTTAGGAAGAGCGCGCCGCCGACCGTAAGGACGTTATTTAGCACCACCCCCGTCGTCCACCGAGCGTGGGTAATGGATGCGAGTGCGCGGACGAGATAGGGGAAAACGGGAAAGAACGCCGCACGCCCGTCTTCGGCATAGCCGTCCAAGATAATCCGGCGATACCAGCCACCATCCCAACTCATCAGGGCATTTCCAAATGCGCTGTGACGGTAATAGACATACTCCGGAGTCTGCCCCTGATGGGCATTCGGAAATGTCATCACTATGGCGTAGAGAAAGATCAGGAAGAGACCTTTCCCCAGCATAAAAAGGAGGGCAGTTTCGAGATAGAAGCGCGCCGCCGAGCGCAGGCGAGTTCGGTCGCTCACGACAGCGTCCTCGGCTCCGGCTCAACGTCATGAAAGCGACTGAAGTCGATCGTCCGGGCGCCATCGTCATCGACGCCGACAGTGTCGACGAAGCGCGCGTTCACCACGACGTCGTCGATCCGGTAGCGGTAGCGGGCAAAAATGGTCTGCCCGAGGGTCTCGTCGTGCCCAGAAAAGACCACTAGCAAGTCAACCCCCTCGTCCCGAAGACGCTGAAGCGCCCCCTCGCCATAGAAGGGACTGTTCTCGTCAATGACGTGGTAGGCGGTCCACGAGAGTGTGAATACTGCTGTAGTATTTCGCACAAGTGGAACCTCCGTAGGGCGTCGAAAGCGCTCCCCCTCTGCAGTGACAACGTTCCTCAAGAGAAGGAACTTCAATTGCGCTTCTGCGACGTTGTTCCCGCGGAAATTCGCCATACGCATTGAAAGCTGCGGCACTCCATCGCGCTTGCCGATCACGAGCTTCTCGGAGAAGAGCACGCGCGCGCTCGGGCGAGCGAACTTGGCAAACGTGACTCCGGTAAGGAGCGCCGTCGTGACGATTCCGAGGAGCGCTTCCGCGGTGACAAGAAGATGGGTGTATCGGGTCGCCGGCGACATCCCGCCGTACCCGATCGTCGCCATCGTCTGCACGCTGAAGTAGAAGGCGTCTTCAAAGGAGCCCGGACGCGCCCCGGCTATTCCTTGCGCATCCAGGTGGTACAAGAATCCAAAAACCACATTGATTGCCAGGAAGGCGCCGGCCACAAACAAAAAGAAATACGACCATCGGATGTACAGAATCCAATGGTAGAAATCTTCCCAGGGGGCGTCCTGCTTCCCGATGGCGCGAAGCGGGGCCATCGCCCCCTTCTTTCGGTCGAGACGGACCGGCCCCGGACGATCTCCTTCGTTCACGGAGCGGCGCTCAGAACGAAACGCCAAAGATATCGCGGACAGTGTCGTAGGGCTCGTCGTTTGCCTCAAGGTCGAGGAGACCAACACGGAGACTGACGGTCTCCTGGTCGTTCCACGGCCACCAAAGCCCGAACACGATCACTCCGCCGATGGGACCGAGGGTGAAACAGTGTTGGTTGCCTCGGAGGCCCCCCGTCCGCTCGCAGAGATCAACAATATTTGCGGGCGCATGAACAAGAGTCCGTGCATTATACACGTCTCGAAAGGTGCGCCTCGCGATGGCTTCCGCGTTTGGCGCGTACTCGCCCGGCAACGACGACGTCATGCACTGAAATCGACCATCCCAAGACCAGCCGCGCGCGGGGAATTCCCGGCGAAACGTGCGAAGAGTCGCGAACAGCGTTTCCCATTCGGGAGGGCTTTTCGGTGCCATTGGATCGGAACGCGTATCATAGGTTCGCCGTGGGGTGTGGGATGGCGAACCTCACTCACGCAGGCGCGAAATCAACTCGGCGAAGTTGCAGGGGCGATGCCGGGAGTCGAGCTGCTGGCGGAGGATGAGATCCCAGCCGTCGCGGCACGCGCTCGGCGATCCGGGGAGCGCGAACAGGTAGGTCCCGCGGAGGAGACCGGCAGTCGCGCGGGACTGAATCGTCGCCGTTCCGATCGTTGCATAGCTCAGCCAACGGAAGAGTTCGCCAAACCCTGGAATTTCCTTCTCGCAGACGTCTCGAAAGGCCTCGGGGGTGACGTCGCGCCCGGTCACCCCTGTGCCGCCGGTCGTGACGACGACATCGATGGCATCGTCGTTTGCGAGGGCACGTAGGCACGCGCCGATAGCCTCGCGATCGTCTTTTACGAGGAGCCGCCGCGCAAGCTCGTGACCGTCGCGAACAATGTATTCCGCAAGCAAATCTCCCGAGCGGTCATCTTTCGGAGTGCGGGTGTCGGAGACGGTAACGACCGCAATCCGGAGCGGATGAAAGGGGCGCGAGAGGTCGAGGCGCGACGGAGGCGGCGACGGCAGCATTGGTTGCTCTCTACACAGAACCGCTGGGACTGTCGAAGGCCGGCCGACGAACGCGGGATTCCCGCTGCCGGGAAATCTGCACGGAACGGCCGATGCCCCTCAACGGAACGCACGCAGCACGAGCTCCACGAGCGCCTGCGTCGCCTCCACGGCACGCGACGCTTCCTGGCGATAGACGTAGCGAAGCGCGACCGCCTCAACAGCGGAAACCAACGCAAATACAGTCAGTTCATCCGGTGGACGGGAGACGTCGCCGCTCGCGTGGGCACGGGCGAGCCCTTCCAGCAGGAACGCCGAAAAGCGCTGGATGACCGCCTCGCGACGGACTTCGTGCTCCGGCCCGAGAGACCGCACTTCCACGAAAAGGACGCGCGCGAGGTCTTCGTCAGCGGCGATCATCGCCAAAATCGCGTGGACGCCCGCTCGAATCTTCTCCACCGGGCCCGGCGGCGCCGCGGCAACCGCGCTCTCAACCGCCTGAAAAAGCAGCCGACCGGTTTCAGTGTGGAGCGTCAGCACCGCCGACGGGAGGTCGTCGAAGTGCTCGTAGAAGGTCCTCCGCCCGACGCCGGCGAGGTCAATCACGTGCTGGACCGTCGTCTTTGAGAGGCCGCGACTCGCCACAACGCTCGTGGTCGCGGCGAGGATTTTTGCACGCTGTTCGCTCCGACGCTCGGGCGTCGTGTGGGAGCGGTCCCACTTGCCGGTGCCCGGGCTAGCGGCCGCATTGCTTCGACGTCTTGACGTTGCCATAAAAACACCTATGTTTCTTTCGTGCCGAACGGAGGCTTGAGAACGATGAAAATTTCCCAGGATGCAGGCGTGGAGACGACGGTGGCTGCAAGCGCGGGAGTACCCCAAGAGCGCAAAATTCCTCTGCGTACCCCCAACTTCAACTTCGATTCGCTCCCCGATCGATGGTTTGCTGACAGCCTCGTAGCGACCTCCATCGTCAATGCGCTTCACCTGCTCTTCCCGGACGGCGAGCGTTTCTTTATCCGCTCGGTGAATCACTACAAGGGCAGCGTCGGCGACGACGCCGAGCTCGTGAAGGCAATCCGCGACTTCGCTGGCCAAGAAGGGCGGCACGGCTACGAGCACGAGCGCGTGTTTGCGAAGATGCGCGAGCAGGGATACCCCGTAGACTCTTTTCTCAAGGTATTTAAAGGATTTGCCTTCGAATTTATCGAAAAAAAGTCCCCCCACGCGCTCCGCCTCGCGACGACGGCCGGGGTGGAACACTTCACGGCTACCCTCGGTCGCGTCGCCCTCGACACCGACGTTCTCACGCGCATGGATCCAGCCATGGCGGACCTCCTTCGCTGGCACGCGCTCGAGGAAATCGAGCACCAAGACGTCGCCTTCGACGTCCTCCAGCGGGTGAACCCTTCCCTCGCCCTTCGCGGCGCCGGGCTCGCCTTCGCCGGACTCATGGTCTTTCCCTTCTGGCTCGGCGGGAGCCTCTACCTGATCGGCACCAAGGCGCGCTCCATCGACGATCTCCGCTCAAAAACCGGGACAAATCCCTACAAAATGATCCCTTGGCGGAAGCTTGGCAAGGCGGTCGTCGATTACCTCAAGCCGAGCTTTACCCCCGGCGAGGCAGGGGACGACATCCGCATCGCCGAAACGCGTGCATGGTACATGAAGCGCCAAGAAGGGGCGCGGGCCGCCAAGGCCGCATGATCCGTCGCAGACGCGGCCCCTATCCAATTGGGCCCGCCGTCTCTCGCGACGCCCCGGAGGTCACTTCGGGGCGGTTTTTCTCGGACGACGCGTGCGAGTGGCCGATAGAGCCACTGATGTTTTTTTAGGGATGTCGAGCGGGGCCGGGCATTCGCGCCGAAGCGTGCAGGATGCACATTCTTCCCCTCGAAAGATCCGATCAAAGCGCTCTTGAAGGCGATCGAGGATCACGTCGTCGTCGACGATGGCTCCTAACTCGAAGTTTCGCCGCCCGTCCCCCTTCCCGCCCAGTCCTGCGCCGGTGAGGTTCGCGCTGCCAAAGTAGGCCCAACGCCCATCGACGAGCACCAACTTCAGATGCACCCGCATGCAGTGGTGGGCTGTGGGACGGCGAACAGTAACCGCGTTCCCGCGCTCGGCGAGCAGGGCCCGCTCGGTGGCCGCGAACGCGCGCGACGGCTTCCCGCCATGCAAGAGCCGCACGTCGATGCCGTTCTGCGAAAGATCCCAGAGGCGCGCAAGGAACGTCGTCCAGCGCCCGGCCGCCCGATCTCGGGTACCGATCGGCGCCTCGACACGCACATCTTTTACATTCGCCGTCGAGATCCAGACGGAAACCCGCGCCTCCCGGAGCAGGCGTTCGAGGACGTCGTCGTAGTGGGCGCCGTCCTCCACCAGCGAAAGCGCGACCCGGCGCGGGGCATCAGTCATGCCGCGTGCGGCGAGTCGCCGAGGGGGCGCGGGCGTTGTGCCTCGCCGAGAATTTCGAGGCACCCTTCGAGGGTGTCGCAGGTGTTCAGGCGGTTGCGGAGCTGGGCGGCGCCGTGCATGCCGGAGAGGTAGCCGGCGAGGTGGCGGCGTGTGACGCGCACTCCGTGAACCTCGCCGCGCGCCGCGACGTTGGCAATCAAATGCTCTTTGCAGAGCTCAATCCGCTCGTCAAAGGTCGGCATCTCCAGCAGAATATCCTTGTCAACGTAGCTCCGGACTTCACGAAAGATCCACGGATGCTCAATGGCGCGACGACCGATCATCACCCCTTCGCAACCGGTCTCGTCGAGGGCACGTCGCGCATCTTCCGCGCTCTTCACGTCCCCATTGACGATCACCGGAATTGAGACGACCTCGCGTGCCTTCTTCGCCCAACTCCAATCGGCCTTCCCCGAGTGCCCCATTTGCGCCGTGCGGCAGTGGAGCGTGAGCGCAGCAACCCCTGCATCTTCCAAGCGTTTTGCCAATTCCACAATCGGCATATCGCTCTCGGGTCCCCAGCCAATCCGCGTCTTCACGGTTACCGGAAGCTTCACGCGCTCGACGACCATTTTCGCCATCGCGACCATCGCGGCAGGCTCTCTAAGCCACCCGGCACCGGCGCCACGTCCGGCGATTTTGGGCACCCAACACCCGCAATTGATATCGAGGTAGAGCGGGTTCGCCTCTTCAGCGATCTCCGCAGCCTCGGCGAGTCGCCCCGGGTCTGCGCCGTAGATTTGAATGGCGGTGAGGGCGTCGTCGGTCGAAAGGTTTAACTTTCGGCGCGCCTTCGTGCACCCGCGAAGGAGCCCTTCGACGTTGACGAACTCGGTCACGCAGATCGTCGCCCCGTACTTGCGGCAAAGGCGGCGGAACACCTCGTCGCTCACGTCCTCAAGGGGGGCGAGGATGGCCGGTTTTTGCGCGAAAAGAGCACGAAGTTCCTGATGGGTCGCCACGCGGGCCGCTTAGCGCAACTCCCCGCGCCCCCCCACCGGTTTGTTGCGCCAACCGTCGAGCGCCCTTATTGAAAACAATAGTCAACCTCATCTATCGCTCGCGTGAAGGGGCCTCGACGCCATGGGCCGCCTGCGCAACGTGTTCATCCCCCTCGCCGTTTCCGCGCCCCCTTTGTAGAGGGCTCGCATGGAATCCTTCGACGCCGCCCGTTCCCCGCGGTTTTCGGCGCGGACTGCCGTCGGCGCCGCGACCAACCGCCTCACACAGGCCCACGCGGAACGCGCCGCAAGCGGCCCGGTGTATGACCTCACGGTGGCCAATCCGACCGACGCCGGCATTCCCTACGATGCGGCGGCGATTCTTGGTGCCTTCCAACAATCAGAGAATCTGCGCTACGAGCCGCTCCCCTTTGGGCTCCCTTCCGCGCGCGAAGCAGTTGCAGCGGATCTGCGCGCCCACGGGACGAATGTCGCTGCCGAACAAGTAGTACTGACGGCCAGCACTAGCGAGGCGTACAGTTGGCTCTTTACGCTCCTTTGTGACCCCGGCGACGCCGTTCTTGTCCCGGCCCCCTCCTATCCGCTCTTCGACTTTCTCGCGAAATTCTCCGGTGTTGAGCTGATTCCGTATCCGGTACGTTACGACGGAGCTCACTACATCGATGTCCGAGATCTTGAAGAAAGGAAGACGGATCGAACGCGAGCGATTCTCGTCGTCTCTCCCAACAATCCAACCGGGCACTATTTGAAGGAGACCGAGCGAGAGCAACTTCTGTCCCTCGATCTACCGATTGTATCGGACGAAGTTTTTGCGCGTTATCCGCTCCGAGATGACGCAACCAGGGTCACTTCGGTGGCGGGCCACGAGAAGCGCGGTCTCGTTTTCGCCTTATCGGGTCTGTCAAAGCTCGCGGCGCTTCCACAAATGAAGTGCGGCTGGATCGTCGTTGATGGTGCGGCTCCAGCGGTGACAGAGACGCTGGAACGCCTTGAGTGGATCGCCGATACGTTCCTTTCGGTAAGCACCCCCGTCCAGCGTGCTCTACCGGCGCTGCTCGCGAGTAGAGACGTCCAGGAATCGGCCATCCGCGGGCGCTGTGCAAGGAATCTTCAATATTTACGAGATTGTTTGCGGGGCGCACCAATCTCCCTCCGCGACCTCGAAGGGGGCTGGTATGCGACGCTTCGCCTGCCGATCCACGTCGACGAGGAGGACTTTTGCGTCAGGCTCCTCCGCACCTGCGGCATCGTCGTCCATCCGGGATCCTTCTTTGATCATGATGAAGGATCCCTGGTCGTTGTGTCGCTGCTTACGCCCCCTTCCACGTTCGAATATGCGACTCCGATTCTCTTACGTGAGGTTTGCAGGGAGGCATGAATCGCGCGCGTCCGCCCGGAACCACCGGAGGCGGTGAGGAACCGGCGCGCAGGAGTGTAACTGCGCACAACGGAGGCACGTGCGCGCATCTTTGTGCAATATGCACGCATTGGCGTCCCGACGACACGACTGCTCGCGGTAGGCGCATCTCTCGAATTTCACGAACCATTGCGACGACGACCGATGCCGCAAGCGCTTCGCGCGAAAGGACCTGCCGTTCATTTGGCGCAGCGGTCGAGAGCGGCTAGCTTCGGGCTGTGAGCGCGGCCCCCCCAAAAACAGGATCTGTCGACGGCAGCTCACCGCCGCCGAACGTACGATTTTCCGGGTCGACGCCTCCGCCACGCGTTGCCGAAAATCTCAGGGAATCCAAGCCGCTTCGCGTCGAGGATGTCGTCCCACCGCCCGCGCGGAAGGTCCCGAAAGTGGTCGCTCACACTCGTGCGTTCCTCAAGCGCCACGAGAAGAAGCTCTGGTGGCTCCATTCGGTCTATGCGCTCGGGCTCGGTACGTCGGTCGTCCTCTTTGCCAACAAAGGCTTCGATCACGCGCGCTTTCTTGCCATTTCTTTGGGGGCAGTCTGGCTGCTCTTGATTCTCTTCTTCCGCCTCTTTGGCGAAGGGAAAAATCAACTTTCTACCGAGGGCGCACCGGCCAAGACGAAGCTCGGTTTCTTTGCAGTCACCTACGTATTAAAGAATCTTTACCAGGGGATGCTTTTCTTCCTCCTCCCCTACTATTGGAAGAGTTCCACCTACGGCACCCGCAATTTCCCCCTTGTGTTGGTGCTCGGGGCCTGCGCCCTACTGTCGACGTTGGACGTCGTATTTGACCGTTTCCTGATGCGATTCCGGATCGCGGCATCGGTGTTCTACGGCGTAACCCTCTTTGCGTGCCTCAACCTCGTGTTCCCGGCTTTGTTTCCGGAGACGAGGAGCCTCGTGTCTTTGCTCGTGGCGTCGTTCACCAGCGTCGTCGCCTTTTTCACCATCCACGTGCGCGCGAAGGCACTCAACCGCCCGTGGTTCTTCAGCCTTCTCGCAGCCGCGTCGGTCGCAGGCTCGGGGGCTGCCTACGCAGGGCGACGTTTCTTGCCCCCCGTTCCGATGTACCTCGCCCACGGCGCCGTCGGCCCTGCCGTCCTCGACGACGGGCGCCTGAGCATGGAGGCAGGCACCCTGCATACGTCGGTCGTGAAGCAGGTCTTCGCCGTCACCGACGTTGTCATCCCCGGCGGCAAAGGGGACGCGCTCGTCCACATCTGGCGCCACGATGGCGAGGTCGCACATCGGAGCACGGAAGCGACAGCACGCGTGCCTGGACCAGACGGCCAGGTTCGACTCCGGTCAACGCTCGATGCCCGGGATTTGGGCGGAAAACTCGCCGGCTCGTGGTCCGTCGATGTGGAAACCGAAGACGGACAGCTCGTCGGGCGGACCGCGTTTCAGGTCATTGAGTAGCTATTTTTCCCACACCGCTTGCCAGGCGGGCACACCGACTTACCGTCTTTGCTATGAAGCAACTCGGCGAAAAGGTCGGCTGGTTTCGGGCCGTTCACCGCTACTTCAAAGACCCGAACGCATCCGTGTTTGGGAAAGGACTCGTCGTCCTCTCGATGGTCTCCGCGGCGGTCTATACTCTCTCTCCGGTCGACGCAATTCCGGACGTGATCCCGGTCCTCGGGTGGCTCGACGACATCGGCCTCATCGCCTTCGCGACGGCGTTCACGGCGCGCGTCGTCGTTAAGTACAGGGAACTCCCCGCTCTTCCCCATGAGCAGAGCCATACCGGCGAGTTGATCTAGCGAGATCTCGGTCACCGCTCAAATACAACTTCAAAGAAAATCGCCCGGTGCATCTTTCGATGCATCGGGCCTTTTCGTTTCCGCACGAATGTTACTTACCAACGAGCACGCGTAGGACCGTGTCGATCGCTTTGCCATAGGGCGGGCGCATGATCCCCGTCGCGTTCAATCGCGGCTGGTAGAAGACCGGCTTCACCTTTGAGAAGGTGAAGAAGCCCTCGCGGCCGTGATAGTGCCCCATCCCACTCGGGCCGACGCCGCCGAACGGGAGGTCGTCCTGGGCGATGTGAAGGAGCGTTTCATTCACGGTAACGCCCCCACTCGTGGTGCCATCGAGCACTTTTTCAACCGTGGCGTCGTCGTAGGAAAAGACGTAGAGGGCGAGCGGACGAGGGCGGTCATTGATGTAGGCGATGGCCGCGTCGAGATTTTCAACCTCAACAATTGGGAGGATCGGGCCGAAGATCTCGTCGTCGAGAACCTTAGCATCCTCCGGTACATTCCGGAGAATACGCGGGGCAAACTTCCGATTTTCTTCGTCATCCTCTCCGCCGAGGCGCTTCACAACGCCGCCTTTTTCTTCGACTTCGGCAAGGTAGCCTTGAAGGCGCTTCCACTGATTGGCAGCAATGATGCTCGTATAGTCGGCGTTGTTGGGAATACCGGGATACAGCTCCGAAACTGCCGCCTCGAAAGCGGCAGAAAGCGCTTCAGCGTTCCCTTTCTTGACAAGGACGTAGTCAGGCGCGATGCACGTCTGTCCGGCGTTAAAGAGCTTCCCAGAGAGGATCTGAAGGGCTGCGCGGTCGAGCTTGTAGTCGTCGCCAACAATGACGGGCGATTTGCCGCCGAGCTCGAGCGTTACCGGGACCAAGTTCTCCGACGCCGCCTGCATCACGAGCTTTCCGACGCGGGTTGAGCCGGTGAAGAGGAGGTGGTCGAACGGCATCTTGGCGAAGACCGGCCCGAGGGAAGCGTCCCCAAGGATCACAGCGACCTCGTCACGCGCGAACACGTCGCTCATCATGCGCGCGAGCAGTTCCGCCGTCTTCGGCGTCTGTTCCGAGGGTTTGATCACGGCGCGATTGCCGGCTGCGAGTGCTGCGACAAGCGGCCCCAATGCGAGCTGCATCGGGTAGTTCCACGGAGCCATGATGCCGACGACACCTAGCGGCTGCGGTCGAACTTCGGCACGCCCGGGGAAAAACGTCAATTCGACATCCCGCTCCTCGATTTGCATCCACTCGGCAAGGTGCGCCTTCGCATACTTGATGCCGGAGAGGACGATGTAGATCTCCCCAAAGAGCGTCTCGTGGCGGGACCGGTGGCCGAAGTCGGCGGAAATCGCCTGGACGAGCGGCTCCTTGTTGCGGGAGATGACGTCTTCGAGCTTCTCCAGCGCGGTAAGCCGCTGCTCGTAGCTCGGCGCATTTCGTGCGGCGACCTTCATCCGATCGACGAGGGCGCGGAGTTCTTCTTCGGTCGTTTGGGGGCTGGTCTCGCTCATCGCCGCGGGAGGCTACCTCGGTTGCGGCACGCAGACCATCGCCCGCTTATTTGGCGGCCGCTTTGGTTTCGTCGGCGACCGCCTGCTTGGCGGCCGCGAGGGCGCCCCCCTGGGGAGTCGGCGGGACGCTCCGTCCGTTGACAACCTCGACTTCCAGGGTCCCCCCCGGGGGCAATTCGGCAAGCTTCCGAAGGAGTTCTGCTTGAAAATGGACGTGAGTCCTTAAATCGGTATGAACCAGATTTTCGAGATCGAATTCTCCACCGAGTGCAACCGGCTTTCCGAGCGCAAACACGTTCATTCCCTCAAGTTTTGCCCCAATTTCGCGAGCCTGAAAGACGACTACGCATCGAAACCAGGGGACGAGATTATCCTCCAGTCCCTCAAAGAAAGCCTGCTCGTTGTCGGCAATGCGATCGATGAGCCCGAGGTGAGTATCGAGGCGATGCACAACGCCTTCCCCGTCTTCAAAAAAGAGATCGCCGACCTTCGACGCGGCGACAACGACCGCCCCTGCCGGCAAGGGTAGCCAGGACCAAGGCGCCAGGAGCTCCTCGGAGAGATCGACGAGGAGCTCACCGTCGACCGCGATATCGCTGAAAGTAATGTCCATCGCACGCTGACGGAGCACGGGGGGCGGCGCCGATCCACCGAAAACTTCAATCCGGCTTCCAGGCGCGCAAGGTGAGAAGGTCTTCGCCGAAGACGGCGTGCTTGAGGACGGAGTGCCCAAGCAGAAGCCGCGCGCATTCTTGAACCCCTTCCGTGATCGCCGGGTGCGGGTGGACGAGGCGGTCAAGGTCTTCGAGCGTCCCCCCTTTCTCGACGAGGAAGGCGACGCCAGCGATCGCGCTGGAAGCCTGCGGTCCGACGACGCGAAGCCCCAGAATTTGATGAGGTTTCTCGTCACTCACAACAAGCTTGATGAAGCCTTCCGTCGCCCGCATTGCTACGTTTCTGGCAACGAGTCGGTTCTGGACGACACCAACCCGATGGGCGATCTTGCGCTCGCGCGCAGTCTGCTCGTTGATGCCGCAGCTCGCGACTTCCGGCTGGAGGAACATGATCGCAGAAAGTGCCTCGTAGCGGAGCGGTCGCGACGCGAGACCGTAGATGCGCTCGATGGCGTGACGCCCTTCGAGTTCGGCTACGTTTGCGAGGGCGACGTCGGCCGTCGTGTCACCGACGGCCCAGAGCCAGGGCGTCGTCGTCGATTGCCCATCTTCGACAGCAATTCCGCCACTTTTGTCGAAGGCGACGCCGAGCTCTTCGAGACCGAGACCGCGAACGGCCGGTGCGCGGCCCGTCGAAACGAGTGCCTTCGCAACGCGATTTTTCACGACGCGACCGTCCGCGTAGCCGACCGAGTAGTCGACGCCCCCGTCGCGGATTGCGAGGTCGAGAAGCTTCGCCCCCTGATGGACCGTGACGCCGAGGCGGGAGAAGTTTTCGGCGATGCAGGCGGCAACATCCTCGTCCTCGAAGGGGAGGATGCGCGGTTGCCGATCCAGTACAAATACTTTTGTACGGCCAAAATTCGCGAAAATAGTCGCGTATTCGCAGCCGATGACACCGGCGCCGACGACGAGCAAGCTCTCAGGGAAGGTCTCGAGGTCTTCGATGCCGTCGCTGGTGACAACGTGAACGCCATCGACAGGGACGCCGTCGGGGAGACGCGGCGAGGAGCCGGTTGCGAGGACGAAGGCGTCGGCCTCAAGGGTCCGCTCGCCGGTATTCGTTTGTACGCAAACGACTTTTGGCCCGGTAAATCGCGCGGTTCCGCGCACGAGTTCAACGAAACTGCCGCGCGCATCCGGCGCGGCGAGTTCGGCGAGCTGGCGAGAGAAGATCGCCTCACGCTCGTGAACCGCACGCGCCACCTCGGCGCGAACATCCTTGTAATACACATCTACACAGCTCGTTGCGTAGCCGCGGTCGTTGCGGCAGGCGCGCGCGTAGTCGTTCGAGAGGTGCCAGAACGTCTTCGAGGAGAGGGCGCCGTGGTGCATACCGGCACCGCCGACGCGCCCCCGCTCAACGAGAGCTACGCGCTTACCCAGGTCGTGGGCCCGCATCGCTGCTGCGAATCCGGCCGGCCCCGCCCCGATTACACACACATCAAAGTGCTCGGACATGGACCCACGCTACACCAAGAGCAACCGTGGTAGCCTCGCCACGTGCGCACGCGTGACTTGCTGGGCGCTCCGTCGTTGAGGCGCGAATTCTTCCGCTTTCGGCGCGTTGTGACGCTCGCGGATGGCTCCCAGGTCGTCGTCCGTGCCCTCCGCCGGGAAGACCGCGAAGGGCTCCGGGCCGGCATTTTGTCGCTTTCGCCCGAGTCCCGCTACCGTCGCTTTATGATGTATAGTGCATCCGAACCGACCGAGTCCTTCCTCGATCGGCTCGTGGCCGTCGACGGCGAGCGGCACCTCGCGCTGGTCGCAATCGTCGAGTCCCTCGATCTAAAGGAAGAACGAGGAGTTGGCGTCGCCCGCTACGTCACTCTGCCGGGGGCTCCCCACGTGGCTGAGGCGGCGGTCACGGTCGTCGATGCGATGCAGCGGAAGGGGGTCGGAAAAGCGCTCTTGGAGCCGCTCGCCGAGCTCGCAGTCGCTCGCGGAATTCAGAACTTTCGTGCGGAGGTCCTTCGCGAAAACGAGGGCGTCCGACGGATCCTCGACGCAAGTGGCGCGACGCTCGTACGCGAAGAGGGGGACGTCCTTGTGTATGACGTCCCCCTCGATGGGGAAGGGCCTCAGAGCACGCGCAACCTCGTCGAATTGCTTGGCGAAGCGGCGCGAAGCGTGACCGTCGCTCTACGCCGATTTCTTCCGGAGAACCCGAGCGACGACGAGGCCCAAGGCGGCGGCGATCCCGGCAAGACTGGCGCTTGAACCACCGACCGGCGCCGGCGTGACTGCGCAGCTCTTCTTCGTGACGATCTGATTGCCGTCGGCATCGAGGGGGAGGTTAGAAATGCAAAGGTTCTTGCCTTCGACGTCGTTGCACGAGAACCCATCGGGACAGGCGTTCGCGTCGTCGCAAGTCTGGCTGCAGGTCTTCGTGCCGCCCGGCTGCTCGGTGCACAGGCTTGAACCGCAGGAGAGGGCATCGTTGCATACCGCACCGAATCCCTTGTTGTACGGGTTCTCCTGCCCTTCGATCCAGAGCGGCTGACCCAAGTCGTCGGCAGCGCCGCGAATGAAGTCGCCAAAGCCGGCAACCGCCGTGTAAATATTCCGTGTACTCGAGCCGATACAGGCCGCCGCCGGCGCCGACGACTGACTGCCGTTGCCGCCGCGAGAGACCGTCCCGAGGATCGCGCCCGAGTCGACATCGACGGCGGGCCCACCGCTGTCGCCGGAACAGATCGATTCGCCAACCTCGAACTCCTTGTCGGCGATGCCGATGGAGAGGTTGCCGGCCTTCTGGTCCTCCTTGGGACCGACGGCGAGAATCGGAATGTCGGTGCGCGTTTGCCGTGTTGACGTTTGCTCCGTCTTGTCGGTCACGCCCCAACCGATCGCCGTGATCTTCGCCCCAGCTTCGGCGGGCGCGTCAAGGCGAAGCGGCATCACCTTGGCTCCTGGCACCGGCTGGGCGAGCTCGATAATGGCAATATCTGCATTGCAGATCACGTTGCTAGCGGGGTGCAGGACGCGGGAGCCGCGGGCCGCGTAGGAGCTTCCACGCCCGACCTTCGGTCCCACCACAATTCCCATCTTTTTCGCGTCGTTGTCGGCGCCCGCGCGCCCCCCCTGCACGGCGCGGCCGTCCGTTGTGCAGACCGACCCGGCGTCGGTACGCGAGACGCAGTGACGCGCCGTCAGGATGAGTTGCGGCGTGATGAACGCACCGGTGCATTGACCGCCGGAGCCTTCATCGACAATGAGCACGACGCCGTCTTGGGACTCGTCGGAGTCGCTCCCCTTGATGATGGGTGCGCGCGTCTCCCCCACGTCCGTCTGCGTCCCGGTGTCCATCGCGCACCCGCCAAGGAGCGGCACGAAGCAGGGGAGGAGGAAGAGCGGAGCGACGGCGGGGAGTGCGGAAAGCAAGCGGCGCATAGAGGCGCGCACTCTTATCCAAGACGCGGCCGTTGCAAGGGGGAGATCTGCAACATGACGTCCTATTCAAGAACGGAGAGCCAGCGTTTCGCCGCGCCGCGTCGCAAAAGACCACCTAAGTCAAATAGCGTAAAGTTGGAGATGCCGACCTTCTTGAGAATCGAAAGGTCCTCTGCAAACGCAGTTTCATCCCTGTAGATCGGTTCCGTCTCCAGGGCCCCAGGACCAACGAGACCAAGGGAAATATCTGCGTTCGCCCCAAATCGTGCGAGGGCTCGCCGACTCGTTTCCTCCAGAATTTTTGGCCAAGAAGACGGTTTGATCAGCCCGCGCGACCAGCCCTCGGCCAGCGAACGGTAGAGCATCGTGCTCTGACGCCCACTGCCAGCGGGCGGGAGGAGACCTGCTGCCCTTTCCATACGTTCAACGACATATGCCCGCAGTCCGAGCGGCGATCTTGGGGCGCCGCGACCGGCAAGCACGGTAGGCGCAAGCGCTCCGCCGACGGAAAAGTGGTCGGCCTCAAGGGCCAAAACCCATGCATTATACACTTGTTCGGTCCTCGCTGCGGTGTTCTCACGGCCACGGCGCACCTGCTCGCGGAAGGCTTCGGCAAGGGCGCTCATCGACGGGGACGGCGAGCAGAGCGCCTGAACAAGAGGGAAATACGGCTCGTGGTCAAGGACGAGTTCACCGCGATGACACCTCGGTATTTCTTTGGAAATCGCAGCGACAAGGGCCTGGTGTTGGCGAAGACTCCCGCGGTGAAACCAGCGTCCGTCGCGGTCGTCGACCATCGGCCAAAGCGAGGTCGCGATGCCAGCGTCGGCGAGGGTCGCGGCTGTGCGCGCCAGCGTGTCGAGGTCGCTCGGGCGAACCGCAAGGGCGACTTCGAGACGGTGGTCGCGAAGAAGCGTGCATACCGCACGGGTCGTCACTGCCGCATGGGGTAACGTTTCGGACCAAACTCGCCGCCGCATCCAGAAACCCTAGGTAGCTGCTCGGAATCTCCTTTTCGGAGTGCGACACGTCCTCGCGAAA